>JAYSYZ010000213.1:0-8845 GCA_043727195.1 Paracoccaceae bacterium
GCAGGCAGCGCCGCCTTTGCCGGTGACCCGGTGGAAGGCGTGTGGAAGACCAAGCCCGACGACAACGGCAACTTCGGCCATGTGGAGGTCAAACCCTGCGGCGCGGCATTCTGCGGCACGCTGATCAAGGCGTTTGATTCCAATGGCACTGAAAAGGCCAGTGAGAACATCGGCAAGCGGATCATCTGGGACATGGTGGCGTATGGCGGTGGTGCGTATGATGACGGCAAGGTCTGGTCGCCCGACCGCGACAAGACCTATAATTCCGACATGCAGCTGACCGGCGACAAGCTGGCGGTGCGGGGTTGCGTTCTGGGCATCTGCCGCGATGGCGGCACCTGGATGCGGGTGAACTAACCCGCAAGGATCGGGTCGCGGCGGATGGTCCGGCCGGGCTAAGGCTTGACCGGAAGGAGCCGTGAAAGATCCGACGTCACTGGCGGAGTGTGATGTCCGGACCGGGTTGACGGCATTGGACGGTGGGAGCGGGGCGATGGCTGGTCGGGCGCTGACGGCGGCGGAGTGGGAGGGGCTTCTGGCGCGGCAGCCGGGGGTCGGGGTCTATGCGGTGAAAACGACCGGGATCCTCTGCCGGCCGGGATGCCCGGCGCGGGCGCCGTTGCGGCGGAATGTTGTATGGTTCGAGACTGTGGTGGGGGCGGTGGCAGCGGGTTTTCGGCCTTGCAAGCGCTGCTGCCCCGACGAAAATCGGGCCGCCATTGACAAATTTCAGGGGTAAGATGCCCGTCGGGGTGGTGTTCTGACGTCCGGCGGGGGTGGCGTGGCGGGGGTGGCTGGGCACGAAAGACGCGGCCAATCGATCCCGATGCGCTGCAAATCCTCGGTCAGGGTCGCCAGGTGAGGAAGTTGGCAATCAGCCGCAGGCCGGCGGCCTGGGATTTTTCGGGGTGGAACTGGGTGCCGATGATGGTGTCGCGGCCGACGATGGCGGTGATCGCACCGGCATAGTCGCAATGCGCCAGACGATGCGCCGGATCTGCCACCCGGAAATGGTAGGAATGCACGAAATAGGCATGATCGCCGGTGGCCACGCCCGCAAGCACCGGGTGCGGATGGTCGATGACAAGATCGTTCCAGCCCATGTGCGGCACTTTCAGGGCGGGATCGCCGGGAACGATCTTTACCACCGCGCCACCGATCCAGTCAAAGCCCGGCGTGTCGTGGTATTCGTGGCCCCGGGTGGCCAGCATCTGCATGCCGACGCAGATGCCGAAGAACGGCCGCGCCCGGATCGTGACTGCCTCTTCGAGCGCCTCGAACAAGCCGCCATGGAGCCCGAGGGCGGCGCGGCAGGCCGGAAACGCCCCATCGCCGGGCAACACGATCCGGTCGGCGCGGGCCACATCCTCGGGCCGGGACGTGACGAGGACATCGCCCGCCCCCACCTCCAACGCCATGCGCTGAAAGGCTTTTTCGGCGGAATGCAGATTGCCGCTGTCGTAATCGACAAGGACGGTCAGGCTCACAGCATGCCCTTGGTCGTCGGCAGGCCGGTGTGACGCGGATCAGGTTCCACTGCCGCACGCAGGCTGCGGGCCACCGATTTGAACGCGGCCTCGGCGATGTGGTGGCTGTTCAGACCGTGGATCAGATCGAGGTGCAGGGTGATGCCGCCATGGGTGGCCAGCGCCTGAAAAAACTCCCGCACCAGTTCGGTGTCAAAGCTGCCGATCTTGGGGGTCGGAAAGGCGAGGTTCCAGACCAGATAGGGGCGACCGGAGAGGTCTAGCGCACAAGCCACCTGCGCATCGTCCATCGCCAGGTTGAAGTGACCGTAGCGCCGGATGCCGGACTTGTCGCCCAAGGCGCGGGTGATCGCCTGACCCAGTGCGATGCCCGCATCCTCGACAGTGTGGTGATCGTCGATGTGCAGGTCACCTTTTGCGCGCAGGGTGATGTCGATCAGGCTGTGACGGGCCAGCTGATCGAGCATGTGGTCAAAGAAGCCCACGCCGGTCTGGCAATCATATTGGCCGGTGCCGTCAAGATTGACGGTTACGGCAATATCGGTCTCGGCGGTTTTGCGGGTAATGTCGGCCTTACGCATCGGTGCCTCCGGAGGGTCAATCGCGCAGTAAACGCTTGGCGCGGTTCGGGCAAGGGCTTGGCAAGGCGAAAGGACGCCCGGGGCGGTGGGCGGAGCCGGCAGGGCCGTTACAGTAATGGCGGACCCGGTGTTTTGGCGCAGGTCTGCTTGCCGGCAACAGGTTGATATAATGCGGAAAAAGCCTGCAACGAAAGGTGACGTTCGGCATCAATGTTCGCCGCCATCGCCGCGCGCGCGGCGTCGCGGTCGCCAACCTCGATCGCGGTGACGAGGGCATTGTGCTGGCGAATCTGGTCGCTGCAATCAAAGGCGGGCTGCGCGATTTGCAGCGGGCAGTTCTAGGGACCTTCGCACGTCAAACAGGTTGTTGACGACGCTGCGATCCGACTTTGTCTCGAAGTGGCACGACAGAACTTCGATCTCGAACGTGTTCCACCGGCTGCGCGGCGAGATGCGGGTGCCGCCCTTGGGCCGGGCTTCGACCAGACCCTTGGCCTCGAGCGTCTCCACGCGCAGGGCGGTGCGGGAAACGCGGTATGCCGACCGAGAAACGGCCAGAGACGATCCCGGTGCCAGGCTCGCCGATCCCGAAGGAATGAAAGTTTCGCGCCGCCGCCCGGCCCGGAATCTGCGGTATCAAGCTGCCTGGTTCGGTCACGTCGAACGCCGGGCCGGCCATTTTTGCGGTTTGTTCCACCGTTGCATTGGCATCGGCCGCCGCCATGGCGGCGACGAGATCGGGCACCGCGTCGATGGAGAAAACAAGGATATCCGACCTTCCTGGTCGGAGGCGACGGGCGCAAGAAACAGACCCGGATCAGTATCGGCGCCGCGATCAAGAAGGACCACGGGAGTGCCCGCCTCCTGCGCATCCTGCCAGCCGGTGGGCACCACCGGCGCAAGCAGGATCGCATCCACCCCTTGGGCGATGAAGCCGCGGATTGCCTTGATCTGACTCCTGCTTTTGCCGGGCATCGGCAAACCTGAGATCAATGCCACGCGCTGCAGCTTCGGCCCGCGTCACCGCGGTTTCCGCCGCACGCCAGCCGGATTGCGACCCGATCTGCGAAAACCCCACTGTCAGACCTTCTGGACGCGCGCCGCCAGCTGCCTTGCTAAAGGCCGCTGCCAGCGCGGAAAGCAGAATGCTTGACCTCATGGTACCCCTCCGACAGCAATGGTCAGTGACCTTCTGCCTTTGCCCGTGCAAGGTCCCGTGTCGGGTACACCGTGCTAAAGTAGTATTATTGGAAAATGAACAGTCGGCTGCGGGGGGCTGCTGCGGCCTTGCGCGCCGGGGTCGGGAAAAAGCCTGATACTGGCTTTGATTGCTGACGGTGGAACTGAGAAGGGCAGGTGTCTGGAAAAACCAGGAGCACCGCACATTCGTAGCGGGACTGACAGTCACGGAAGTGACAGGCAGTTCCCGATCCGGTCCCGATGCGTGCAGCGCATCGCCACGGGCCCATGAGCGCGTTTGGACCGGATCGATTTCTTTCTGTGCAAGCCGACTGTCGGCCCATCGTTTACCGAACGGGTCGCTTTCCAAATGCCACAGCCAGGATGATGATGGCCCCTGCGACCATGTATTGCTCGCTTACGTCCAGACCCATGATGATCAGTCCGTTATTGATCGTACCGATCAGCAGGGCCCCGACAAAGGTGCCGATCACCGTGCCGCGACCGCCGAACAGGCTTGTTCCGCCCAGGATGACTGCGGCAATTGCATCCAGCTCGTCGCCCTCGCCAAAGTTGTAGCGAGCGGTGGACATCATTCCCGTGTAAAGAAGGCCCGCCAATGCGGCCGCCCCCCCGGACAAAAGGAAACAGAAGAACTTGACCCGCCCGGTCCGGATGCCGGAATAGGCAGCGGCAACCCGGTTTCCCCCGGTTGCCAAAACCTGGCGACCAAAGGTCGTGTAGCGCAGCACGATGTGGCCAAGCGCCACCACCAACACCGACCAGATCAGAAGCGACGGCAAGCCGAGGAACCAGCCCTTGCCAAAGAAGGTGTTGAAGCCGTCTTCGGCGATGGGAACCGGGTTGGTGTAGGTGACACGCATGGCAAGGCCGTGCACGAATTGCAGCATTCCGAGTGTCACAAGGAATGACGGGATACCGATCAGAACGACGAAAAAGCTGTTGACCAGACCCACCGCAAGTCCCGCCGAAAGGCCTGCGGCGAGGCCGCCCAGCGGGCCCCAGCCCGCCGCCATGGCCATGCCAGCGACAAGTGCCGACAGCGCTGCCGTCGACCCGACCGACAGGTCGAGTTCCCCTGCCGATATGACGAAGGTAAGCGCAACGGCGATGACTGCAAGCTGAGCGGTATTGCGAGCGATGTTGAACAGATTGGTGACCGTCAAAAAGCCCTTGTCGCCGATGGTGATGGCAAAAAAGATCAACACAACCGCAAAGAACAGATAGACGACATAGTTGCGCCAATCGACGCGCTTGAGCCAGATGCTCAGCGGCGATTCCGCCTCAGCCGCGGCAACGCCACCGGCAGCGATGCCACCTGCGGCACCGGCACCCGCCGCGCCGCCCTGTCCATCATCGGCAATCTTAGCCTTGGATAGCATGATGCAGTACCTCCTCGGATGCGATCTCGTCGCGCCGCATTTCTTTGATCAATTTTCCGCCGTGAAGCACCAGCACGCGGTCGCTCATCGCCAGCAGTTCTTCGAACTCGGACGAGATCACCAGTACCGCGCAGCCGCTGCTGGCAATTGTCCGCACAATTTCCACCAGTTCGGCCTTGGCCCCGATGTCCACACCGATTGTCGGCTCGTCGAGGATCAGCAAGCGGGGCTTGCGCTCCAGCCACTTGGCGACCACGACCTTTTGCTGGTTTCCCCCGGAAAGCAGCAAGACGACTTTGTCAGGCCCGTCAGTGCGAATGCGCAGCCGGCGAATATGCTCTTCGGCTGCGCGCCGTCCCGCGCCGTCGCGCATCAGGACGCCCCGGGCAAAGCGCGCCAGCGATGGCAGCACAAGATTGGCCTGCAGCGAATGTTCAAGCACCAGCCCCTGCGTGCGGCGATTTTCAGGCACCAGCGCTGCGCCCGCGGCGATGGCCTCTTGCGTCGTGCGCACGGGTTTGCCGTCTATCAGGACCTCGCCGCCTTTGCGGGTCCGCAAGCCGAAGATGGCTTCGGCAATCTCGGTCCGGCCCGACGCCGATAACCCCGCGAGGCCGACAATCTCGCCCGCGCGCACGTCAAAGGTGACGCCATGCACCCGCTGCAGCAGGCTCAGGTCGCGCACCTCCAGGACGGGTTGCGCATCTGTTGGGGCTGGGCGGGCCTGCCAGTGCATCTTGGCACCAACGTCTTCGCCAAGCATCGCCTCGATGAGGCCGTCCATCGTGATATCCGATGTGGCGGAGGTCAGCACGTCGCGCCCGTCACGCATCACCGTGATGCGGTCGCAGATCGTAAAGATTTCGGCCATGCGGTGCGAGATGTAGACGACCGAAATTCCATCGTCGCGCAGTTTGCGCACGAGCTTGAAAAGGGTCGAAACCTCGTGCTCGGACAGGGCGGAGGTCGGCTCGTCCATCACCAGAATCCGGGCGTCCTTGGACAGTGCCTTGGCGATCTCGACCATTTGCTGGGCGCCGCCGGATAGGGTATCGACGCTGGCACGCGGGTCGATGTTCTCGCCCAGATCGGCCAGGATGCGGGCGGCGCGGCGTTCCGCCTCGGCGTCTGACAACAGACCACCGACACGCGGTTCGTGGTTGAGAAAGATGTTCTGCGCCACCGTCAGGGTTGGTATCAGACTGAATTCCTGAAATATCATGGCGATGCCATGCTTCTGGGCGTCCTGCGGTGTGGCCATCTGGACTTCTTGCCCGTCGATCAGGATGGTGCCGCCGTCGCGCGTGTAGTTGCCGGTCAGGATCTTCATCAGCGTGGATTTGCCCGCGCCGTTGCCACCCATCAGTGCATGAACTTCGCCACGGCGCAGTTCGAAGTTCGCGCCCCGAAGAACACGGATACCGGCAAAGGCCTTGTCGACTTCGCGCAGATCAAGGACGTTCGGCGATTGACGTTCAGGCGTCGGACTTGACATGTCGGCTTGCCTTGCGAAAGGGGTGTTCGAGAGGCCGGTGGACCGGCCTCTCGCTGTATTGCAGGCTCAGTTTGCCTTCAGATCAGCCGCCATCGCGTCGGGCAGAGGCATCCGGTAGATGGTCTCGTAAGAGGCGGCGAGGTTGTCGCGCGTCACGCGCAGCGGCGGAACCACCACGTAATCAGCCACATCCTCGCCGATCAGGGCGAGCGCTCCGAGCCGCGCCTCGGCCACCCCTTGGTCATAGGGGCGCTGCGACGAGATCCCCTTGATGAAACCGCCCTTTGCCATGTTGGCCGCGACGATCTGGTCGAAGTTCTCGTTTACAATCGCAAAGTCCTCGGGCGTGCGGCCCGCTGCCTGCGCGGCAGATTCTGCACCCATGGCCGGGATTGACCAGGAGGCATAAAGCCCGTTCATTGTCGGATAGCGCGCCAGCATGCCCTGGGCGACCTCCATGCCGCGATCTGGGTTGTCGTGGCCAGCGGCGGCGATCAGCTTGAGGTCAGGATACTTTGCCATCAGCCGCGCGACGAACCCGATATAGCGAAGATTGGTCACGTAGAAGTCGTTGGCAAAATACATGGCACCTACTTCACCCTTGCCGTCCAGCGACTGGGCCAGTTCGTCGGCAAGATACATGCCGAGCGCCAGGTTGTCCGAAGATACCACGCCGGCATAGTCGTTGGGCGGGCTCATGCCGTTCACGGGCTGGTCGATGAACACGATTTCGCTGCCGGCATCCGCCAGTGCTTTGAACGCGTCCGCCGTGGTTGCTGGGTTCAGCGGGATCGATACGACGAGGTCGGGCTGAAGCACGGCGATGGTCTGCAGATCGGCGATCTGCTTGGCATCATCCCAGTTTGCATTGGTTTCGGCCACCACCTCGATGCCGAGGTCGGCGAAAGTTTCCTTCAGACCGATCAGCTGTTGCGTGGCCCAGTCGTCGCCGAGCCAGCCCATCGCGATCGCCACTGTGAATTTGCCGTCGCGGATCTTTTGCAGCTGTTCATCGCTGACCTGGATGCTGGATCCGAGGACGCCGACCTCACCTTTCGGGCCGTCACTCACGACGGTTTCCGACAGGTCGTCGATCTTGGCAAGTTCAAGCGTCTTTGCGGACGGCGGCTGGTACCAAAGCGGCTGATCTACTTCCCCGATGTTGCTCGCGTCTTGGGCGAACAGTGGAAGGGCCGTGGCCGTCAGCAGGGCGGCGGACAAGCCCAGTAACTTGAGTTTCATCATTTCTCTCCCATGCAGTAAGATTTCAGGCCCGGGCGCAATTCTGTGCGCTGCCCGGGGTCGTTCGGGGCTTGGCTCAGCGGCCCAGCATAAATTCTTGCAGCATTTTCGCCAAACGCTCAGGTGCTTCCAGCGCAAGGCTGTGGCCACACTCCTCGAACACGGCCGAACGCTCGACGCCATTCGACACGCGCATCATCTGATCCTCGACCAAGGGGCCAAAGAACTCGGGGGCGCCGACTGTCATGATTGGCAGCGTAAGCTTTTCGGCAACGAGGCCGCGGTTGATTTCGGCGTTCTTCAGGCCCGCACGGTAGGTTTCCATGCAGCCACGAAGGCCACCGGGCGCCATCAGGCAGGCGATCCATTCATCCAGCGCCTCGGGCGAGATGGCGTTGGGGTTCCACGTCTCGGCCTTGATCCAGAACTCCCAGAATTCGCGCTCGTGGCCCTGGATCAGCATTTCGGGCAGGTGGGGAATCCAGAAAAACGGGATATGCCAGACCCAGACGCCTTTCTGGCGGAACTGCGCAGAGATGTTGTCGGTGGTAAAGTTGGACCATTCTTCCAAGCCTTGACCCGACAGCAGCATCTCGCAAAACGAAAGTGTCGTGACCTTGTCGCGATGCATGGCCGCCAGAGCATAGGCGAACTCGGCACCACGATCCTCGCCGTGGACGTGGTATGTTTCATGGCCAAGCTGCGCCATCAGTTCAGCGACGTCGGTGGCGTTGGTTGCCGAATCGTAGCCTTCGGAAACGGGCGGCTTATCGGTATAACCGAAGCCGCGCAGGTCCGGGGCCACCACGGTGAATCGTTCGGTGAGCAACGGGAAAAGGCGGTGCCAGTAAAAGCTGGTCTTCGGCGTTCCGTGCAACAGCAACAGCGGCTCACCGCTGCCCGCCGTGACGTAATGCATCCGAATGCCGTTCACGCGCGCCCGCGAGTGACGCACCGCATTTCCGGCGTGATCGTAAATCTCGGCCATATCTCCCCCCCCTGGACCCCTGCAGCGGGCGTCCTTCCCGACACATTCCGGCGACATTGTCGCTTTCTGTTCGCCGGGCAGGTTTAGCACATCTGCACTGTTAAGATATCATATGTTCAACACCTCCGTCAAGTAAGGTGAACGAGCAAACCGGCGGCTGAGCAGCCTGTTTGCGTAGGACAGGACGGAATCCCGCCGACATCGGACACGTTGCAGGCTAAGTTTCCACCAGCAAAGTCTAAACAAAACTTCTGGAAGGATGCTCGCGCGAATCGTACAGTCAGGGTAATGTTGATCCAACGAATATTGAGAGCAGATGCTGAATCAGATAGAAGCGGACCAGTCCGAGGTAACCAGTCTCGTGCTTCCCCCCCCCCACGCCCAGCTTCGGGTGCGCGCGGCCTGGCATTACTATGTCGAGGGTTTGACGCAGGCGGATGTGGCCAAGCGGCTGGGCGTCAACCGGATCA
>JAYSYZ010000214.1:0-3385 GCA_043727195.1 Paracoccaceae bacterium
GACGCCTGCCGCCCGTTTTCGGCCAACCGTACCGGCATGGTGATCGGCGACGGGGCGGCGGTGCTGGTGTTCGAGGCCGAGGATCATGCGCGCGCCCGGGGGGCACGCGTGTTGGCCGAGGTGGCCGGCTTCGGGATGACGGCAGATGCGGGCGATATCGTCGCCCCCGGCGTCGAGGGGGCGGCGCGGGCCATGCGGATGGCGCTGCAGGATGCCGGGATGGTGCCGGACGATGTGGGCTACATCAACGCGCATGGTACCGGCACAGCCGCCAATGACCGCACCGAAAGTGCCGCGATCCGGCAGGTCTTTGGCGCGGTGCCGCCGCCGGTGTCGTCAACCAAGGCGATGCACGGGCACGCCATCGGCGCCACCGGCGCGCTGGAGGCGCTGGCCTGTCTGATGGCGCTGGGAAAGGGCATCCTGCCGCCGACCGTGGGGTATCAGGAGCCTGATCCGGATTGCGCGCTGGACGTGGTGGCCAATGCCGCTCGGCCTGCCAAGGTCGAGGCGGCGTTGAGCAACGCCTTTGCCTTTGGCGGGCTGAACGCCGTGCTGGCCTTTCGCAAGGCCCAATGACAAAGGCCGACCCTTGCGGATCGGCCCTTACTTATGCCTGACGGCAAGATCAGGGGTTTGTCGCCGGTTCTGCCGGAGCGTCGGCGGGTGCGGCAGGTGCCGGGGCGGCAGCGGCGGCCGCAGCATCGGCGGCGGCGTTGGCCTTGTCGACAGCCTCAAGCCCGGCGGTGAAGCCTTTCAGCGACAGGGTCAGGGTGACTTTCTGATCCGGGGCCACGAAGGGCACGATGGTGATCACCGCATTGGCGCCACTTTTCATTTGCGCCACTTCCTCGGCGGTGAATCCAAGCCGCGACACGCAGCCGATCTGGGCGCAGAAGGTGAAGGGGTAGGCCTTGGGCTTGGCAGTGTCGATCTGCAGCATCATCCCGGCGGTCAGCAGGGTTTCCAGCGGCGCGATGAATGTGGCACCGGCGACGGCGGGGCCTTCCGCGCCTTCCGGCAGGCCGAACATGGTGAATTCGGCCACCGCGTTGCCTTGTTCGTCTTTCAACAGCATGTAAAGCTGGCACGGGTCGATGCCCGCCTCGGTGCGCACGCATCGCTGTTCCCAAGCTTCGAAATTCGCCGCCACATAGGTGGACCCGACACCGCCGTCGGCGCCCACTTCGGCCCCCATCGACAGTCCTTCGGCATTTGCACCATCGGCGGGCGCGCCATCGGTTGCGGGAGCTTCGGTTGCGGGTGCTTCGGCGGCGGGCTCTTCGGTTGTCTGCGCGGCCAGCGGTGCTGCGGCAAGGCACAGCAAAAGGGCAAGCGAGGTCAGCGTGGTTTTTGCCATTTGTGGCCATTCCTTTGTAGGGTCGTCACGACGTCGGGCGGGTCTTATCATGGCGGACCTGCCAAGTCAGGTCTGAAAAGCGGACCGGGCAGGGTTGCGCCGAAGCCGCGGCACAAACGAAAAAGGGCCGGCGGAACCGGCCCTATTACTATTCTTTTTTTGCTCCCTGTCGGACTGGCCGACTTCATGGATCGGGACGCTACGGCGGAACGGCGCAGGCGTCAACGGGATTCTACCGGTCGCCGGATCACATTTGTCGGTAAAAAAACCGCGCCTTTTCAAGGGCGCGGCCAGTCGACAGGGAGGAAGTCACCGCCAGTGCGCCTGCAACAGGCGAGCCGACGCGATCAAGTCTGGCAGAAGGGGGTTAACAATGTATTTTGGCGGCGTGCGGCAGGTACGCGGCGGCCCGACAGGCGCGTCGCGCGGAAAGGATGAGGCATCGGCGTGGCGGAGATATCCAGTGTGGCAGACAGCATCTTTGTGGGCGGCGGTGGCGAGGGGTATGGGTCAGCGCAATCGCTGCTTTTGAAATACGGCAACCGGCACGGGCTGATCGCCGGCGCCACCGGCACCGGCAAGACGGTGACGTTGCAGATCCTCGCCGAAGGTTTTTCGGCGGCGGGCGTGCCGGTGTTCCTGTCGGACGTGAAGGGTGATCTGTCGGGCATCGGGGTGGCTGGTTCGGCCACTGGCAAGCTGCACGACGCCTTTATGAAACGGTCGGACACGATCAGGTTTCCCCTGACATATCAGGCGTTTCCGGTTATCTTCTGGGATCTGTTCGGCAAGCGCGGCCATCCTGTCCGCGCCACGGTGGCAGAGATGGGCCCGCTGCTGCTGAGCCGGCTTCTGGAACTGTCAGAACCGCAGGAGGGGGTGCTGAACGTGGCCTTCCGCCTGTCGGACGAGGAAGAACTGCCGCTGCTGGATCTGAAGGATCTGCAGGCGCTGCTGGTGTTCGTGGCCGAGAATGCCGATGCCATTTCAGCGCGCTACGGGCTGGTATCCAAGGAATCCGTGGGGGCGATCCAGCGCCGGCTGCTGGTTCTGGAAAACCAGGGCGGGGCGGAACTGTTCGGCGAACCGGCGCTTGATCTGGCTGACCTGATGCTGACCGATTCGGCGGGGCGGGGGCGGATCAGCATCCTTGCCGCCGACCGGCTGATGAATTCGCCCCGGCTGTACGCGACGTTCCTGCTTTGGCTGCTGTCGGAACTGTTCGAGACGCTGCCCGAAGTGGGCGATCCCGACAAGCCGAAGCTGGTGTTCTTTTTCGACGAGGCGCATCTGTTGTTTGACGACGCACCGAAGGCGCTGGTGGCCAAGGTTGAACAGGTGGCGCGGCTGATCCGGTCCAAGGGGGTGGGGGTGTATTTCATCACCCAGAACCCGGCGGATGTGCCCGAAAACATCCTCGGGCAACTGGGCAACCGGGTGCAGCACGCATTGCGCGCGTTCACCGCGAAAGATCAGAAGGACCTGCGTCTGGCATCCGAAACCTACCGCCCCAATCCGCGCTTTGCCATCGAGGATGCGATCCGCGACGTGGGCACCGGCGAGGCGGTCACCTCGCTGTTGGAAGCCAAGGGCATTCCGGGGGTGGCCGAGCGCACGCTGATCCGCCCGCCGTCCAGCCAGCTTGGCCCGATTGACGAGGCTGTGCGGGCGGCGCTGATGGCGTCATCGCCGGTCAAGGGCAAGTATGACATCACGGTGGACCGTGACAGTGCCTATGAACGCTTGCGCGCCAAGGCTGAACGGGCGGCAGGCGAAGCCGCCGCCGCCGAGGCGCAGGACGCCCGCAAGGCCGAGGCGGACCGGGAATTCGAACGCGCCCGGCGCTATGACGGCAAGGGCTATTCTGCGCCGCCCAAAAACCCGGGGCCGACCAGAAGCGCCGGCCGGTCGGATTCCATCGGCACCGCATTTGCGAAAAGCTTTGCGCGGCAGTTGGGCACCAGATCGGGGCAGGCGATCATTCGCGGGGTGCTGGGATCGTTGTTCGGCAAGCGCTGAACTGAA
>JAYSYZ010000215.1:0-8778 GCA_043727195.1 Paracoccaceae bacterium
GGCAAAGGCGCAATCGACGAAAGCGTCCCGGCACGCGGCCTAGCGCGCCGCCTGCGCCACTTCGGGCAGGCGCTGGAAGATCATGTTCAGCAGCGCGCCCTTGGCCACGGCCTGCGCCGTCGTTTCGACCGACAGTGCGTCGCGCGCGAGGCGGAGGTGTTTTTCCACCATCGCCGGCGAGACGCCCATCAGAAGCGCCACATCCTGCGTCGTCTTGCCGTCTGCCACCCATTCCAGCG
Source organism: Paracoccaceae bacterium (assembly GCA_043727195.1). Taxonomy (GTDB): domain Bacteria; phylum Pseudomonadota; class Alphaproteobacteria; order Rhodobacterales; family Rhodobacteraceae; genus JAUYQR01. The sequence continues at coordinate 240 of JAYSYZ010000215.1, forward strand.
CCTCGCGCTGGCGAGGGCTTAGGGCGCGGTGGCGGCTTAGCTGCGGCAGGTGCACGATGGTCAGATGCATCATATGCGACACAGCCAGGATTTCGTCACGCCGGGTGGCAAAGATCCGGTCCACCTCCTGATGGGTCAGCCCGGGGTCGGCGATCAGCCCGAGCGCGCCCTTTGACCGGGCGGAGGCTTCGGGAAAGCTGACCGAAATACCGGCAGTGACGCCCATGGCGGCATTCTGACGAACAGCCTCCGCCTCTTCGTTGGAGAGGCGGCCCGCGTCGAACGCATCCTTCACCCAGGTCCAGGTGCAGGCCCCGGACGAGCGTTCAGCCCAGCGGAACACCGGGGTCTTGGCATAGAACCCACCTTGAAAGTAGCGTTTCACATAATCGGCGTCGCAGGTTGACAGGAACAGTGCATCGTCCGGATCGCCGATGGTCTTGATATGGCGGAACCGGGTGAACCCGTAGTTGACCCGCTGAAAACCGGCGCTGGCGAAGAATTCCGTGGCGAGCGCCCAGGCCTCGTCGATCGTGCTGGTCACCGCGATGCGGGTCAGCAGGGGCAGGACGGTGGTCTCGCTCATCATCGTATCCTTTCACGCCTGCGCCGGCCACCAGCCCCGGATCGGATGCTGCGGGCCATCCCTGCGTTGCAAGTGTCATAATGTCGCAACTGGCGGCTGTCGAGACGGGGAGGGCCAGATTGGGCCGATCCGGGCCCGGATGACGGCAGATGTCATCGAATTCGCGGGATTTTCGCGGTCACATGCGCCCGTGGAGCTGCGCCACCAGGCCGGGCAGGGCGTCGAAATGGTCAAAGATGACCTTGGCACCAAGCGCTTCTGCCGGCGTCTTGCGGTAGCCTTGGGTATACAGCGCCAGCGGCACGTGGGCTGCGGCGGCGGTTTCGGCATCAACCTCGCTGTCGCCGATGAACAGGACTTGGGACGTTGCCAGCCGGGATTGTGCCGCAAGCAGCGGGGCCGGGTCGGGCTTGCGCTGCGGCAGGCTGTCGCCACCGATCAGCACCGCGAAATGTTCGAGCAGGCCGAAATGGCCAAGGATGGATCGGGCCGGGCCTTCGGGTTTGTTGGTGCAGATCGCCATCGGGTGGCCCTGGCCGGACAAATGCTGCAAGGCATCGGCCACGCCGGGATAAAGCACAGTCAGATCAACGGCTTCTTCGTAAATCATGATGAAGTCGGCCACCATGGCCCGATGCAGATCGCCGCTGGCGGGCAACCCCTGATGGGCAAGGAGACGGGACACCAGAACACCCACGCCATTGCCGATGAAATCGCGGACAACGGTGAAAGGAAAGGGTTGCAACCCCTTGCTGACGAACACCTTATTCGCCGCTGCATGGATATCGGGGGCGGAATCGATCACGGTGCCGTCCAGATCGAAAATCAGTCCGATACGGTCAGCCACGGCCTGCCTCCGCCGCGATACGAAGGGCGCGGATGTTGGTTCCGTAGGGCGCGGGATCGGCGACTGACCCGCCCTTGAACAGGGCGGACCCTGCCACCAGCACATCCGCACCCGCCGCGACGGCCATGGGCGCGGTCGCCGCGGTGATGCCGCCATCCACCTCGATATGGATCGGGCGGTCGCCGATCATTTGCCGCAGGGCGCGGATTTTTTCCAACTGGCCTGTCAGAAAGCTTTGCCCGCCAAAGCCGGGGTTGACGGTCATCACGCAAATCAGATCCGTCAGATCCAACAGCTGCGCCACCGCATCGATCCCGGTGCCGGGGTTGATTGCGAGGCCGGTCTTTTTGCCTGTGGAACGAATGGCTTGCAGGGTTCGGTGGATGTGCGGTCCAGCTTCCAGATGCGCGGTGATGATGTCGGCGCCAGCGGCCGCGAAGGCATCTATGTAGGCGTCAACCGGGGCGATCATCAGATGCACGTCCATGGTGCCCAAGATGTGCGGGCGCAGCGCCGCGCACATCGCCGGGCCGAAGGTAAGGTTCGGCACGAAATGACCGTCCATCACATCGACATGTACCCAATCGGCACCCTGGGCTTCGACGGCGCGGCATTCGGCCCCGAAATTGGCGAAATCTGCGGCGAGGATCGAAGGCGCGATCTTGGGGCTGCGGTCGAAGGGCAAGATGGTTTCCTTTTCAGCGTGCCCGATTGCATATCCCGCAAACGTCCGGGTTTCCAGCATCGCTTGTATTACATAATAATGCTTATGCGATAAATGGGTTGCCCTACGCGCGCCCTTGGTTTGTTTGATGAAAGGCCCGGTCGTGGACTGACCGGGCCGACACGAGCATCACGCTGGCGACAGGTTAGCCGACGAGTTCGAGGCCCGAGAAGTAGAATGCAATCTCGCGTGCGGCCGAGGCCGGGCTATCAGACCCGTGCACCGAGTTTTCGCCGACCGACAGGGCAAATTCCTTGCGGATCGTGCCATCCGCAGCATTTGCCGGGTTGGTGGCACCCATCACGTCACGGTTTTTCAGGATCGCGCCCTCGCCTTCCAGAACCTGCACGACGACAGGCTGCGAGGCCATGAATTCGCACAACTCGCCATAAAAGCCGCGTTCCTTGTGTTCGGCGTAGAACGCACCGGCCTGCGCCGGGGTCAGGTGGATGCGCTTTTGTGCGACGATGCGCAGACCGGCCTCTTCGAACTTGGCATTGATCTTGCCGGTCAGGTTGCGCCTGGTCGCGTCGGGCTTGATGATCGACAGGGTGCGTTCGATGGCCATGAGGCTCTCCGTTTGGTTGCAGCGCAGGGTGCGCCGGAATGGGATGCGGGCTGCTAGCATGGTGCGGCGGCAATGAAAAGACGGGCAAGGATGGTTGACCTTGTCTGCGCCATGGGGCAAGGCGCGGGGTATGCTGAAGATCGAAGATATCACCTATTCCGTCGAAGGCCGCCCGCTGTTCGAGGGCGCGTCGGCAACCATACCCAGCGGCCACAAGGTGGGCCTTGTGGGCCGCAACGGCGCGGGGAAAACCACGCTGTTCCGGCTGATCAAGGGCGAGCTTGCTTTGGAGGGCGGCGCGATCACCCTGCCCTCGCGCGCCAGGATCGGCGGCGTGGCGCAGGAGGTGCCGTCGTCAGAAACCTCGCTTCTCGATACGGTGCTGCAGGCCGATACCGAACGCGCGGCCCTGCTGGCCGAGGCAGAGGTGGCGACCGATCCGCACCGGATTGCCGAAGTGCAGGCGCGGCTGTCCGATATTGACGCCTGGTCGGCTGAAGGACGGGCGTCCAGCATCCTGAAGGGTCTGGGCTTTGATGCGGCCCAGCAACTGATGCCCTGCTCCGCCTTTTCCGGCGGCTGGCGAATGCGGGTGGCGCTGGCGGGGGTGCTGTTTGCCGAACCCGATTATCTGCTGCTGGATGAACCGACCAACTATCTGGATCTGGAAGGGGCGCTGTGGCTGGAGGCCTATCTGCAGAAGTACCCCCATACCGTGCTGATCATCAGCCACGACCGCGGCCTCTTGAACCGGGCCGTGCAGGGCATTCTGCATCTGGATGACCGCAAGCTGACCTACTGGACCGGCCCCTATGACCAGTTCGCCCGCCAGATGGCGGAACGCCGTGCCGTTTTGCAGGCCGAGGCGAAGAAGCAGGAGTTGCGGCGCGCGCATCTGCAAAGCTTCGTCGACCGGTTCAAGGCCAAGGCGTCAAAGGCGGTGCAGGCGCAATCCCGCGTCAAGATGCTGGAAAAGATGGTGACGATCACCGCGCCCGAGGATGCCAAGAAGGTGGTCTTCACCTTCCCCGCGCCCGAGGAATTGTCGCCGCCGATCATCAACATGGAAGGCACCGCCGTCGGCTATGGCGGGCCGCCGGTGTTGAAGAAGCTGTCTTTGCGGATCGATCAGGATGACCGGATCGCCTTGCTGGGCCGCAATGGCGAGGGTAAATCCACGCTGTCGAAGCTGCTGGCGGGTAAGCTTCAGGCGTCGGATGGCCGTGTCGTGCGGTCCTCCAAGCTGCGCATCGGCTATTTTGCGCAGCATCAGGTGGATGAGCTGCACATCGACGAGACGCCGCTGCAACACATCATGCGGCTGCGCCCGGCCGAGGGGCAGGCCCGGCTCCGCGCCCGGCTGGCGGGCTTCGGGCTGATGGCGGATCAGGCAGAAACGCCAGTCGGGCGGCTGTCGGGCGGGCAGAAGGCCCGGCTGAGCCTGCTGTTGGCTACCATTGACGCGCCGCATCTGCTGATCCTCGACGAGCCGACGAACCACCTCGACATGGAAAGCCGCGAGGCGCTGGTCGAGGCGCTGACGGTGTATTCCGGCGCGGTCATTCTGGTCAGCCATGACATGCATCTGCTGGGGCTGGTGGCCGACCGGCTGTGGCTGGTGAAGGACGGCGCGGTCACACCCTACACCGAGGATCTGGAGGCGTATCGCCGCCAGCTTCTGGCTGGCGACGAAGAGGCCAGGCCGGTAAAGCCGGTGGAAAAGCCGAAGAAGGCCAGCCGTGACGAAGTGCTGGCGCTGCGGGCCGAGGTGCGCAAGAGCGAGGACCGGCTGACGAAACTGAACGAGATGCGCGACAAGCTGGCGAAAAAGCTTGCCGATCCGGCGCTGTATGAACCGGCCCGGGGGGGCGAGCGCGACACCTGGAACCGCAAGTATGCCGAGGTGATGGACGCTTTGGACCGGGCCGAGGCGATGTGGCTGGCCGCGCAGGAAAAGCTGGAAGCGGCGGCCTGACTGCGCCCTTCCCAAAACTCGCCGCGCGGGGTAGCAAGAGCAAACCCTGCGAGGGACCATGCCGGAAATCGCCTTTCTGATCACCGCTTTCGCCACGCTGTTCGTGGTGATCGATCCGCCGGGGCTGGTGCCGTTGTTCATCGCCCTGACGCGGGGAATGAGCGTGGAGAAGCGGCGCGCGATGGCCTTGCGCGCCTGCATCATCGCTGCGGCCCTGTTGCTGATGTTCGGGCTGGCGGGGGAAGCGATCCTTGGATTCATCGGCATCTCGATGCCGGCCTTCCGGATCGCGGGCGGGATATTGCTGTTCCTGACCGCGCTCGACATGCTGTTCGAACGGCGCACCCAGCGGCGCGAGGGGCAGCAGGCAGAGCCGGACCACGATCCTTCGGTCTTTCCCCTGGCGACCCCGCTGATTGCCGGGCCGGGGGCGATTGCGACGATGATCCTGCTGGTCGGTCAGGCGGGGCCGGGCTGGCCGGGAACGTTCGCCGTGCTGGGGCTGATGCTGGGCATGATGCTCGTGACGTATCTGTTCCTCCTCGCCTCGCCCCCCATGGAGCGGATGCTGGGGCGGACTGGCACGATCGTGATCACCCGGCTGCTGGGGATGCTGCTGGCGGCCCTTTCGGTGCAGTTCGTGATCGACGGGGTGCGCGGCACCGGGCTGATTGGCTGAGGAGGCGGTGATGGACGGTGATAACTTCGCCCGGCTGGCCTTTCTGTTGCTGCTTCTGGTCGCGGTCGGCGGCTGGGTGATCGTGGAATTCCGCAACCGGATGGGTCAGGCTCTGCGAATGGCGATGGCCTGGGGTCTGATCTTTGTGGGCGTCGTGGCGGGCTACGGGCTGTGGTCGGATATCCGGCAGGATATCTTGCCGCAACAGATGGTTTCGGAAGGCGGCGAGATCGCGGTGCCGCGGGCCGAGGACGGGCATTATTATCTGACGCTGCAGATCAATGGCACGCCGGTGGTGTTCATGGCCGACACCGGGGCGAGCAATATGGTGCTGAGCCGGGAGGATGCCCGCAGCCTTGGGATCGAGCCGGAGAGCCTGCAATATCTGGGCGAGGCGTCGACCGCGAACGGGATCGTGCGGACTGCGCGGGTGACCCTGCCCCGGGTTGAACTGGGGCCGTTTCGCAACGAGGATTTCCAGGCCTTCGTCAATGACGGAGAGATGGAGGGGTCGCTGCTGGGGATGGATTATCTGGGGCAATTCCGGCTGGAGATTGCGGAAAACCGGTTGGTTCTGCGGCAATAAGGGCAGGATAACACGCGTGTTATGAGTTACATACCGTTGTTATTGCGGGATAAGTCTATTTTTGTTTACTTTTGGGTAACTGTGATCTGCTGGTCTGACGGTTATGCTACCCAACCCTAGGCACCGGCGGTTTCGGCCTTTTTCTCCCACCGGTCCCCGTCTTCGGACCAGTATTGCGCCGCCACGCCCGCGGTGCTGAGCGCCCGCCATTGCGCACGGGCGGCTTGCAGGCGGGTGTCATCGGCGCCGTCGAACAGCACCCAGACCCGGTCCATCGCGGCCAGTTCATCCGCCGTTGCCGCCGCGCCGTCGATCAGCGCCAGCGCCTGCGCGCCGTTGACCGCCGCCCCCTGCCCGATCAACACCGGCTGATCGGCATCCTGCGGGCCGCCTTGCAGACCATGCGGCAGAAATCCGTCCTCGGGGTTCAGCCAGAACTGGGTGTCGAGTTGTTCCAGCGCCGCGAGATCGGTGCCCCGGACCATCACCCGCCAGCCCTGCGCCAGCGCGCGGTTGACCAGCGCCAGCAGGGTTTCCGCCGGGGTGGAACGGGTCAGGTGGTAGAACATTACCGTGCCCAAGCGTGGGCATTTCTTTTGATCGCCCGGCGCCGGACGTTCCCGACTTGCAGGATTTGTCCGGCACGACGCCCCTTGGCTTTCGGCTTGCGCCTCCGGCCGACTGCCCGGTCGCCTGTCGACGGGTCAGTCGCCTTGTCGGGCAGGCTTCCGCAGGGGCAGATCACGCGCCTCACCCCTTTTCGAACCGGTCGCGGATCAGCCGGTCCAGCGCCATCACGCCCCAGCCGGTGGCTCCTTTTGGCGCAAGCGTGCTATCGCCTTTCAAAAGTGCCGTTCCGGCAATGTCGAGGTGGCACCACGGCATTTCGGGCTTGACGAAGCGGGCCAGAAACTGCGCCGCAGTGATCGCGCCGCCGTCGCGGCCACAGGAATTAACGATGTCGGCGACGCGGGATTTCAGCTTGGCGTCATAAGCCTCGCCCATCGGCATCCGCCAGGCACCTTCGCCTTCGGCGGCCGCAGCCTTGAGAAAGGCATTGCAGAGATCGTCGTTGTTGGAAAACACGCCGGCGTTTTCATGCCCCAGCGCCACGATGATCGCCCCGGTCAGGGTGGCAAGATTGATCATGCCGGTGGGCTTGAACCGGTCTTGCGCGTACCACAGCACATCGGCCAGCACCAGGCGGCCTTCGGCATCGGTGTTGATCACCTCGATCGTGTCGCCCTTCATCGAGCGGACGACATCGCCCGGACGCTGGGCGCGCCCGTCGGGCATGTTTTCAACCAGGCCGACCAGGCCCACCACATTGGCGCGGGCTTTGCGCATCGCCAGCGTCCGCATCACCCCGGCCACGACCCCTGCCCCGCCCATGTCCATGGTCATGTCTTCCATGCCGGCGGCGGGTTTGATCGAAATGCCGCCGGTGTCGAACACCACGCCCTTGCCGACCAGCGCGAAGGGGGCGACGCCCTTGGCACCGCCGCGCCACTGCATCACCACCACCTTGGAGGGGCTTTCGGACCCCTGCCCCACGCCCAGAAGTGCGTTCATCCCCAGCTTGACCAGATCCGACTCTTCCAGAATCTCCACCTCGAGGCCAAGTTCGTGCATTGCGGCAAGGCGGGCGGCAAAATCGTGCGTGGTCAGAATGTTGGCGGGTTCATTTACCAGATCGCGGGTGAAGAACACGCCCTCGGCGACGGCGGCCATAGGGGCTGCCTCCTTCGCCAGGGATTCGGGGTTGGCGGCCATCACGGTGACGGGGCCGGGCACCGTCGGCGCAGCCGATTTGTGGGCAGTGAATTCGTAGGCGCGCAGGGCAAAGCCAAAGGCGATGTCGGCAGCGCGGGGGTGATTTTCGGCAAGGATCAGGCTGGCCGCAGCCCCGTGGGCGCGACCCGCAGCCGCCCCCGCCTTGCGGGCCGAGGCGAGGTCGCTGCGTTTGGCCAGCCGGATCAGCTGCACCGCTTCGGCGGCAAGACCGGCGGGAAAGGCCAGTTCCATCGCATCACCTGATTTCAGTTTGGCGAACCCGTCGGAGGCGACGGCCCGCGCCAGAGCGCCCTTCATCTGCCGGTCAAGCCGCCGCGCGCCGGAACTGAGCGGCGTGCCCGGTTCGGCAAACACCGCAATGCGGCCGGGGTGTGCTGTCAGCGCCTCGAGGTCGATATCGCGGAACTGGATCGGCAGAGGATGGGGCATCAGAACTCTCGCTTGTCGAGGGAGGGCAGCCCCGATCGGCGGGGCCTTGCCGCGAAGCTACAATCCCCAAATGGGATTGGCCAGATATGAGTTTTCGCCGCCGGTGAATTCCGCTAGGGTTGCCGCAACATGTTGTAGGAGCAGTGTGGCAGGTGTCTAAATTCGACCGGTATCTTCTTTTGCAATTGCTGCAGCTGTTCGGGTTTTTCTCGCTGGTGCTGGTTGCGGTCTACTGGGTGAACCGGGCGGTGGGGCTGTTTGATCAGCTGATCGGCGATGGCCAGTCGGCGCTGGTGTTTCTGGAATTTTCCGTCCTGACGCTGCCGAACGTGATCCGGCTGGTGCTGCCGG
>JAYSYZ010000216.1:0-8774 GCA_043727195.1 Paracoccaceae bacterium
AGAGCGTCCGGCAGGTTGTAGTGGTCGGCCATCAGCTTGATCGTGATCATCAGGGCGATCCCGATCAGGATACCGGGCACAATGCCGGCCAGAAACAGCGCGGCCACGCTTTCGCCCATCACATAGGCATAGATGATCATGATCCCCGACGGCGGGATGATCGGCCCGATGATCGCACTGGCTCCGGTGATCGCGGCGGCGAAGGGCTTGGGATAACCCTTTTTCTCCATCTGCGGGATGATGATCGACCCCAGCGCCGAGACATCCGCTACCGCCGACCCCGAGATGCCGGCAAACAGCATTGAATCGACCACGTTCACCTGCGCCAGCCCGCCCCGGAAATGCCCGACCATCGCCTGTGCGAAACCCACGATCCGGGCCGAGATGCCGCCGCGGTTCATCAGCTCACCAGCCAGCATGAAGAACGGGATCGCCATCAGCGGGAACGAGTTCATCCCCTCATAGACGTTGCGGTAGAGAAGCGTGATGTCGCGCTCTTGCCCGTTCAGCCACAGCAGGATCGCGGGCGCGGCCAGAAGGCCGAAGACCACTGGCAGGCCCAGCATCAGGAAGATCAGGAACAAGGGCAGGAAGAAGCTGAGCATCTATTCGGCCCCCGATCCAAGCATGATGGTACCGGGAATGTCGCGCAGCGTCTCTGGCCCCCAGACTAGGGCGTAAAGGTTGCGCAGGGTCAATTCGACCGCGACCAGCAGAAGCAGCGCAACGCCTACCAGAAGCGAGGCCATCGTCCAGGACTTGGGCACCTTCATCCAGACGCCAAGATCTAGGCTAACCGGCACCCGCAGCGAGTCCGTCTCGAACCTGCCGCCAAGGCCCGTCACCTCAGACCAGCCGATGCCCAGCGCGATCCACAGGACCAGGATCGTCACGGCCATCAGGAAGACCGACAGCCCGGTAGCGACCATGCGCGGCAGCATGCGGATCACCATGTCGATAGCAACGAAGCCGCCGCGCCGGAAGGCGGTCGGGGCCATTAGGGCAGTGGACCACATCATCAGAAAGCGTGAGGCTTCCTCGGGCCAGGGCAGCGCGTTGTTCAGGACGTAGCGGAAGAAGACCTGCAACAGGATCACCGCGACCATCAGCCCCAGGCAGACCGCGCCAATCCAGCGGCCAAATGCCAGCAGAGCGCCATTAATCAGGCCAAGGCCGCTGCAGATGGCTAGAAGTGCGGTCACGTCTCCTCCCTTCACCCCCTCTCCCCGAGCGGGTTGTGTTAGCCGATAAACCCTCCGAACCTGCCATTTGCGAACACCAGCGGCGCGCCCGCTTCCAGGGCCAGCCGCAGGACCTGTCCCACGATGATCAGATGATCGCCGCCGTCATGCGTTGCGTGCTGGGCGCAATCGAAGCGGGCAAGCGCTTTGGCCAAAGTGGGCACACCGTCGGCGTTCGGCTGCCATTCCAAGCCCTTAAGCCCCAGTCCGCCCCGGGAAAATCTAGCGGGCAAGTCCGCCTGATCCTGCCCCAGCACGTGGATGGAATAGTGCCGGGCGGCAGCAAAAAACGGATAGCGCTGCGATGCCTTGGCGGGCGACCACAAAACCAGCGCCGGGTCCAGCGACAGACTGGCGAAGCTATTGGCAGTGAAGCCCATCGGCCCATCCGGCCCCTGTATTGTGACGACCGTCACGCCCGTTGCAAAGCGTCCCAGCGCATCGCGTAACACCCGCGCGTTGGAGGCGTCCACTACGATCCCGCCCGCTTGGATGCCGCCGTCCGCCATCACGCGACCTCGTGCCCCTGGGCAACTGTCAGAAGCTCGAACCAGGTCTGGCGGTCCATCGGCACGCGCAGCGCGTCCGAGATCGTGGCAATCCGCGAAAGGGTGTTGGTGCCCAGAACCGGAATGATCCTCGCCGGATGGTGAAGAAGCCAGGCCACAGCGACCGCGGTCCAGTCAGTGCTTGCCGCCTTGCCGATCGCATCCAGCCGGGCGCTGAGACCGTCACCCGCCTCGGCGCGCAGATGGCCCCCGGCCAGCGGGCTCCAGGCCATCGGGGGGATGGCACGCTCCTGTAGGAAGGCTATGTCGCCGTTGATGAAGGGGTCGCGGCAGTTTAGCGACAGCTCGATCTGGTTGGTGACCAGCGGCGCGGTCATTGCCGATTGCAGCAAGGTGAAGTCGCATGGCCTGAAATTCGACACGCCCACGGCCCCCACCTTGCCACCAGCGACCAGCGCGTCCAGTGTGAGGCCCGTCTCCAAGTGGTCCATCAGCGGGTCCGGGCGGTGGATCAGTAGCAGGTCGATCCGGTCCGTCGCCATTTCACGCAAGCTGGCTTCGACTGACGCCGTGATATGTGTCGCCGAAGTGTCGTAATGCTTGACCCGCGCAGCCGCGTGGCGACCCACGGGCGCGACGATGTCGCATTTGGTCACGATCTCGATCCGGTCGCGCAAGCCCGGTGCCGCCCGCAGCGCCGCACCCAGCAGCGTCTCGGCAATGTAGCCGCCATAGATGTCAGCCTGATCCATCGTGGTGATGCCTTGCGCCAGGCAGGCCTCGACCTTGGCCTGGACATGGGCAGGCGACGTGTCGGCATCGTCGCCCAGCCGCCACATGCCGTAGACCAGCCGAGACATCGTCATCGGGCCAAGGGTGACACGTTCCATTAGCGGCGCACTCCGATGCCCAAGGCCGTGGCAGGGGTCGTGGCCGGAACCCGGCCGTAAGCGTGGGGCAGCGAGCAGGTTTTCAGCTGTGGCATCACCTTGGTGCCGAAGTGGTCGCACTCGTCCAAATGCGGATAGCCCGAGAAGATAAAGGCCCGGATACCCATCTTCTGGTATTCTTCTAGCTTGGACATAACTTGATCGACCGATCCGACAAGCGCCGCCCCGCAGCCCGACCGCGCGCGGCCGATCCCGGTCCAGAGATGCGGCTCGATATAGCCGAACTGGTCTGCCAGTTCTCGCGCCCGGGCCTGATGGGCGACGCCAAGGCTGATCGAGTCATGCGCCCGGTCGCGGATCAGCTTGCCGTATTCATCGTCCAGCTTGGACACGATGTGATCGGCATAGTCCCGCGCCTCGGCTTCGGTGTCGCGGACGATCATGTGGACCCGCAGACCATAATCCAGCGTCCGGCCATGCGCGGCGGCGCGGGCGTGGACATCCTGCATCCGCTTGGCCAGCATTTCCTTGGGTTCCGGCCACATCAGGTACACGTCACACTGCGCCCCGCACAGCTCTAGCGCGTCGGGTGAGTAGCCGCCGAAATACAGGAGCGGCCCGCCGTTCTGCTGGTAGGGCCGCGCGGGGTCGGTGGTGATCTTCGAAATCTGGTAGACGTCGCCCGAATATTCGATGTGGTCCCGTGTCCACGCCTGTCGAAGGATCTCCACCACCTCATGGCTTCGCTTATAGCGGTAGGTGCTGTCGGCGACCTCTCCGGGGAAGTCCGAGGAGATGACGTTCAAGGTCAGCCGCCCCTGCAACATGTGGTCTAACGTGGCCACTGTGCGCGCGAGCATCACCGGCTGCATCTCGCCGCAGCGGATGGCGGCGAGGAAGTTGATACGGTCGGTGATCGGGGCGCAGCCGGCGATGAAAGACAGCGTATCTTGGCCCACCTGGTAGGAAGACGGGCACAGGATGTTGCGGAAGCCGTGGCTCTCAGCTCGCTTCACGATGTCAGAGCAGTGCGCCCAGCTTGACCGCAGGTCGCCGTCCGGCACCCCAAGGAGCTGGTAGTCGTCAGAGCAAAGGGCGGCAAACCAGCTAACCTCGCAGTCGTCCCGGTCGGGTGAGGTGATAGGGACCACCGACATGATTCTGTATCTCCGGCTGCGGCTTTTCTATTGCGTAGCACCGGCTTTGATATAGATCAATCATGTATCAATTCTGGATGCGACGTAATGGCCCACCCCGGTTCGCTACCGCTCTACCAGCAGATTGCGGAACTTCTCATCCGCGACATCGCAGCAGGCCGCCTGATCGACGGCGAACGCCTTCCACCCGAACGGGACATGGCCGCCAACTTGGGAATTGCGCTGGGCACCCTGCGGCAGGCCCTAAAATCGTTAACCGAAAAGGGCCTGCTCGACCGGGTGCAAGGGTCCGGCAACTACATTCGGGCCAAAGCGGATGCGGCCTCGGTCTATGCACTCTTCCGGCTGGAGCGCGTGGAGGGCGGTGGCCTGCCCACTGCGCGCGTCCTGTCGGTCGACCGCTGCACCAAATCCCCGGCACTGCCCCCCTTCGGCGCCAGCACCGAAGGCCACCGCATCCGGCGCCTTAGGTTCCTGTCGGGCAAGGTTGCGGCCGTCGAGGAGATCTGGCTGGACGGGGCTGAGGCGGAACGCATCGCTGAGGGCGATCTTTTGGAATCGCTCTATCTTTACTATCGCCAGCGTCTTGGCATCTGGATTTCGCGCGCCGAGGACAGTATCGGCCAGGGCGCCATTCCAGACTGGGCGCCGTTGGAGTTTCCGCACGGCCCAGGCACCCCGTTGCCGCTTATCACTCGTATCAGCTGGGCACAGGATGGCCGTTCAGTCGAAACCTCGCTCACCTGGTACGATCCCGAAACAGTGCGCTATGTGGCGCGTTTGAAATAGGAAGACCAAATGCTGCGATACGGAATCATCGGCTGCGGGATGATGGGGCAGGAACACCTGCGTAACATCGCCTTGCTGGACAAGGCCAGCGTGGCCGCGATTTTCGAGCCCGACCCGGGCATGCGCGCAGCGGCGTCCGCCCTTGTGCCGGAAGCGCGGATGGTGGGGTCAGTCGCCGAGGTCCTTTCGGTCACCGAAGTGAATTGCCTCCTAATTGCCAGCCCGAATTACCTCCATCTTCGCCAGTTGGAAGAAATCGCCCGCATCCGGCCGCTGCCGGTCCTTTGTGAAAAGCCGCTCTTCACCGATCGGGCCGACGCGCCCCGCCTATCCGCGCTGCGCGATGCCTACCCTGCTCCGATATGGGTCGCAATGGAGTACCGCTACATGCCGCCAGTCGCGCATCTTTTGCGGGAAGCTCAGGCGGCAACTGGGGGCGTCAGAATGCTCACGATCCGCGAGCACCGCTTTCCCTTCCTGCAAAAAGTCGGCGACTGGAACCGCTTGAACCGGAACTCAGGCGGGACGCTGGTGGAAAAGTGCTGCCATTTCTTCGACCTAATGAGGCTGGTTGCATGCTGCAATCCGATCCGCGTCATGGCTAGCGGTGGCCAGGCGGTGAACCACCTGGACGAAGTCTATGACGGCCTGCACTCCGACATCTGGGATCACGCCTACGTCATTGTCGATTTTGAGTCAGGTATGCGGGCGATGCTGGAACTGTGTATGTTCGCCGAAGGAAGTCGTTATCAGGAAGAAATCACGGCGGTGGGTGCAGAGGGAAAGATCGAATGTCTGGTGCCCGGGCCGGGCCGTTTCTGGCCTGCCCATCTTGGGGCGGCCCCGGTCCCGAAAGTCATCGTAAGCCCGCGAAATCCGGCCGGGCCGGTCGAGCTGGAGATTCCCGTTGACCCAGCACTGCTGGCAGCGGGAGACCACAACGGGTCAACCTTTTATCAGCATCAGGGTTTTCAACGGGCAGCAACCGGGATGCAGCGGCCTGAGGTCTCCTTAGAGGATGGCTGGTGGGCAGCCACAATGGGACAGGCGGCGCAGTTTAGCGCATTGACAGGCCAGGCGGTCAATCTCCATGACGTTGACTACACACCATAACGAAAAAACTGCTGTCCCCAACGTCCGCAAAGGGCCGTTCGCGTCGATCAGCGAAAGCTGGCTCGCTGCTCGTCCCACTCCACCTGAAACGGCTCCAGCACCCGTGCCAGCGTCACTTCTGGCCCGTGCGTGCTGCCGAGTATCGCCTCGACGATCTCCGGCGCGAGCAGGGTCAGCCGCACGACGCGGGTCATGTGGGACGACGCGATGCTCTCGCGCTCGTCCAGTTCGACTCTGATGGCTACTGGCCCGTCTCCAGTGGAACGTTCGGCCCAGCGTCCAGGCCCATGCGGTGCGCGCAGGTCCGCCGAGACGGAGCGGGCGTCGTAAATAGGCTTCCATTTGCCGAGCGTTGTCTTCCGTGCTGCAAGGAACGGGCGGCAAGCCCTGCTAAAGCGCCTTGAGTCTTGAGCCTTGCTACCGTTGGAGCGCGTTGCTACGTCTTCAACATGACAACGCATCTCTTTGCTGCCACTGAATGGCATAACGTTCTAGGTACCGTCACGGCCGCCCTGACGGTGGACTCAGGTGACGTGGTGATCACCGAGACCATTGACGCGCACGGCTTCGATAAGGACGGCGTGAGACGAGCGCCGGGGCCTAACCCGATGAACGGCCCGATCTTTGTGATGGGAGCTGAGCCGGGCGACGCGCTGAAGGTCGAGATCCTGCGCATGACGCCGATCCGGTCCACTGGGTGGACGTACGCGTCGCTCGCTGGAAACGTCGTGGACCCCGAGACCGTCCGCGACCTCCCGCCGCGGGACCTGGTCAACTGGCGGATCGACCGGCAGGCGCTGACGGCATCACTCGACCCGCCGGTCCCCGGGCTCGAGGACCTGGTCCTGCCCCTGGAACCTATGATCGGCTGCTTCGGGGTGGCGCCTGCCATGGGCCACGCCTTTTCGACGGCGACCAGCGCGGAGAATGGCGGCAACATGGACTACCGGGGGTTCGGGCCCGGAACGACTGTCTGGTTTCCTGTTGCTGTACCCGGCGCACTTTTCTACCTCGGCGACTGCCATGCGACTCAAGGTGACGGCGAAATCGTCGGGACCGGCATCGAGACTTGCTTCGAGGTTGAAGTGCGCCTGACAGTCGAGAAGCGCCCGGGCCTCGTCTGGCCGCGCGGCGAAGACGCGACCCACATCTTCTCGGTCGGCAACGCACGGCCCCTCGACCAGGCGCTGCAGCACGCCACGACGGACATGTTCAACTGGCTGGCCCGCGACTACGGCCTCAGCCCCGCGGCGGCCAGTCATCTTATGGGGCAGACCGTGCGCTACGATGTAGGAAACGTCTTCGATCCGGCCTTTACGATGGTCTGCCGGATCGAGAAGCGCTGGCTACGCAAGGGTAGCTGAGCGCCCCACTCCGCCGGAAACGGCTCCAAGAACCGCGCCAGCGTCACCTCAGACCCCTGCCTGCCGTTCAGAATCGACTCAACAACGTCGGGCGCGAGCAATGTGAGACGCAGGACGCGGGTCATGTAGGAGGCCGCGATCCCCTCGCGCTCTGCCAGTTCGACTATGGTCGTGAATTCGCCCGACTCCAGAATGCGCTTCCAGCGGAAGGCACGCGACAGCGCCTTGGTCAGTGCACTGTCGGACTTCCACCGTTGCAAGGCGCCCTCCGGCGTCTGCATCTCCTTGCGCCCGCCGCGCTTCACGAACCGAAACGGTATGTGCACCGTTACCGTTTCAGGAATCGCCCGCGCGCGTGTCATGCCGCCGCCACCAGGCCTGCGCTCATCTCGCGCGCCAGCCCAGCCATTCCGTCCATTCGCAGGCTCATGTTCAGCCCCTCTATGCCAATCTCGACGCGCTCGACCAGCAGCGCCACGATGCGTGCCTGTTCGGCGGGGAAGAGTTCATCCCAAAGCGGATCGATTTGCTGCAAGGCGGAACGGATGTCAGCTTCACTGATGTCGTTCGCATGCACACGCACCGCCTTCCAAGTCCCCGCCACGATCTCGGGTTGGCGGAACACCGCGCGCAATTGGTCGATGACGGCAGCTTCGATTTCGCCCGCTGGCATGCGGCCGACGGGACATGATCCCGCACCATACTTAAGCACAGTCTGGCTGACGTAATAGCGGTACAACCGCCCGCCTTTGCGGGTGTGGGTTGGCGAGAACGCGGCGCCGTCGGGGCCGTACAGGAGCCCCTTCAAAAGCGAGGGCGTGTCAGCGCGGGTCCGGGCGGCACGCTGGCGGGGGCTTTCCGTCAAGATGGCGTGCGCCTTGTCCCATGTCTCCCGCTCGATGATCGCTTCATGTTCACCGGGATAGCTTGTTCCCTTGTGCACGGCCTCGCCGATGTAGACCCGGTTGTTCAGCATCCGGTAGACGAACTTCTTGTCGATCCGGTGTCCCCGGCTGGTGGTGACGCCCCGCTCGGCCAGTTCGCGCGCCAGCAGGGTGCCGGAACCGATCTCGATGAACCGGGCGAAGACCCAGCGGACATGGGCGGCATCGGCAGGGTTTTCGACCAGCTTCCGGTTCTTGACCTCGTACCCCAGCGGCGGGCAGCCACCCATCCACATGCCCTTCATCCGGCTGGCGCGGACCTTGTCGCGGATGCGTTCTGCCGTCACTTCGCGTTCGAACTGGGCGAAAGATAGCAGGATGTTCAGCGTCAGCCGCCCCATGGACGTGGTGGTGTTGAACGACTGCGTCACCGACACGAAGGTCACGCCATTGCGGTCAAACACCTCGACCAACTTGGAGAAGTCCATCAGCGAGCGTGACAGGCGGTCGATCTTGTAGACCACCACCACGTCGACCAGCCCGTCCTCGATGTCGGCAAGCAGCCGCTTCAGGCCGGGACGTTCCAGCGTGCCGCCCGAGATGCCGCCATCGTCGTACTGATCGCGCACCAGCACCCAGCCCTCGGACCTTTGGCTGGCGATGTAGGATTCGCAGGCCTCGCGCTGGGCGTGCAGGCTGTTGAACTCCTGCTCCAGCCCTTCCTCGGAAGATTTGCGGGTGTAAACCGCGCAACGAAGTTTGCGGACGATGGATTTGTTCAGCGCGTTCATCTGCGCCCCCTGTGGTTCTTCAGCCCGAAGAACACC
>JAYSYZ010000217.1:0-8758 GCA_043727195.1 Paracoccaceae bacterium
GCACAAACGCTATGGCCTGTCGAACGAAGAATCCCGCTACGGCTGGGAAAAGACCGCAGGCGGCGCGGATGAGGTTCTCCGCTTCAACGCCGCCGCAACCGGCGCGACCCCGGCCGACGATTACCGCAACGAGCCGAACACCTTCGGCTGGATGGTGGAATTCAACCCCTTCGACCCCGCCTCTGTCCCGGTCAAACGCACCCACCTCGGTCGTTTCGCCCATGAAGGCGTGGTCTTCGCCCCCGCCGTCGCGGGCAAACCGGTGGTCTGCTATTCCGGCGACGACAGCCGCTTTGAATACATCTACAAATTTGTCTCTGCCTCCGTATACGACCCCGCCACCGCAAACGGCGATCTTCTTGATGCCGGAACGCTTTACGTGGCCAAGTTCAGCGAAGATGGCAGCGGCGAATGGCTGGCTCTCGCCCCCGGCGAAAACGGCCTGACACCAGAAAACGGCTTTGCCGACCTGGCCGATATCCTGATCAACACCCGCGCCGCCGCCGATCAGGCCGGGGCCACCAAGATGGACCGCCCGGAATGGGGCACCGTCGATCCGAAAACCGGCGAGGTCTATTTCACCCTGACCAACAACAACCGCCGCGACATGACGCAGATCGACGCAGTCAACCCTCGCGCCGAAAACAATTTTGGCCAGATCGTGCGCTGGAACTACGAAGGCGCCGATCACGCGCTGACCAGCTTCAAGTGGGAACTCTTCGTCATCGCCGGCAACCCCAAACAGTCCCTCACCTTCAAGGGCGAAGCGCTGAGCGATGACAACACCTTTGCCTGCCCGGATGGCATCTGGTGCGACCAAAACTCCCGCCTCTGGATTCAGACCGACATGGGCGATATCGGCCCCGATCAGGAAGGCCCGCTTGCCGGTTTCGGGATGAACCAGATGTTGGCGGCAGACCCCGCGACGGGTGAAATCCGCCGCTTCCTGACCGGGCCCTGGGGCCAGGAAATCACCGGCGTGATCTCTACCCCCGATGGCACGACGATGTTCGTCAATGTGCAGCACCCCGGTGGCCATGCCACCGCCGAAGACTTCGCCGCCGGAAAATTCGGTTCGGGCTTCCCCGATTACACCGGCGCGGTGCCGCGTTCCGCCACCCTTGTCATTACCCGCGAAGACGGCGGCGTGATCGGCGCGTGACCCCAACGGCGCGCCGGTCCGCCGGCGCGCCCCGACCCCACACCCCTTGCACCCATCCCCGCCCCCGCATAGAACCCGCGCGTCAAAGGCCGGTGCGGAGGGACGATGCCGCTTCTCGTGATGAAATTCGGCGGCACTTCCGTGGCCGACCTGGCGCGCATCCGGAACGCCGCCGCCAAGGTCAAGCGCGAGGTGGAGCGTGGCTATGACGTGATCGTCATCGTGTCCGCCATGTCCGGCAAGACCAACGAACTTGTCGGCTGGGTCGAATCGACCTCGCCGCTGTACGATGCCCGCGAATACGATGCCGTCGTCGCCAGCGGTGAAAACGTCACCGCCGGCCTGATGGCTCTGACCCTGCAGGAAATGGATGTTCCCGCGCGGTCGTGGCAAGGCTGGCAGGTGCCGATCCAGACCACCTCCGCCCATGCCTCTGCCCGCTTTGTCGACATCCCCCGCGCCAATATCGACGCCAAGTTCACCGAGGGTTTCAAGGTCGCCGTGGTCGCGGGTTTTCAGGGCATCAGCCCTGAACATCGCGTCACCACCCTTGGCCGTGGCGGATCCGATACCACCGCCGTCGCCTTTGCCGCCGCTTTCAAGGCAGAGCGTTGCGATATCTACACCGATGTGGACGGCGTCTACACGACCGACCCGCGCATCTCGCCCAAGGCCCGCAAGCTCCACCGCATCGCGTTCGAAGAAATGCTGGAACTGGCCTCGCTGGGCGCAAAAGTCCTGCAGACCCGCTCGGTCGAACTGGCGATGCGCTACAAGGTGCGGCTGCGCGTGCTGTCATCGTTCGAAGAAACGGACGAAAACTCTGGAACCCTGGTCTGCGACGAGGATGAAATCATGGAATCGAAAGTTGTCTCAGGCGTCGCCTATAGCCGGGACGAGGCGAAAATGACCCTTGTCCGCGTCGAGGACCGCCCCGGCATTGCGGCAGCGATCTTCGGGCCCCTCGCCGACGCGGGCGTCAACGTCGACATGATCGTCCAGAACATCTCGGAAACCGACGCCCCCGGCGACAAACGCGCCTATACCGACATGACTTTTTCCTGCCCCACCAATCAGGTCGCCCGCGCCAAGAAAGCCATCGAGGATGCCCGCGACGAGGGCCGCTTCGTCTATGCCGACCTTGTCACCGATACCGATGTCGCCAAGCTTTCGGTTGTCGGCATCGGCATGCGCAGCCACGCCGGCGTTGCCGCCCGCATGTTCACCGCACTGGCCGCCGAGAATGTGAACATCAAGGTCATCACCACATCCGAGATCAAGATCTCGGTGCTGATCGACCGCAAATACATCGAACTCGCCGTGCAGGCGCTGCACGATACGTTTGAACTCGACAAGGCCTGACCTCCTTTGTCAAAGCGGCGCGTGCGCGGAAGGATCGAATACTCTGACCCAACCGGGGATCGCCCATCTTTCAGGCAACGCCGCCCGGGACCGGTCGGATAACCACAACCCCGGTTCCGTTGCGCCGCGCCTTATGCTCTAAGTCCGGAAACAACCCCGGGAACGCGCCGATGGCCGAACGGACCGAAAGCGACAGCCGCAAGCTTCTGCGCCGCCTGCGCGACACCCTCGCCGTGCCCGGCCGCGGGCAGGATCGGCTTGACCAGATTACCCACCTGATCGCCGACAGCATGCGCACCGAGGTCTGCTCCATCTACCTGTTCCGCGACCCCGACACCCTCGAACTTTGCGCGACCGAAGGCCTCAAACCCGACGCCGTCCACAAAACCCGGATGAAACTGGGCGAAGGCCTCGTCGGACGCGTTGCCCGCTCTGGCCTGCCGGTCAACACCGCCGATGCGCCATCGGAAAAAGGCTTCCGTTACATGCCCGAAACCGGCGAAGAACTGTTCTCCTCCTTCCTCGGCCTGCCGATCCAGCGGGTGGGCGAAAAGCTGGGCGTCCTTGTCGTGCAGTCGAAAACCGCGCGCCAGTTTTCGGAAGACGAGATCTACGCCCTCGACGTCGTTGCAATGGTGCTGGCCGAAATGACCGAACTTGGGGCCTTTACCGGCGAGGAAGGCGGCATGCGGGCACTGCACAAACAGCCGGTGATGATCCGCGGTACCTCCGGTCAGGAAGGGGCGGCCGAAGGCCATGTCTGGCTGCACGAACCCCGCGTCGTTATCACCAACCCCGTGGCCGACGACCCTTTGACCGAGATCGACCGCATCCGCGACGCCGTGGGCCAGTTGCGCGTTTCGGTCGATGACCTGTTGTCCGCCGTCAGCCTTGACAAAGACCAGAAAGCGGTACTGGAGGCGTACCGCATGTTCGCCCATTCGCGCGGCTGGCTGCGCCGGATGGAGGAAGATATCCAGCGCGGCCTGTCCGCCGAAGCTGCGGTGGAAAAGGAACAGTCCGCCGCCCGCAACCGGCTGGAACAGGTGCCCGACGCCTACCTGCGCGAACGTCTGCAGGATCTTGACGATCTGTCGAACCGCCTCCTCCGCATCCTCACCGGTCAGGGCCGCGATACCGGGGCGGAGATGCCGGAAAACCCGGTGCTGGTGGCCCGCAACATCGGCCCTGCCGAGCTTCTGGAATACGGTCGAAAGCTTAAGGGCGTCGTTCTTGATGAAGGCTCGGTCGGCTCGCACGCCGCCATCGTCGCCCGCGCGCTTGCCATCCCGCTGGTGATCAACGCCGACCGCGTGGTGAACGAGGCGCTGAACGGCGACCACATCCTTGTCGACGGCGATCAGGGCATCGTCCACCTGCGGCCCGAAGAAACCGTCGCCCGTGCTTTCCGCGACAAGATCGCCATGCAGGCCGAAGCGCAAAAGCGTTACGCCTCCCTGCGCGGCCTGCCCGCCACCACGAAATGCGGCTCCACCGTCGCCTTGCACATGAACGCGGGCCTGATGGCCGACCTGCCCTCGCTGGAAGGGTCCGGTGCCGAAGGCGTCGGCCTCTTCCGCACCGAACTGCAGTTCCTCGTCCGCTCGAAAATGCCGCAGCGTGCCGAACTCGCCCGTCTTTACGCCCGCGTCATGGATGCCGCCAAAGGCAAGCGCGTCGCCTTCCGTACCCTCGACATCGGGTCCGACAAGGTGCTGCCCTACCTGAAACCGCAAGACGAGCCGAACCCCGCGATGGGCTGGCGCGCAATCCGCGTCGGGCTCGACAAGCCCGGCGTGCTGCGCATGCAGATTCAGGCCCTGATCCGTGCCGCGGGTGGCCGTCCGCTGACGGTGATGTTCCCGCTGATCACCGAACTCACCGAATTCCAGCAGGCCCGCGCCCATGTCCTGCGCGAGTTGCACCGCGAGAAGTCGCTGGGCCATGCCGTGCCCGCATCCATCGAAATCGGCGCGATGATGGAAACCCCCTCGCTTGCCTATGCACCGAAAGCCTTCTTCGACCTCACCGATTTCATTTCTGTCGGCGGCAACGACCTGAAGCAGTTCTTCTTCGCCGCCGACCGCGAAAACGAACTGGTCCGCCGCCGCTATGATACGTTGAACATCAGTTTTCTGACCTTCCTCGAACAGATCATCGCCCGCTGCCACGCCTCTGACACCCCGCTCTCCTTCTGCGGCGAAGATGCCGGCCGCCCGATCGAGGCGCTGGCCCTCGCCGCCATCGGCTTTCGTGCCCTCTCGATGCGCCCCGCCTCCGTCGGGCCGGTCAAGGCGCTTCTGCGCCGGGTCAACCTCGATCAGGCCAAGGCCGTCATCGACCGCGCCCGCGATGAGGGGGCGGAAAGCGCCCGGCCCGCACTGATGGACTGGCTGGCGACGCAAAGCGAGTAGTGCTTGACAAGAAACCGGGGCCGCATCTGGCGACCCCGGCTCTGACGCTGTCCCCAAGCGATCAGATCGCCTGCGTCAGGGACGAACAACATCCCACACGCCGCCAACGCCGTCGCCCGTTGCATCGCCCTTTGCCGTATCGCCCGCCCAGAAATACAGTGGCTTGCCGTTCAGCGCCCACTGATAGGTGTCGTCTTTGCGTTCGATCACCGTCAGCGCGCCCTCCGGCTCCGCACCTTCTGCCGCCAGGAAAGGCGGCCATTTCACCGCGCAATCGTCATAGCAGTTCGACACGTTCTCAGCGTCCTTGCGAAACGTGTAGACGGTCATGCCGGTATCCGTGGCGGCCATCACCTTGCCGCCGGCAGTGTCCACTTCGCTCAGCGCTGCGGCCGAGGCCATGCCGGCCCCCATCAAAAGCGCGACGGCAGTCATAAGCAGGGTCTTGTTCATGGTGAAATCCTCCTGAAAGATCTGGTCACTGATCAATTATGCGCCCCAGACACCTGCCCCGGACGCCCGTTCTCTCCGCAGCGTCCGCCAGACGTCGCAGGCCGCCACGGCAAGGTCAGCGCATCAGCGCCGCCTCACCTATCCCAACGCCGCGGCCCGTGGATTTATTCACCGGCCCCCGAAAAAAGCTCGGCATAGCTCCGGCGCAGATCCGCCTTCTGAACCTTGCCCATCGTGTTGCGCGGCAAATCCGGCAGCACCACGATCCGCTTCGGGATCTTGAACGCCGCCAGCCGGTCCCGCAGCGCCGCGCGCAGCGCTTCCGGCTCCGTTCCCGGTCTGACTACGACACAAGCCACCACAGCCTCGCCGAAATCGGCATGCGGCACGCCGATCACCGCCGACGCCACCACCCCCGGCAGGGCGTCCAGCGCTACCTCCACTTCCGCCGGATAGACGTTCAGGCCCCCGGTGATGATCAGATCTTTCGCCCGCCCCAGAATGCGCAGATACCCCCCGGCATCCATCGCCCCAAGGTCACCGGTGACGAACCAGCCTTCGCGGAACTCCCGCGCCGTCTCGACCGGCATCCGCCAATAGCCCTGAAACACGTTCGGCCCCTTGACCTCGATCGCCCCCGCCTCGTCCGGCCCCAGAACCTCACCGCCCGCCCCTGCAATCCGCACCGCAACGCCCGGCAACGGCAGCCCCACCGTCCCGGCCTTGCGCGCGCCATCGCAGGGGTTGGAGGTGATCATGCCCGTCTCCGTCATCCCGTAGCGCTCCAGAATCACCTGCCCCGTCCGCTCTGCCCATTCGGCATGGGTGGCAGGCGACAGCGGGGCTGACCCGCTGATGAACAGCTGCACCCCCGCCACCGCCGCAGGTGAAAGCTGAGGCTCCGCCAAAAGCCGTGCGTAAAACGTCGGCACACCCATGAACACGCTGGCATCAGGCAGCGCCGCCAGCACGGCCCCCGGCACAAATCCCCGCTGAAAGACCATCGACGCACCCGAATACAACACGCAGTTCGTTGCCACGAACAGCCCATGCGTGTGAAACACCGGCAGCGCATGCAGCAGGACATCGGCCTCGGTAAACCGCCACAGGGCCACCAAGGCCTCGGCATTCGACGCCAGATTGCCCCGCGACAGCATCACCCCCTTCGACCGCCCCGTGGTGCCCGAGGTATAAAGGACCGCCGCCAGATCATCCGGCCCCGTCGCCGCATCGCCAAATTCTGGCAAAGCCGCCGCCGCCTGCGCGACGAACTCCGCCAGCGTCACCGCCCCCGCAACCGACGTTTGCCGCGCCGCCTCCACAATCGCCAGGACAGGTTCCGCATCGCTCACAAAATGCGCCGTCTCCGCCGCCGTGTACCCGGGGTTCACCGGCAAAAACACCGCGCCAAGCCGCATGCATGCCAGGTAAAGCGTCAAAACCGCCTCACACTTTTCCACCTGCACCAGCACCCGGTCGCCGCGCCCGACGCCGAAGCCCACCAGAGCATTGGCAAACCGCCCCGTCTCGGCCAGCAAGTCTGCATAACTCACCACGCGGCCATCACTGGCCCGCATCCAGATCCGCCCGGCACGCGCAGCCCCCTGCCGCAACTTTGCAATCACATCGACAGACACGCCCGCCCTCTCGTCAGACCCACAGCCAATCTGGCCGAAGCACAGCCTGCGATCAACCGCCCCCGGACTGCCCGTTCCGCCCGTACGAATGTGGCCAAAGGCCTTGACCCCCGCTGTCAGAAACCCGGCCCGGAGGCCTATCTTGCGGCAAGTTAAATTCAGTGCGCCCTCGCGCGTCACAGCGTGAGCCCCCCCTTTGAAATTCCCCTCCACAAAATCCGCCCCCGCGTGGCAAGGCCCTACGCTCCAGCCTCAATCAAATCCACCGGATGATGATGGCGGCGATTGCGACAGCGGCAGCGAAAGTGCTGACCCGCTTGTCGTGTCGGGCAGCGGTATGTCGCCGGTCTTTCCATCTGCAGAACACCCTTTCGATCAGGTTCCTGCCGTGGGGCGCGTCCTCACGCCCCGCCGCCAGAGCCTCTGCGGTTCGGCATATTGCACAACAGACCGGAGGGTCGCCCGCCAGGGTCAGCAGGGTTCTGCAGCGGGTTGTCGCGGCTGCATGACCTGATGCTGCCGGAACCGGTGGTGCGGCATGACGACAGGGAGCCGGGTGGGCGAATCCACCCCGGCATCAAGAAACTTGGCGCTTTTGAAACGGGAAAGCCACCGGATCACCGCCCCGACGACAAGGCCACCATTGTTTGCCTGTGCAGGGCCGTCGCCCGTGAAGCTCAGACACATCCCCACCAGACGCTACCAAAGACCAGCGGCAAGGCAGAAAATTTCACCTGCGCGAATGGGCCGATGCGCGTGCCTGGGACACGTCAGACCAACGCAAATCCCACCTGCCGGAATGGACCCACATGGATAACCGGCATCGACCTCACGGAAGCCTGACCCCAAAGCCACCCATCAGCAAACCCGGATTGGCCATGGAAAATCTGCTTAGGTCCCACAGCTACCCGTTTGGCAAACGGTACATGGCGGGCGCCGACGCATCGCGCACCAGCCGCCCGTTTGGCAGATCGTTGTCATCCAGCTTGGCGGTGACTTCGGGCGGGGCCAGCCCCAGCCGTTCCCACCTTCCGCGCAGCCTGGCACGCAGGGCGTGTTCCGGCACCTCGATCATCACTGTCACGTCGAACATCGGGGCAAGCCGCGACCAGGGGGCCTGATCGAGGATCAGGTAGTTCCCCTCGACGATGATCACCGGCACATCAGCGGGGATCAGCCGGGCACCCGCGCGGGCGATTTCGATCTTGCGGTCGAACACCGGCACGGCGACCTCGGCCTCGTCGCGCGCGCGCAGCCGCTTCAGCGTGTGGTACAGACCGCCGACATCGAACGTATGTGGTGCGCCTTTGACGGCTTGCAAACCGGCGGGGGTCAGCCAGGTGTCGTCATAGTGATATCCGTCCATCGGCAAGACAGATGCCAACCCCGCGGCGCGCGCGCACAACTTGGCCGCCAGCTTTTCCGCCAGGGTCGACTTGCCAGACCCGGGCGCGCCGACCATCGCCACGACCACCCGGCCCGTTGCCGCCCGCGTCTGCAACAGGTCGGCCAGTTGTGTGATGTCGGCGGTCTGTGTCGTCACCATCGCCCTCCCGGATCCGTCGGGCCAGACTTGCGCGAGGGGGGCGCAGGGTGCAAGCCCCGCTGTCAAGCGCGCGCCATCAATCCGGCAAAGCGGGCGCGGCGCGGGGCAAGCATGTCGGCCAGCGCTGGATCGGGGTCGATCACCGCGCGGGCACCTGGCTTGATGTACAGGGCGGCCACATCGC
>JAYSYZ010000218.1:0-8695 GCA_043727195.1 Paracoccaceae bacterium
TCCAGCAGCGAATCCTCGGTCAGCGTGCCGGGGGTGACCAACCGCACCACGTCGCGCCGGACGACCGACTTGTAACCACGCTTCTTCGCCTCCGCCGGATCCTCCAGCTGTTCGGCGATCGCCACGCGAAATCCCTTGCGGATCAGCGACAAGAGATAACCCTCGGCGGCATGTACCGGCACCCCGCACATCGCAATCGGCGCACCAAGATGAACCCCCCGTTTGGTCAGCGCGATGTCCAGCGCTGCCGAAGCCGCGACCGCGTCGTCGAAAAACATCTCGTAAAAATCGCCCATCCGATAGAACAGCAGCGCGCCGGGGTTTTGCGCCTTGATCTCCAGATACTGCGCCATCATCGGCGTGGTGGCGTCGTCGCTCACTCAGGCACCGGTCGGCGCGTCAGGCACGATCAGCCCGGCGGTCTTGAGGTCGGACCAAAGCTCGGGCGGGATGGCCAGCGCCATGTTCGCCGCATTTGATTTCACCTGATCCGGGCTGACCGCACCGGGAATCACCGATACCACCGCGGGATGCAACAACGGAAACTGCAGTGCGGCGGCGGCCAGGGGCACGCCATGCCGCTGGCAGACCGCCTCGATGGCCAGCGCCTTGGCCACCATATCGGCGCTCGCCGGCTGATAAGCGTACATCACCCCCGGCGCCGAGGGTGCCGCCAGCAAGCCGGAGGCAAAGGGCGCGCCGATGATCACCTTGATGCCGCGCCGGGTGCAATCGGCCATCGGCCCGTGCAGCGCCCCCTGATCGGCCAGCGTGTAAGGCAGCGCCACCAGAAAGAAATCCACATCGATCCACGGCGCGATGGCGGTGAAATCCGCCAGCGTGTTCATCCCCATGCCCACGGCGGAAATCACGCCATCCACCTTCATTTTATGCAGATAGGCCAGCCCCGATCCAGTCAGCGCTGCCATATGCCCGTCAAAGGCGGCGCCCTGATACTCCCGGTCCAGATCATGAATGATCAGCGCATCGACCGATGGTTGGCCCAGCCGCAGCTGACTTTGCGCAAACGACGCTGCAAAACCCTCGGCCGAATAGTCATACCGCACGGCAAAGTTCAATCCGCCCTGCCACTGCACCCGCATGTCGCGCCCACGCGGCGCCGGGTCATAAACCCGACCGACCTTGGTCGAGACGACGGCCTGATCGCGCGGCCAGTTGCGCATCGCGCTGCCCAACCGATGCTCTGACAGGCCGTGGCCATACCATGGCGCGGTGTCAAAATAGCGCACCCCGGAACTCCAGGCGGCGGCAAAGGTCGCCTGCGCCTCGCTTTCCGAAAAGCTGGCAAAAATATTGCCAAGCGCCGCCGCACCCATGCCAAAGCGGGGCCAGTTCCCCGGCCAGCGCGGTGCAACCGGCGCGACAACACTCACAGCACGTACCGCGAAACATCGGCAGACCGGGCCAGCGCACCGACATTCGTCTCTACAAAGGCGGAATCGACGGTCACGGCTTCTCCCGAACGGTCGGGGGCGGTGAAGGACAATTCCTCGAACACCCGCTCCATCACCGTATAAAGCCTGCGTGCGCCGATGTTTTCAATGCTCTGGTTCACTTCGGCCGCAATCCGGGCCAGTGCCGCGATGCCATCTGGGGTGAACGTCACTGTGACCGCCTCCGTCGCCATCAGGGCGCGGTACTGCAGCGTCAGGGCATTGTCCGTCTCGGTCAGGATGCGCACGAAATCGCTTTCGGTCAGCGGCTGCAATTCCACCCGGATCGGCAGGCGGCCTTGCAGTTCCGGCAGCAGATCTGACGGTTTTGCGGTGTGGAACGCGCCCGAGGCGATGAACAGGATATGGTCGGTCTTCACCGGCCCGTGCTTGGTCGAAACCGTCGTTCCCTCGATCAACGGCAGCAGATCCCGCTGCACGCCCTCGCGGCTGACATCGGCACCGCGTGCATCGGCGCGGGCGCAGATCTTGTCGATCTCGTCCAGAAACACGATGCCGTTTTCCTGCACCGCTTCAAGCGCCACCGCTTTCACCGCCTCGTCGTCCAGCAACTTGTCGGCTTCCTGCCCGATCAGCACTTCGTAACTATCTGCCACGCTTAGTCTTTTGCGCGTCGACCGCCCGCCGAAAGCCTTGCCAAAGATTTCCTGCAGACCTTGCATCTGCTCCATTCCCTGGCCGCCCATCATCATCGGAAATGCGGGTGAAGGGTCGGTCACGTCGATCTCGATCATCGTGTCGTCCAGGGAACCTGTCTTCAGCTTGGCGCGGAACATTTCGCGGGTCTGGTCGCGCGCCTCCTTGCCGGCAAGGGCTTCGATGACCCGATCCTCGGCTGCTTTCTGCGCGCGCGCCTTCACATCCTCGCGCATCTGCGCGCGGGTATCGGCTATGGCCACATCCACCAGATCGCGGATGATGCTGTCGACATCGCGACCAACATACCCGACCTCGGTAAACTTGGTTGCCTCGATCTTCAGGAACGGCGCCTTTGCCAGCTTTGCCAGACGGCGGCTGATCTCGGTCTTGCCGACGCCGGTTGGCCCGATCATCAGGATATTCTTCGGATAAACCTCATCGCGCAGGTCATCGCCCAGCCGCTTTCGCCGCCACCGGTTGCGAAGGGCAACTGCAACGGCGCGTTTCGCGGCGTTCTGGCCGATGATGTAGCGGTCAAGCTCCGAGACGATTTCGCGCGGGGTCAGGTTGGTCATTCCGTCGATCCATAAGGGGGAAGGCGGGATTTGCCAGGAAAATCAGGCAGCACGCCCATCACCGTTGCCCGCAGCGGAACCCACCAGGTGCCGATGGCGGTGATGATGCCGCCAAGGGCGATCAGGGTGAAGATCCAGGTGCCGAAATTGCCGCCGTCGCCTGCCACCCAGGAAATCACCAGGGCAATATAGGCAATGGCGGCGGTCAGGAAAGACCGCCGGTCGATAACCAGCGCCAGCAGCGTGATAACCAGCAGCGCAATGATCAGCAGCCCGATCCCCGCCGTTCCGCCGGTATTGTACAGCGTCAGCGCCACAGTGTTGACCAACGCAGGCGCGGCCAGCAGATGCAGCCAGAACGCCGTCGCGGCGTGCCGGCCCAGGCGGTATGGATCGCGCGTATCAAACCACATGCCGACAAGGAAACAGGAGATACCGAATCCCAGCGTGGCCAAGGCAAATTGCGGGCTTTCGCGCAGATCGAACAGGCCCTCCAAGCCATTACGGTTGCCCGAAACGAAGCCACCCAGCGAATCGACCGATGCCGTCAGCGTATAGATCGCGCCCAGCGCGAACAGCCCAAGGATGAAGGCCGAAAACGGCAACCGGAACCGCCGATACCAGACCGCCATCCCCAATGCCGCCAACACGAACGCAATCACGACCGTTCCCCGCAGTGCCACATTGGCCTGCGCCAGGATGGTGATCGCTGACAGATAGATGCCGCCCCCGAAAGCAGAGGCCAGAACCATCGACGGCAGGTTCATCCGCCGCTTCAGCGTAAAGTACCCGGCCCACCACCACGCGATGCCCGCGCAGATCAGGGGAAGTATGGCAAGCAATGCCACCCCGCCAAACCAAGCCAGCATTGCGGCGATGCCCGACAGAAGAATGATCAGACCGATCGAGACGAAGATTTCCGAAAAACCCCGGAAAAACTCGAACGGCTCGTCCTCGGCCGGCAACGCCGCACGCTTGCCCGAACGGTCATGCGCCAGCGCCATCACCGATGCCGCCTGCGCTTCGGTCAGTATTCCGGCGGCGACGGCGGCACGGAGGTCTTCGGGGCTCATCAGCGGATCACCATGTTGCTGCGATATCCCGATACAGATAAGTGGTTTGCCTTGGCAAACCAAGGGAGGATTGCCTGTATGTACGTTCTGTATATACAGCTGGCAGATCGTATATACGGCTGTAATATACGTTGTGTTGCATAGGGTTAGTCCTATGATGGCCGCAAGACAACCGAAACGAGTTGGCGGTGGCAGGGATGCGCGAAGACAAGGTAAAGCGGCTGAGCATCGCTGAAAAGCGCGCGATCCGTGACGAAGACAAGCCGGTTCTGGAACCGGACTACGTTGTCATCGAAGGGTCTTACACGACAATTCTCGAACCCGACTGGCACCGCACCGTCAAAATTGAGATAAATCCCAAAAAACCGATATCCCTGCGGGTCGATCCCGACGTGCTGGCTTTTTTCAGGCAGGACGGGGCGGGTTATCAGACCCGGATGAACGCTGTCCTGCGCGCTTACATGATGGCGCAGCAAAAGCCTAACCGGCGCTGATCCGTTCGACTGTCAGGTTGCCGTTGGTGAAGACGCAGATTTCTGCCGCAATCGCCATGGCTTTGCGGGCGATGTCGTCGGCGGAAAGGTCGGTCGTCATCAGGCCACGCGCCGCGGCCAGCGCGAAATTTCCGCCGCTGCCAATTGCCGCCACATCATGCTCCGGTTCCAGCACATCGCCCGTGCCGGTGATCACATAAAGATCGCGGCCGTCGGTCACGATCAGCATGGCCTCCAGGTTGCGCAGATATTTGTCCATCCGCCAATCCTTGGCCAGATCGACACAGGCGCGCGCCAGTTGTCCCGGTGCCGATTCGAGCTTTTTCTCCAGCCGTTCCAGCAACGCAAAGGCATCGGCGGTCGATCCGGCAAACCCCGCCACCACGTCATGCCCCCCGGGGCTGAGCCTGCGAACCTTGCGTGCTGTACCCTTGATCACCGTATTGCCCAGGCTGACCTGCCCATCGCCCGCCACCACTACCTCGCCGCCACGTCTGACAGCCAGGATCGTTGTGCCGTGCCAGCCGGGAAACCTGTCATCCGCCATGTCCGCCTCGCTTGTTTGCCGTAATATGTCTGGCCGGTATGCAAAACGAAAGGGCGGTCCGGCAGGACCGCCCTTTCAATGCAGCACCAAAAAATCAGATCGCCGATTTGATCCAGGTTTCCAGCGCAGCTTTCGGCGCAGCGCCCACCTTGTTCGAGATCACCTGCCCATCCTTGAACATGAACAGCGCCGGAATTCCGCGCACGCCCAGAACCGCCGGGCTTTCGGGGTTTTCGTCGACGTTGACCTTCACGATCTTGACCTTGCCCGCATATTGAACCGCAAGCTCTTCTAACGCGGGGCCAATCTGGCGGCAGGGGCCGCACCACTCGGCCCAGAAATCCACCACCACCGGAACGGTGGCCTTGCGCACTTCGGCATCGAAAGTGGCATCTGTCACGGCGACGGTTGCAGCGCCCATGATCGGTTCTCCTGAGGGGGAAGTGTAGTGGACAAAATTAGGGACCGCAGTGGCGAACGTCAAGGGATCGTGGCACGGGCCAGTGCAACCCTCACGATATCGGGATCAAGCCGCATCAGATACGGGCCGCGCGTCCACAGGATTGCCGTCTCGATCCGCCGGTCCGGGTAGATCTGCGCCAAGATATGTGCATAGGCCCCCAATTGGCGCAGGATGCCTTCGGGAACCTGTGAAGCCCCGCCAGGCACCACTGCGTTGGATTTGTAATCAACGATCAGCACATGCCCGGGCGACAGGATCAACCGATCGATGCTGCCGGCAATCCGCCGTCCGTTCCAGTCACCGGTGACCGCAACCTCGGCCAGCGCGTCGGGCGCGAAAAGCGCGCCAAGCGACGGCGCGTCCAGAACCGCCGCCGCTTCGGCCAGCAGGGCAGTGGCAAGCTCTGCATCCGGGATCAGCGACGAACAAAGCGCGGGCCAGTCTTCACGCGCCGCCCGTGGCAGATGTTCCAGCAAAAGATGCAGCGCCGTGCCGCGTGCCTTTGCCACCTCCTCGGTGAAAAAAGCATCACCGGCCATGGCCTTGGCGCCACCCAGGGCAGATGGCAACAGGGGCGCTGTTTCCTCGGCGGCCTTCGGTGCGGGGGCCAATGCCCAACCGGGCAGGATGGGCGTGGTTGTGACGACCGGCTTGTGCATTGACGGTTCCGGCCAAAGACCGAAGGCATGGCGCTGCACGCCATCCGGCAATGGCATCAATGACAGCCGCTCCGCCCCGGCGCAGATCAAGTTGTACCAGCATTCGGGCTTGGTCACCGTTCCCGCCGCCGCCACGATCAGCCAGCACCGCGCCCGGGTCATTGCCACATACAGCAGCCGCAACCGCTCCGCCTCGTTTCGCACCAACCGGGCGGCGCGTTCCGCCTTGATCAGATCCGGGCTTTCGGCGGCAGCGGTCTTCCACACCGGCACGCCATCAGGCAGGCGGTAAATTTCATCACGGTCGCGAACTTGCCGGTCGGCTGTATCGGGCAGGATGACGATCGGTGCTTCCAGCCCCTTTGCGCCATGCACCGTCATCACCCGGATGCGCTGCCCCTCGCCGTCCAGCTGGCGCTTGACCTCGACATCGTCGGTCTCCAGCCAGACCAGAAAGCCCGTCAGGCTGGGCACTTCGGACCTCTCATAGGCCAGCGCCTGCGACAGCAGCTCATCGATGCCATCTTCTGCCTCCGGCCCCAGCCGGGTCAACAGCTTGCGGCGCCCGTCATGCCGGTGCAGCACGCGTTCGATCAGGTCATAGGGACGCAGAAAATCGGCCTGATTGCGCATGTCCGTCAGGAAATCGCGGGTTGAGGCGTGACCGGGGGCATCGCGCAGGGTTTCCCAAAGATAGCCCTTCCGGCCATGCGCCAGCCGGAACAATGCATCCTCCGACCAGCCACACAGGGGCGAGCGGAGCAGTGCGGCCAGTGACAGATCATCTTCCGGCGTGTCCAGAAACGCCAACAATGCCCCCAGATCCCTAACCGCCAGTTCTGCCCCCAGCTTTAGCCGGTCTGCCCCCGCGATGGCCAGCCCGGCAGCCTTGCAGGCGCGGATGATTTCCTGAAACAGGGCAGACCGCTTTTGCACGAGGATCAGAAAATCCCCCTCATGCACTGGCCTTGCGCTCGGTTGGCCATGTTTCGGGGCCAGCGGAATCTGTGTGCCCGCCGCGATCATTGCCTTGATCTCCTGCGCAATCTTTGCGGCCAGCCGCACTTCCGGCGCTTCGGGGCTCAGCAGATCGACAGGGTCGAACCATTTGCCTGGTTGGGCCTTTTCGCCCTTTTCGACAACGGGCCAGATATCCACCCGCCCGGCCAGGTTTTCGTGAAACGCGATATGCTTTGACCCGCCGCCCAGGGCGGCAAGCGACGGGCCGGTGAAGGTGTGATCCACCAGGGCAAGGATCGCCGGGGATGACCGGAAGGAATGTTCCAGCGACCGGTGCACCAGCGCCGTGTCGCCACCTGCCAGCCGCGCATGGAACAGATCGCGCTTCTGGTCAAAGGCCGCCACATCGGCGCCCTGAAAGGAATAGATCGACTGCTTCTTGTCGCCCACCACGAACAAAGTGCGGGGCCGGTCCTGCGCGCCAAGGCCTGATGTCAGTTCTGCCGCAAGACTTTCGATCACCTGCCACTGGTCGGGGCTGGTATCCTGCGCCTCATCCACCAGAATATGATCAATGCCGCCGTCCAGCCGGTAAAGCACCCAGGCTGCCAGCGACGGGTCGGTCAACAGCGCCCGCGCCCGTGCGATCAGATCGTCGAAATCCAGCACTCCCAGTGCCGCCTTCCGCGCCTCGTACAGCGGCAGAAAGGCGGCGGCAAAGGCGTGCAGGACGGCAGTTTTTTCGGCGGCCTTCAATGCAATCCGGCGCTGGCGGGCCCTTTCCACCCGCGCCATCAGGTCGTCCAGCCGCGGCATCGTGTTCGACAGCAGCTTTCGTGTGTCCTTGGTGGGAAAGTTGCCGATCTTGGCCGCGAAATGCCTTGCTTCGTCTTTGGAACTGTCACCCAGCAGCAGCACGTCCTCCAGAACTTCCAGCGTCGCAGGGCCGGGGTTCGCGAAATCCAGGCGCCTGAGCTTTGCAGCCGCTATGACGTCGCTGATCGTTCCACCCTCAAGGGCGCGGATCACCCCATCCATCCAATCCGCCTCGTCTCCCAGAAAAACCGAGGCGACAATCTCTTGTTGCGACATGCCGTCTGACAGCCCGAAAACCGCCAGCAAATCCTGCCGTCCAAGGGGCTGCGCAAATTGCGCCCTGTTTCGCGCCACCTGTTCGACCAGCCCGGTGAAATCCTCGGCACTGTAGACCTCGGTCAGGCGACGGATCACCTGCGGTGCAAGACTATCGGCCATCTCCTCGATGATTTCGGCGCGCAACAGCCGAGCGGCACGGTCCTCCAGTTCGGCAAAGGCGGGGGCGACGCCCGCCTCCAGCGGAAAGCGCCGCAACAGGCTGGCGCAAAAGCTGTGGATCGTCTGGATGCGCAAACCGCCCGGCGTTTCGATCGCCCGGGCAAACAATTGCCTGGCCATAGACAGCCGCCGGGCCGAAAGCTCCACCTCGCCCAGATCCACCAGATCGCGGCGCAGATCGTCATCCGGCTTCATCGCCCAGCTGCCCAGCCGTTTGAAGAGCCGGTTCTGCATCTCGGAGGCGGCTGCTTTGGTGTAGGTCAGGCACAGGATGTGCTGCGGCTGCACACCGCTGAGCAACAGCCGCGCCACGCGGTCGGTCAGAACGCGGGTCTTGCCCGACCCGGCGTTGGCCGACAGCCATGTGTTACGGTCGGGATCGGCGGCATCAGTCTGGGCGCGGCCAGCCGGGGTCAGTGTCATCCGACATCCTCCGGCTTCGGATCAGTCGTCTGATCCCATTCCCCAAACCGCGACAGGTGGTCGTAATCAGATG
>JAYSYZ010000219.1:0-3340 GCA_043727195.1 Paracoccaceae bacterium
GCGTCAAGACTGTTTAGCAGGTCAGCATTGCCTTTGCAGACCGCCATGGCGACGCCGTCATCGGGAAGATGTTCGGCGTAGAGGAATTCATAGCCTTGCCGGGCAACAACCGCGTCGATATCCGCGCGGTTCCCGAACGGCCCGAAGGCAAGATCGGCGACGCCGCTGGCCAGTGCGGCCAGAACCTCGGATTCGGTGGCAAAGCTGAGGCGGCGGCGGCCGCTGTCGCGCAGGTGGCTGTCGTGAACGGTCCCCGATTGCACGGCCGTCGTCGCCTGGTCTGGCGGCGGTGCGCCAGGGCGGCCGAGATACCATTCGGTATCGTCGCTGGCGTGGTAGGGCGCGGTGAAATCCACCATGCGGCGGCGTTCATCGGTCACCGCCATGCCGCCCAGAACCACGTCAAACTCGCCGGAAATCACCCCGGGGATCAGGTTTTCAAAGGTGGTGTCGACCCAGGTGCAGGTCAGCGCGGCACGGGCGCAGACCTGATCCATCACATCGCGCTCATACCCGGTGATGCTGCCTGTACCGTCGACAAAGGTGTAAGCGGGGAAAGGCGCGTCGGTGGCGACGATGACCGGGTCGGCATTGGCCAGGATCAGGCCGGTGGCAAGCGCCGATATGATGGCGGAACAGGTCATCCTACGCCGCCGTGGCCGACAGAAAGCCGCGCAAACGGTCGGTCTGCGGCGCACCGAACAGCCGGGCGGGGGGGCCCTCCTCCTCGACCCGGCCCTGATGCAGGAAGATGACGTGATCCGACACATCCGCCGCCAGCCGCATGTCATGCGTCACCAGGATCATCGTGCGCCCCTCATCGGCAAGGGCCTTGATCACGCGCACGACCTCTTGTTCCAGTTCCGGATCAAGGGCCGAGGTCGGCTCGTCAAACAACAGCGCGCGGGGTTCCATGCACAGCGCGCGGGCGATGGCGGCGCGCTGCTGCTGGCCGCCCGACAGTTGCGCGGGCCAGGCGTCGCATTTTTCCGCGATGCCCACCTTGGCAAGGTAGTGGCGGGCCTTCTCCTCCACCTCTTTGGGGTTTCGCCGCAGCACAGTGACCGGCGCTTCCATCACGTTTTGCAGGATGCTGAGGTGAGACCACAGGTTGAACTGCTGAAACACCATCGACAGGTTGGTGCGCATCCGGGTGACCTGTGCGCGGTCAGCGGGATGACGATGGTGGCCGGTGCCTTTCCAGCGCACCGCCTCGCCTTCGAACAGGATCTCGCCCTGCTGGCTGTCTTCCAAGAGGTTGCAGCAGCGCAGAAGCGTGGATTTGCCCGACCCGGATGACCCGATCAACGACACCACATGCCCGCGCGGCGCGGTCAGATCGACGCCCTTCAACACCTGCAGCGGCCCATAGCTTTTGTGCAGGTCGTGGATTTCGATGACAGGGACATCCGCAGGCATGGAATTCATGGAACAGGGCTCATGGCACAGGAGTAGGGCGAAGTTTTTGCACCATTGCAATGTGCAAATCGCCGGGTCATCGATCAGGAAACCGGGAAGTGATCAGGCAGATTGCACAATCTGGTCAGGCGGGGGCGGATTGGGCACCGCAAGATAGGCGGCCGGCGGGATGCGGGTGATCCCGCGCAGGCGCAAGGTGGTACGGTCGTCCGGCGTCAGGGCGGCAATGGCTGCGGCGATGACATCGAAGGCAAGGGTTGCATCCGATCCAGCGGCGGCGATGTAGGGCAGGCCCGGGGTCGGCGCAGTGTCGGCCAGCACGCGCAGCGCCGGCACGGCGGGATCGCTGTCCTGCATCAGTGCCCAGGTCAGCGCATCAAGGGCGGCGATGTCGGCGCGCCCTTCGGCAACGGCACGCGCCGAAAGCTGGTGCCCGCCGGTCTGCACTGCGGGCCGCAGGCGCAGACCAAGGCCTGCCACGTGGGTCTGCGGTGCCGCCCAGCCGGATTGCGACAGCGCGTCGTTATAGGCGAAGGGCGCGCCATCGAACGCGGCAAGCGTCTGGCGCGGATCGGCCCTGCGCACGATAAAGACCGATCGGTAATGGCCGGGCGGGCAGCCGTCGAGTGCATGATCAGGGGTGCCGATATAGGTCACGCGGTCGTGCAGCCGTGCGCGGAACGGATACCCGCAGGTTTGCGACAGGATCAGATCGCGCGATTGCCAGGCGGGCCAATAGGCCGCATCCCCCCGGGTCAGCGCGTCGGGTGCCGGTTGTCCGGCGGCGCGCAACCCGTCGCGGATCAGCCCCCAGAGCCGGTCATTAGCCGCGACTGCCGCGCCGAAATCATACATGCCGAGCGAGGCGATCATTCCCGCGCGGCCTTTTGCCGGGCTTGCGCAGATTCCACATCCGTCAGACCCAGAAGATTGGCAACCAGCCGCATCAGGCGGTCTTCCTCTTCATCGCGCAAGCCGTCCGCCAGGACCACCGACCACATCGCGGCCATCAACTCTGCCCGGTCTTCCAGCGCCGTTGTGGCCTTGATGGCGCGGGTAAAGCGCACGGTATCGGGTGCCATCGCCTCAAGATCTTCGGCCTCGGAGCGCAGCTTTGCCGCCTCGAACGGGCCGAGGCTGTGGCGGGTGGCCAGGACGCGGTCGATCCGCTCCACCTCCTCGGCGGAATAAAGCCCGTCGGTGCGGGCCAGACGCACCAGCAGTGCTGCCAGCGCAAGGCGGGCATCGGGGTCCGGCAGGCGGGTCGGGGCGGGCGCCAGAAGGCGGCGGAGGAGCGTATCGAACATGGTCAGTTACCTAGAGCCTGTCGCGGGGGATTGGTAGTGTGTCTTGAACATGCGGGCCAGCCGCCCCGCCTCCTCCGCCATGCCGAAGGGCGGGTTCACCACGAACAGGCCCGACCCTGCCATCCGGTGCCCGGCGCGCGCCGGGAAAAAGCTGACCTCGCTGCGCAGCGCCCCGGCGAAGGTCTGGGCCAGCGATTGCAGCATCGCGGCATGGGGGGCACCGGTCAGGATGGGATACCACACGATCAGGATGCCGACGTTCCATTTGCGGTGGATGTTGGCCAGATGTCTGGGGATCGCGTCATAATCGCCCTTCACCTCATAGCTCGGGTCGATCAGCATCAGGCCGCGGCGCGGTGTCGGCGGCGTCAGGGCCAGTGCCAGATCGAACCCGTCGCGCTGATGCACATGCGCGCCCCAGGGGGCGGCGGCGGCGCGCAGGTGCTGCACCTCGCCGGGGTGCAGTTCTGCCAGATGGATGGTATCGGTTTCGCGCAGGCCCAGGGCTGCGATCAGCGGCGAACCGGGGTAGGCTGCGATGCCGTGCGCCGCGCGGGTCTCGTGCAGGCGCTGGCGGTAGGGATGATCCGGCGCAAACCAGTTTTCGGCATGGG
>JAYSYZ010000220.1:0-8597 GCA_043727195.1 Paracoccaceae bacterium
CGGCGTTTCAGTGCGGTCTCGAACTCGCGCACCAGATCTTCGGCCTCGTCCTCCACCTCCAGATCGCTGTCGCGCAAGACGCGGAAGGTGCAGTGGCCCTGGTCGGTGTAGCCGGGGAACAGCATGTTGAGGTGGAGCAGGAGCAGTTCTTCGAGCGGCAGAAAGCGATGTTCGCCCGGTTTGCCGGGCAGGGGCACGAAGCGGGCAATCTGCTGCGGGATTGGCAGCAGCGCTTTCAGCGTGCGGTGATCGGTCTTGCGTTCCAGTTCCAGCGCCAGCGAAAAGCCGGTGTTGGGGATGAACGGAAACGGGTGTTGCGGGTCGATGGCAAGCGGTGACAGCACCGGAAAGACGTTGTTGAGAAAATGCGCTTCGAGGTGTTTCAGATCGCGCGCGGTCAGCTTGGACCGGGTGGCGATGAGGATGCCTTCGGCTTCGAGATCCTTGCGCAGGCGGTTGTAGGTTGTCTGCTGCGTCTGCATCAGGCGGCGGGCGTCGGCATTGATCAGGAGGAGCTGTTCAGCGGGGCTGCGGCCGTCTTCGGACAGCCGCGCGTTGCCGGTGCGCACCAGCGCGCGCAGACCCGCCACCCGGACGGTGTAGAATTCGTCGAGGTTGGTGGCCGAGATCGACAGGAAGCGCAGGCGTTCCAGCAAGGGAACCGCCGGATTGGCGGCCTCTTCCAGCACGCGCCAGTTGAAGGCCAGCCAGCTGAGTTCGCGGTTGAAGAACCGGCCCGGCCCGGCGGTTTCTGCGAAGGGCAGTTCCACGGCGGCGGGGAAGGGGGATTTCAGGAAATCGGCTTGGGTCATGGACGGGTTATGCCGCGATGTTCATGAAGGTTCCATGACAGTCTTTCATCCGGGATGGGGACTGTCCAGCGCCCCTTGCCCGGATTCAAGGGCGAAGCCCGCCGGGCAGCGCCCGACCGCCCCCTCGGGCGGGCGCTTTTGCACCGTCGCCAGCAGAATTGCGGTGGGAGAGGCTGAACCATAAAGCGCCTAAGACCAGCGTTGCAGCGCCCACCCGGCGGTCAGACGCTGCCCTGTTTCAGCGCACGCCGCCCCTACTTCGCCCCCAGCACCTCTGCCGCCAATTGCCGGGTAATGGGGCGGCCCAGCGCCAGTGCGTGGGCGTCAAGTGCGGTGACCAGCGCGCGGGCGGCCCCGATGGACCGGGGCATCCGGCTGACCAGATAGGGGATCAGGTTGGCGGGCACCGCAATCTGGCGGTCGGCGAACAGCTTGATCAGCACAGCGGACAACAGCGCGTCATCGGGCGCGTCAAGCCGGGCGATGGCGGTGGCCTGCATCCGGCTGGCCAGATCGGGCAGCGTCAGCCCCCAGTCGCGCGGCGGCGTGGCGGCGGTCAGCAGCAGCGCGCCAGAGCCGGTCACCAGATTGTGCAGATGGAAAAGGGCGGTTTCCGCGGGGCCGATGCGATCGGCATCCTCGACGGCGACGTGTTGCCCTGCCAGCGCGCCAAGGTCGGTGTCGGCAAGGTCGGCTGCGCGCAGGATGACAGCGCCCGCCATCGCGGCCCAGATCTGCGCCAGATGCGTCTTGCCGGCACCCTCTGGCCCGACTAGCAGCAGTTTGCGGCCCGGCCAGTCGGCCCAGCCCTCTACTGTCTGCAGGGCGAGGGCGTTTGACGGCGAGACGAAGAAATCCGCGCGGGTCAGCGCCGCGGGGGCAGGCAGATCAAAGATCAGCTGGCGCGTCACGCGCTATCCATCGGCGGCGTCTTGCGGCGCTTTGCGGGTGGTGCCTCGGCCGGCTGGGCACCGGTGCCGCCTTTGTACAGCAGGCTTGACTGGTACTGCCCGATCCCGAACCGCGTCAGCACCCCGATGGAGGCGGCCACCGGCACCGCGATGAGCAGGCCGACAAAACCGAAGACGGACCCGAAGGCCGACAGCGCGAACAACAGCCAGACCGGATGCAGCCCCACCGATTTTCCGACGAGTTTCGGCGTCAGGATGTTGCCTTCGATGAACTGCCCGGCGGCGAAGATCGCGGCGACGATGCCGATTGATACCCAATCGCCCCAGAACTGGAACAGCGCCAGCCCCACCGCCAGGGTGCCCCCGATGATCGAGCCGACATAGGGAATGAAGGTGATCGCGCCGGCAATCGCGCCGACGATCAGCCCGAATTGCAACCCTGCCAGCATTAGCGCCACGGAGTAGAAGGTACCCAGCAACAGGCAGACCGAGATTTGCCCGCGCACAAAGCCCGCCATCACCACATTCACCTCGCGCGCCAGCCGCCGGATGGTGGGCGCATGATCGAGCGGCAGCATCGCGTCGATGCGGGCGACCATCTTGTCCCAGTCCAGCAGCAGGTAGAACGCCACCACCGGCACCACCACGATGAACACCACCGCCGAGATCACGCCAAGCGCCGAGGACAGGAGGCCGTTCGCCAGTTCCGCCCCGCGCGACTGGATGGCAGTGGCGATGTTGGCCAGCGTCTGGCGCATCGTCGAGGTGCTGTCGGCCAGATCGGGGAAGCGTTCCATCAAAAAGCCCTGCAGCCGGCGGGCAATCTCGGGTGCGGAATTGACCAGGGCTGTCAGCTGGTTGACCAAAGTCGGGATGATCGCCAGCACCAGCAGGATCACCGCCAGCAGCGCCACGAGAGAGATCACGGTTGTCGCCGCCACCCGGCTGAGGCCAGCACGTTGCAGACGGTCAGCGACGGGATCCAGGAAATACGCGATAGCCCCGCCGACGAGGAACGGCAGCAGCACGTCACCCAGAAGCCAGAGCAGCAGCAGGAAGACGACGGCGGCGATGCCCCAGTAGCGGGCCTGAGAGCTGTTCGGCAAAGCCATGTCGGAACCCGAGTTGTTTTCTGACATATCACCTGTGCCCCGCCGCCATGCAAGGGGCGGGGCCACATTCCTTGGTGGCAGGATTCCGTTGGTGGCAGGTGGGGCGCGTGCCCGGCAGCAGCACTTTGTCGATCATCGCCGATGAAGACGCGGGCCACCTTGCCCGTCCCGTCGGCGATCACGCCATCGCTGCCGCTGGTGATGCGAAAGGATCGCGGCGGGGGGCAGCTGGCGGGGGGGACGGGGGGCGATGACGGTAAAGGGCCGGGGCCCGCCCGCGTATTGGCGCGGCCCGCCGCAGTGCCCGCCGCCACCAGGGTGGTGAAACATTCGTCCCCGGCGGATCGGGCGCGATGCCGCCGTGGCGAAGCGGAAAGGGGTGGGGCGCGCGCCGTGAGCCCTGCCGCCTTGCCTGCCTGCATTCGAGGCGCTAGGAAGCGCGGGATCAACCCCGCAGCGAGGCCCCCATGCGACTGACCCGCTACTTCCTGCCCGTGCTGAAGGAAAACCCTGCCGAGGCGCAGATCGTTTCGCACCGCTACATGCTGCGGGCGGGGATGATCAAGCAGCAGGCGGCGGGGATCTATTCGTGGCTGCCGCTGGGCCTGCGGGTGTTGCGGCGGATCGAGGCCATCGTGAACGAGGAACAGGAACGCGCGGGGCATATTCCGTTGCTGATGCCCACGCTGCAGCCCGCCGATCTGTGGCGCGAGTCAGGCCGCTACGACGACTACGGTCAGGAAATGCTGCGCATCAAGGACCGGCAGGACCGCGAGATGCTGTACGGCCCCACCAACGAGGAGATGATCACCGACATCTTCCGGGCGCATGTGAACAGCTATAAAGACCTG
The DNA here is from genome assembly GCA_043727195.1 of Paracoccaceae bacterium. Taxonomy (GTDB): domain Bacteria; phylum Pseudomonadota; class Alphaproteobacteria; order Rhodobacterales; family Rhodobacteraceae; genus JAUYQR01. The sequence goes on from JAYSYZ010000220.1 coordinate 3,687, forward strand.
CCGCTGACGTTGTATCACATCCAGTGGAAGTTCCGCGACGAGATGCGGCCCCGGTTCGGGGTGATGCGCGGGCGCGAGTTCCTGATGAAGGATGGCTATAACTTTGACGTCGACAAGGCGGCGGCGCTGCATGCCTACAACCGCCATATGGTCAGCTACCTGCGCACCTATGAGCGGATGGGGCTGACCGCGATCCCGATGCGGGCGGACAGTGGCCCCATCGGCGGCGAGGACACGCATGAGTTTCTGGTGCTGGCCAGCACGGGAGAATCCGAGGTATTCTTCGACAGTGCCGTGACCGACCTGAAACTCGGCGATCGCGCGGTGGATTACGACGACCGCGAGGCCGTGGCGGCGATCTGCCGGGAATTCACCACGCTCTATGCCCGCACCGACGAGACGCATGACCAGACGCTGTTCGACGCTATCCCCGAAGCGCGGCGCAAGGTGGCGCGGGGCATCGAAGTGGGGCAGATCTTCTATTTCGGCACCAAGTATTCCGAGGCGATGGGGGCCATGGTGACAACCGCCGATGGCGGCAAGGTGCCGGTGGAAATGGGGTCGCACGGCATTGGCGTGTCGCGCCTGCTGGGCGCGATCATCGAGGCTTCGCATGATGACAGGGGGATCATCTGGCCCGAGGGGGTGACGCCGTTCCCGGTGGGGATCGTGAACCTGAAACAGGGCGATGCGGGGACGGATGCGGCGTGTGACGGGTTGTACAAGGCGCTGGCGGCCAAGGGTCTGGAAGCGCTGTATGATGACCGCGACGAACGCGCGGGGGCCAAGTTCGCGACGATGGACCTGATCGGCCTGCCGTGGCGGATCACGGTCGGGCCGCGCGGGCTGGCCCATGGGGTGGTGGAACTAACCTCGCGCCGGACGGGTATCAGCGAGGAGATGAGCCCTGACGCGGCTGTGGCGCGGGTGGCGGAGGTCTACGCGGGGGTGTGAGGCCGAGGGCGGTTGCGCGCGGCAGCGTGCAGCTTTGGCGGTTGCATGCATTGCGCAGCCGGTTTCAGGATTGGCCAGCGCTTGCGTTTTGTGCTGCGATGGGATCGGGCATGACCACGACCACGTTGCCCCGCTTGTGCCGCGACCCGGCAAGCGCGTGGGCGGCGGCTATGTCGGCGAAGGGCAGGGTGTCGCCGATGACGGGCCGGTAGACCCCGGACTGATGCAGGCGGATCAACCGCTCCATCGCCGGTTTGGCGTCGGCGATGATACCGGCGGTGATGCGGTGCGTCCCGCGTTTCGGGCGGATCGCGGCGGACACTTGCTGGGCAAGCGTGGCGGTGACGGGAAGCAGGCGGCCATTCGGCGCAAGGAGGGCTTCTGCCCTGGCGTAGGGCAGCGAGCCCACGACATCAAGAATGACATCATACTGGCCGGTTAGCGGGCCGTCGCGGTAATCGACGACCGCGTCTGCCCCGAGGTTGTGGGCTAAGGCGTGATTATCGCTGCGGGCGACGGCGGTGATTTGCGCGCCAAGGTGGTGGGCGATCTGCAGCGCGGCGGTGCCGACAGAGCCGGTTGCGCCATTGACCAGCAGGCGGTCGCCGGGTTGCAGGCGGGCCTTGTCGATGAGGAAATCCATCGCCGTCAGGCCGCCGAAGAAAAACGCCGCGCCTTCTGCGTCGCTGAGGGTTTCGGGCAGGGCGAACAGCCGCGCGTCGGCGTTGATCGTCAGGTATCCGGCATGTGCGCCGCCCCCGAGGCCGGTCACCCCAAAGACGCGCTGGCCGATGACAAAACCGGTGGTCCCGGTGCCGAGCGAGTTGACTATGCCGGCGAATTCCATCCCCGGCACCGGGTTTCGGGGGCGGATCAGGCCGGTGATCAGCCGCATGAGGAGGCCAAAGCCGCGCGGCGCGTCGTTGGCACGCAGGCGCGCGTCGGCAGCAGTGACGGCGGCGGCGGTAACCCGGATGCGCAGCGCACCCGGTTGCGGTTCTGGACGGGGAAGCGTTTCGATTGTCACGACCCCGGGGCCGCCATAACGGCGGGCGGTGGCGGCTTGCATGGTGGTCATTTCGATGCCTTTCGCAGGATGATCTTGGCACAGGCCAGTCTGAAGGGCCGGGCAAAGATGGAACAGTGTTGCAGCGGCTGCCGTCTGGCGGCCCGAGGATCGGGAAAACCGGCGGCGCTGCAAGGCTGAGCGCATCGGCGCGGATCATCCAAAGGCGGTGGCGGGCGGCAGATCAGGGCCGCAGGCAGGCTGCGGGGGAAGGGTTTCGCGGACATCGGGCGGTCAATCCGTGGGTTTGAGGTATTGAAAGACGTCGTGGAGCGGCTTGCCAAACACCTCGGCTATCGGGACGGCCAGTTCGAGCGAGGGGAAATACTTGGCGTTTTCAATGGCCATGATCGTCTGGCGGGTGACGCCTACCGCATCGGCGAGGTCTTTCTGCGTCATCTCGTCCGCGTCGAACCGCAGTCGGCGGATGCAGTTTTCGATGCGGGCGCGTGCCACCGTCAGAATCCCCGGCGATAGAGGACAAGTTTGGTGAGCGTGCCGGCGAGATCTCCCAATGCGCAGGCGGCAAGGATCACGTTCAGTGCCACCGGCCTGGGCACCCCGTAGGCCAGCGCCCCGATGGCGGCAACGATGCCGCTGGAGAGGGCGACGAGCGTGGCCTGCATGCCGCGCAGGCCGATGAAGCCGTCCCGTTCGTCGCGCAGTGTGGTGGAGCGTTTGTCGCCGGAAACGATGGCATGGGCGATGGTGAAAAGGCTGGACATCGCAATGCCGATCCCGACGCAGATCAGGATCAAACAGAACACCGAACGGGCCCGAAGCATCGGGCCATCCGCCCCGTCATACAGCCCGCTGGCGGTGTTGCGGGCCAGGGCGGTGGTCATGACGCCCCAACCGATCAGGCTGATCAGGACGCCGGAGATGGTGTTGCGTTCTACAAAGGACATGGTGAAACGGCGCTCATGTACGGTTTGTTACATTGGAGGTGTGGTCATTTCTACATGGTGTCAAAGATTCTTTACCCATGGTTGGCTTGACGGGGTGAGAGGCGGTTGTCAGTGTTGTGGCAAAGCAGGGGGCTGGCATGGCGCAGGCGCTGATCACATGGGGCGGCTGGGAAGGACACGAGCCGGACAAGGTGGCGGCACTGTTCGCGGGCTGGCTGAACGAGGCGGGATTCACCGTGACAGTGACCGACACGCTGGCCTGTTTCGACGACCCGGGCGCGCTGGCGGATCTGAGCCTGATCGTGCCGGTCTGGACGATGAGCCAGATCACCAAGGATCAGGCGGTGAATGCCTGTGCGGCGGTGGCTGCAGGCGCGGGCCTTGCGGGGTGTCACGGCGGGATGTGCGATGCCTTTCGCGATAATGTGGACTGGCAGTTCATGACCGGCGCGCAATGGGTGGCGCATCCGGGAAACGACGGGGTGGACTATGCGGTGCGGATGGTGTCGGACGATCCGCTGGTCGCGGGGGTTGGCGATTTCCGGGTAAAGACGGAGCAGTATTATCTGCATGTCGACCCGGCGGTCCGGGTGCATGCGGTGTGCGATTTTCCGGTAGCCGACGGCCCCCATGCAGTGAACGGGCCAGTGGCGATGCCGGTGGTGTTCAGCAAGTTCTGGGGGCAGGGCCGGGTCTATTACAACGCGCTGGGCCATCAGGCCACGGTCATCGGCAGCGGCCCGGCGGCGGAACTTATGCGGCGGGGGCTGATCTGGGCGGCGCGTTAGCGGTATCGGGGCTTGCACGGCCACACCTCTTCGACGCAGGCGGACATGCAGCTTAGGGCGTCAGGCTAAACAGCTGGGGCAATGCGCATGATATCCCCTGTTTGACAGGTTGAACGCGCCGGTCGCGCCGGCAAAAGGGGCGGCGACCGGTTGGCGCTTGTGAAGGTCGTGTGCCATGCGCAGCGGAATTCTGCCAGATGGGGGGTGCGGCTTGACCTTTGGCCGCGCCTCGCTCAGGTTGCGCGACGTTTTGGGGGCACGGGCAGATGGCAACGAAGACAGCACCCTTTTCCGGCTTTGAATTCATGATCGCCTGGCGGTATCTGCGGGCGCGGCGTGCTGAAGGCGGGGTCAGCGTGATGACCTGGATCAGCCTGATCGGCATCACGCTGGCGGTGTTTGCCCTGATCGTGACGCTGGCGGTGCGCGCAGGGTTCCGGGCGGAGTTTGTCGATACGATCCTTGGGGCGAATGCGCATGTGACGGTCTATTCGGCGGGCGAGGTCGGCGCGGAGGGGCAACTGATCCGCGGGTTCACCGCCGCCGACAAGATCGCGGCTGATCTGGCGATGGTTCCGGGCGTCACCCGTGCCGCCCCCCTGATCAAGGGCAAGCTGATGGTCACCGACGGCGAGCGGACGACGGGGGCGGAGGTGTACGGGTTGTCGCCGGAAAACCTTGCCACGATCCCGAGGGTGGGGGTGGGGGCAGAGGCGATCGGGGATATCGCAAGGTTCGGCGAGGGGATCGCCATCGGGTCGGGCATCGCGCGGGATCTTGGGATCACGTTGGGCGACAGGGTGCGGCTGATAGCACCCGGCGGGGTGAAGACGGCGCTGGGATCGGCGCCGCGGGTAAAGGCCTATGAGGTGGTCTATGTCTTTACCGCCGGGCGCTATGACATCGACACCACCCGCATCTACATGCCGTTCACCGAAGCGCAGAGCTTTTTCAACAAGGAAGGGATCGCCGACGAGATCGAGGTGATGGTCACCAACCCGGATGACATCGAGGCATTCGCGCTGCCGATCCTGAACGCGGCGGGGCCGGATGCGCTGATCTGGACCTGGAAGGAAAGTGCCGGGGCGTTCCTGCGCGCGCTGGATATCGAGGACAACGTGATGTTCGTGATCCTGTCGATCCTGGTGCTGATCGCGGCGATGAACATCGTGTCGGGGCTGATCATGCTGGTCAA
>JAYSYZ010000221.1:0-3311 GCA_043727195.1 Paracoccaceae bacterium
TGCCACTCTCAGGTGTTCTTTGAGTCAAGAGGAATGGTGCTATCGTGCCCCGGCGAAGCAGTGTCGGCGGTGCCCGGTTTGGCATCCGCGCCGCCAGAAATATGTCAGATGGGAGAGGTGTCGGATGTTTGATCTCGTGATCAAGAATGCGCGTATCGCGGATGGGCTGGGCAATCCCCTGACCGAAGGCGACCTCGGGGTAAAGGCGGGCCGCGTCGCCGCGCTCGGCCGGATCCAGGACGAGGCGGCGCAGACGGTCGACGCCAAGGGCATGGTGCTGGCGCCCGGCGCGGTCGATCTGCACACCCATTACGACGCGCAGATCACCTGGGACCCGACCTGCTCGCCCTCCCCGGCGCTGGGGGTCACGACCGTGGTGATCGGCAATTGCGGCTTTGGCATCGCGCCGACACCGCCGAATCGGCGGGAGACCGTGCTCGCCAATCTCTCGGAAGTGGAGGCAATGCCGTTGGAGGCCTTGAAGGCCGGCGTCGATTGGGGGTTCGAGAGCTTTGGCGAGTATCTCGATATGCTCAAGCGAAAGTCGGTCTATCCGAACGTGGCCTCGCTTGCCTCGCACACGGTGATGCGCACGGCGGTCATGGGCGAGGCCGGATCGGAGCGGGAAGCAACGCCGGACGAGCTGCAACAGATCCTGGTCCTGTTCCGCGCGGCGATGAATGAAGGCGCCGTCGGCCTCGGTTCTTCCACCAACGAAAATCATCGCGGCTATGGCGGCATTCCCATCGCCTCGCGCATGGCGACGGAGGATGAGTTCCGTGCCCTGATGCGCGTGCTCGGCGATTACCGGCATGGCGCTTTCATGGCGACGTGCGGCCACCACACGACGGTGCCGTTCCTGGAGGAGCTGGCCACGATCAGCGGCCGGCCGTCGGTCTACGCGCCGCTGGTGCAATATCCCCACGACCCCGGCCGCGCACGGGGCATCCTGGCGGCCTGCGACGCGGCGCGGGCGCGCGGCGTGCCGGTCTATGCCCAGACGTCCTGTCAGCCGTTGAGCCTCAGTTTCATGCTGGACGGCGCCTATATCCTGAAGACCATTTCACCGTGGCCAACCCAGGGCAGCCATGCCGAACTGCGCTCGATCTTCGCCGATCCGTCGTTCCGCGACGCCATTCGCGCCACGTTGTCCCGCCCGGACCCGGCGCGCGTGTTCAACGGCAACTGGGGCCTGATGGATGTCACCACGACGGCGCTGACAAAGAATCAGGCACTGGAAGGTCGCAGCATCGCCGAAATCGCGGCGGAGCGTGGCCGCGATCCGGTGGATGTGTTCTTTGATCTGGGTGTCGAAGAAGACCTGAAGACCATGTTTACCGGCCGCATCCTGAACGTGGACGAAGACAAGGTGGGCGAGATTCTGCGCAATGACGGCGCGTTGATCAGCCTGTCGGACGCCGGGGCGCACAACACGCTGCTGTGCGACGCCGGCTACGCCATGTATCTGTATGGCCGCTGGGTGCGCGAGCTGGGGGCGATGGACCTGCCCACCGCGATCCGCAAGGTGACCAGCGACCCGGCGGACGTCTACGGCATCATCGATCGTGGCCGGCTGACGGTCGGCGCCTTCGCCGACTTTATTCTATTTGACCCCGACACCATCACCATCACCAAGCTGGAACGCCACCGCGACATGCCCGCCGGCGGCGAGCGCCTGTTGCGCCGCGCGCCTGGCCTGCTCGGCACCTGGGTCAACGGCGTTCAGGTTTTTGACGGCGAGAACTACGTGCCGCACCAGCGCGGACCGGGCCATGTGCTGACCCAGTTCACCCAGGGCCGGCCGAAACTGGCCATGCCAAATCTGTCAGTGGCCGCCCAGTAGGCCGGGTCGCCAGCAGTTCTCATTATGACAGGAGCCTTGGAAGGGTCGGGATAACGGGGCCGTGCTGACGCTAGGATGGGATTTTTAGGGTGGGATGGGTGGTGGCCTGCGGAAGGCCATTGTTTCGAGGAGATGATGCCAAGCGGGAAACACCAGGAAGACGGTGATTGAGCGCAGATGCTCGAAGAAGCGCTTTCGGGTGCCGATTTTTTCTGTCGCGGCGCGCCAGAGCGGGGCTTTCAGGTCACAGACGGTGTGGCAAGCGAAGGCGAGGAGGTTCAGGGTGGTCAGCACAGCGGCGAGGTTCTGGCGGCCATGGCCGAAATTATGTTCCAGGTGATAGCCCTGGTTTTTCAGGGTATTGAAGCTTTCATTCTCGATTTTCCAGCGCGCGCGGCCGCAGGCGGCCAGTTCCACCACATTGTTCTGATCGACCGGCAGATCGGTGATGAAGCTGTTGGCATAGGTCTGTTTGCCGGCGGCGTTGGTGATCTGGATGGAGAGCCAATTGACGGTCATGGCCTTGGCATCACCGCGCAGCGGCAACGCGCACATCCAGCGATAGCGGTAGGTGAAGCGCTCGCGCCCGCGCTTGATCTGCTGCGTCAGTTCAGGGAGTGCGATACCAGCGCAGAATTCCTCGATCGCGGGATGCGAGAGGGGCTTGCAGACGAACAGGAAATGCCCGCCCGCCGCTTGCACCGCCTCACATATGGGCTGACGGGAGAACAGGTCGTCACCCAGATAGACCGGCTTGAGCGGCGCGTAGCGGGCGCCGTGCGCGGCCAGCCAGCGGCGTGCGGCGACGCTTTCGCAATCCTGCTTGTCATGGCCGTCCTGTGGGGTGATGAACTCGGGGATCAGCGGCACGACGCGGTTATGGCCGGGCGCCACGACGGTCGCGGCCAACAAGGCGTGATGATATTCGGTCGGGCCGCTGGCGTGCTGACGCGTCGCGCATCGCGGGCAGCTGAGCTTGGTAGAGCTTTGATATTGCGTGCCATCGAGCGCGATCAGCAGGCGGCCATCGAGGCGGCGGAATTGATCGATCTCGGACGAGCCCTGCAAGGCGCTGATCACCGCGTCGAACATCGGGTGGAACTGCGAGGGCTCGATCGGGTCGAGCATGGCGCGGATCTGGCTATCGCCGGGGATTTTGCTCATGCCGAACAAGGTCTCACAGTTCGACCGACCTTGCCCCGTCGCCAGATGGCGTTGATGTTCCAGGAAGGACGGGCTCTGCATGAAAAACACCGCGAACGCCGCCAAGCCAAAATCCGCCATCGCATATTGCGTGTTCGCCCCGCTCCGCCGATCCGGCAAGGACAGGCAGCAATGGCGCAACGCGGCGAGAAGATGATCGAGCGGTTCCAGACCAAGCATCGAATCGAAGACCACGCCGCGCCGGAAGACCAAAACCGCAGAGCAGATCAAATTCTCCGCAACCGTGGCCGATGAGATTCACCTC
>JAYSYZ010000222.1:0-24558 GCA_043727195.1 Paracoccaceae bacterium
GGGTGCCTGATCCCGCTTCGGCAAGCGCCTGTGACCGCGACATCACCATCACGCGATCACGGGTCTGGCCGTCAAGGTCATGCTGCCAGCGCTGGGCCACATCGGGGCAAGATGACACCAGCGCGATTGTCGCCCAGGGCTCGTAAGGCATTGGCGCCTCTGCCATGCCAGCGGTGGCCGGATCATCAACCACCGGAAACTCCGCATCGCCGCGCGCCCGCAACAGGTTGCGCACCCGTGCCAGCAGCATGGCCTCGCTCGCCGGTTTGGTCAGAACATCATCCGCCCCCGCCGAAAACGCCGCCAGCCGCGCCTCGCGGTTATAGGCGGCCGTCAACACGATGACCGGGATGTCCCGCGTCCGGTGAGCCGACCTCAGCCGTTTCAGCACCTCTTGCCCGGTCATGTCGGGAAGCGTCAGGTCCAGCAGGATCAGGTCAGGCTGCGCATCACGCGCCAGCGTCAGGCAGCTTTCCCCGTCCGACGCCAGCAGCGGCTCGTAAAATGCCGCCGCCAGCCGGGCTTGGTAGATGATGCGGTTTGTCGCTACATCATCAACAATGAGGATTCGACCATTCATCTCGTGCTTGCCATCGGTGAAACCGTCACTTGATGACCAATGTGTTACTCAGTTAGTTAAGAAATCCTTTCTGATTTACCCAAAATGGTCACGTTCGCGAAATACCCGACCATTCATCGCCAGGGAAACTGTGGAAATGCAGCAAGAAACCGCTCAAGTGCTGGCGTTGCAGGTCCTCGAATGGCTTGCCGCTGACGACGAGGTGTTCGCGACTTTTCTTGCCGCAACCGGGGCGAGTGCGGGCAACCTGACGGGACGCGCGCAGGATGAAGACTTCCTTGCAGCGATTCTCGATTTCCTGTTGACGAACGATGACTGGGTCATCGCCTTCTGCGACCAGCGCGGATTGCCCTATACCAGCCCGATGGCGGCGCGCGCAGTGCTGGCGGGCGGACAGCTGGAAAACTGGACATGAGTGATTTCTGCGGATTGCAAAGGCCATGCGATGTTTGACGGCGTGATATTCGACAAGGACGGAACCCTGTTCGATTTCCGCATCAGTTGGGGCCGCTGGGCCGCCGATTTCCTGGCCGCCCTTGCAACCGACCCGGACCATGCGGCCCGGCTGGGGCAGGCGATCGGTTTCGACCTTGGCTCGGGCACCTTTGCCCCCGACAGCCCGGTGATTGCATCGACCGCTGCCGATATCGCGCTGGCCTTGCTGCCGCTGCTGCCGGGCTGCACCCAGCCGGCCCTGACCGACCGGATCGATCAGGCCGCCGCCAGCGCGCCGATGGCCGAAGCGGTACCGCTGGTGCCGCTTTTGTCAGGCCTGCGCCTCGCCGGGCTGAAGCTTGGCATTGCAACCAACGATTCCGAATATCCCGCCCGGCAGCATCTGAAGGCGCACGGCATCGCCGGCTACTTCGATTTCATCGCCGGGTATGATTCCGGCTTTGGGGCGAAACCGGACCCCGGCATGTGTCTGGCCTTTGCCCGGACGCTGGCCCTTGATCCGGCACGGGTCGCCATGGTGGGCGACAGCCGCCATGACCTGCAGGCAGGGCGGGCGGCGGGGATGCGGACGGTTGCGGTGCTGTCCGGCATTGCATCGGCGGCCGATCTGGCACCGCTGGCCGATGCCGTTCTGCCCGATATCGGGGCGTTGCCGGGCTGGCTGAAGCACGCATCGCGGCAAGTATCGGGCTGACGTGCCGAAAACGACGCATTTGCGTCGCGGGCAGGGTTCCCATTCGTCGTGACCATCCGTCATCTTTACTGCAAGACAACGGAGGATGCGCGATGACCGACGAGCCAACCCGGAAAAAACGCGCCGGTGGGCGCGCGGGCATGAAGATCCGCGCCGGAACAGCGGCCATCGACCAGATGCCGTGGCGGATCCCCGTCAACCCGGACCGGCCGATCGAGCCTCTGGACGCCGAGGGTGTGCACCGGGTGCACAAGACGGCGATGCGGATCCTGTCCGACATCGGGATCGAATTCCTCAACCCCGAGGCGGTCGCGATCCTGAAAAAGGCTGGTTGCACGGTGAACGGCAACAACGTCCGCATGGACGAGGATTTCGTGATGGAGATGGTCGGCCACGCCCCCGAAACCTTTACCATCACCCCGCGCAACCCTGCGCGCGAGATCATCATGGGCGGCAAGCACATGGTGTTCGTCAACGTCTCCTCCCCCCCCAACGCCTGGGATATGGAGCGGGGCAAGCGGTCGGGCGATTTCGAGACGTTCAAGGAGTTCATGAAGCTGACGCAGTATTTCAACTGCATCCATGTGGCGGGCGGCTATCCGGTCGAACCCATCGACATTCATCCGTCTGTCCGCCACCTCGACTGCCTGTATGAAAAGCTGACGATCACCGACAAGGTCGTCCACGCCTATTCGCTGGGGGTGGAGCGGGTGGAGGATGTGATGGAAATGGTCCGCATCGCCGGCGGGCTGTCGGAGGAGGAGTTTCAGGCCCGCCCCCGGATGTACACCAACATCAACTCGGTCAGCCCGCTAAAGCATGACTTCCCGATGCTGGACGGGGCGATGCGGCTGGCGCGCCGGGGGCAGCCGGTGGTGGTGACGCCGTTCACGCTGGCGGGGGCGATGGCGCCGGTCACCATGTCGGGCGCTGTGGCCCTGTCGCTGGCCGAGGCGCTGGCGGCGGTTGCCCTGCTGCAATACATCAACCCCGGCTGTCCGGTGGCCATCGGCACCTTCACCTCCAACGTCGACATGAAATCCGGCGCGCCAGCCTTTGGCACCCCGGAATACATGCGCGCAACGCAGATGACCGGCCAACTGGTGCGGTTCTACGGCGTGCCGATGCGCGCCTCGGGCGTCTGTGCCGCCAATGTGCCTGACGGCCAGGCGATGTGGGAGACGTCGAATTCCCTGTGGTCGGCCGTGCAAAGCCGCACCAATATGGTCTACCATGCGGCCGGCTGGCTGGAGGGCGGCCTGATCGCCAGCCCCGAGAAGTTCATCATGGACTGCGAGGTCCTGCAGATGATCCAGCGCTATTTCGAAGAGGCGACCTACGCCACCACCGACGATGACCTTGCCTTCGACGCGATCAAGGAGGTCGGGCCAAACGGGCATTACTTCGGTGTGCAGCATACCCAGGATCGCTATCAGAATGCCTTTTACGCGCCGATCTGTTCGGACTGGCGCAATTATGAGGCCTGGCAGATTGATGGGTCGGTCTGGACCCAGGAACGCGCGCACCGCATCTACAAGCAGATCATGGCAGAATTCGAGCCGCCGGAAATGAACGGCGATGATCAGGAAGAACTGCGCCGCTTTGTTGCCCGACGCAAACAGGAAGGTGGCGCGCCGACTGATTTCTAAGACGGCAAGGCCGCCCCCCCGCCTTCACCATTGCGCCCGAATCCGGCGCGACGATGTGCTATTCCGTCGGCGGGCCGAAGCGGGCCAGCATGCGGTCACGGATCTGGTCGCGGGTCTGGCGGTAGGCCGCAAGCTTGGCCTCGCGGGTTTCGCCCAGACCGGTAGGGTCAAGGATCGGCCAGTATTCGATATCAAGGTGGTGGAACCGGGTCAGTTCCAGGGCCATGCGCTGGCTGGCGGGCGACAGGGCGACGATCAGATCGAACTGGCTCAGGTCATCGCCCCATTCCTGCATTTCTTCGAACGAGCGGGATCGGTGGCGCGAAAGCTCGATCCCCAGCTCTTCGCAGACCGCGACGGAAAAGCCGTCGACCTCCATGTCGTTCTTGACGCCGGCCGATTGCACATAGGCGCGCTGGCCGTAAAGGCGTTTCATCAACGCCTCGGCCATGGGCGAGCGGACGGCATTGTGGTCGCAGCAGAACAGCACCGATTGGGGAAAGTCAGCCAAGGTCAGCCCCAGTGCAAGACGCAGATCAGCGTGAACAGGCGGCGCGCGGTGTCGGTGTCGACCGCCGCCTTGCCGTCCAGGCGTTCCTGCAGCACGCGCGCGCCTTCGTTGTGGATGCCACGCCGGGCCATGTCGATCGCCTCGATCTGGCTGGGCGGCAGGCGTTTCACCGCTTCGAAATAGCTTTCGCAGATCTGGAAGTAATCCTTCACCACCTGCCGGAACGGGCCAAGCGACAGATGGAACTCGCCGGCCTTCTCGCCCGCTTCCGAGCCGATATCGAACACCAGCCGCCCGTCACGGATCGCCAGCTTCACCCGGTAGGGTCCTTCGGGATGCACCCGGTCTGCCTTGCGCGGCAGGCCAAAGACGTTGTCTTCCAACAGATCATAGATCGCCACGCGGCGTTCCTGTTCAATCTCTGGCGTGGGGGGCGCAAGACCGCGCTCGTCGATCTCGATATGGCAGATGCGGTTCATGTCGGCATTCGTTGCTATGGGCGTCCGGCTGTGATGCCCGAGGCCCCTTGTCGGTGCAAGAGGCGGAATGCGCCGCCGACCTGGCCGCGCTTAGCGGTTCAACCGGTCCAGCCGCGCCCTGACGCTCAGGCCATGGGCCTGCAGGCTTTCGCTGACTGCCAGCCGCTCTGCCGCAGGGCCGATGGCCTTCAGCGCCTCTGGCGTCATCTTGGCCAGCGTCGTCCGCTTCATGAAATCCAGCACCGACAGCCCGGATGAAAACCGCGCCGACCGCGCCGTGGGCAGCACATGGTTCGGCCCGCCCACATAATCGCCGATCGCTTCGGGCGTATACGCACCGAGGAAGATCGCCCCGGCGTGGCGCACCTTGGCGGCCAGTGCCTCGGGGTCGGCGACCAGCAGTTCCAGATGTTCGGGCGCGATGCGGTCGGTCAGCGCTGCCGCCTCGTCCAGCGTATCGACCACGATGACGGCACCGTTCGTGGCCCAGGACGCGCCGGCAATCGCCCGCCGTTCCAGCGTCTGCAACCGTGCCTCGACCGCCGCTGCCACCGCTACGCCAAAGGCCGCGTCGGTGGTGATCAGGATCGACTGGGCCGATACATCGTGTTCCGCCTGGCTCAGCAGATCCAGCGCCACCCAGTCAGGATCATTGTCGGCGTCGGCGACGATCAGAATTTCCGACGGCCCGGCAATCATGTCGATGCCCACCCGGCCAAACACCCGGCGCTTGGCCGCCGCGACATAGGCATTGCCCGGCCCGGTGATCTTGTCGACGGGTGCGATGCTTTCGGTACCGTAGGCCAGCGCGGCCACGGCCTGCGCGCCGCCGATCCGGTAGACCACATCGACCCCGGCAATCTCGGCCGCCAGCAGGACCAGCGGGTTCACCACGCCCCCCGGTGTCGGGCAACAGATCACCAGCCTTTCCACCCCCGCGACCCGCGCCGGGATGGCGTTCATCAGCACCGAAGACGGATAAGACGCCGTGCCCCCCGGCACATACAGCCCCGCCGCCGCAACCGGCGACCAGCGCCAGCCAAGCATCGTGCCCGAAGGTTCGATCCAGCTTTCGTCCGCCGGGCGCTGACGGCTGTGATAGGCGCGGATGCGGTCGGCGGCCAGTTCCAGTGCGGCACGGTCCTCGGTCCCGACCTTGGCCACTTCGGCAGCAATCTCGTCCGGCGAAAATGCCAGGGTCCCGGCGGTAAGTTCCAGCCGGTCATAACGTTCAGTCAGCTCGATCACTGCCGCGTCGCCACGCGCGCGCACATCGGCGATGATCGCGGCCACCGCCTGATCGACATCCTCGGCCTCTTCGCGCTTTTGCCCCAACAGGGCGGCAAATTCTGCGTGGAAACCGGGATCGCGGATCGACAGGTACGCGGGCATGGGCAGGATATCCTTCAACTGACGCGCGTCAGATAGCGCAGGGTCGCGCCTGCCTCAAGGCGCGCGGCCCTGCGACTTTCCCTTTTACAACTATCCGCCGTGGAGCGTGCGAAGCCAGGCGGCTTTGCCGCGCAGGCGACATGACGGCTCCGCTTTGGAAACCGCCGGTCGTGGCCGGGCCGGTTCAGTCGTGCTGCGGCACCTTGCCGGACGGCGCGCGGTAAGGCCGCGTCACATCCTCCAGCCGCATTTCCAGTGCCTCCACATCGATCGCCACCGCACCATCGCCCGCCAGCAGCAGGGTCAGCGTGCCGGTCCCATCCTCCTTCGGCACAAAGCCGACCGACAGGATCGACAGCACCATATCACGGTCGCCCCGGTCAATGCCCTGCGTCCGGACCGCCGTCACATCCTCGATCACCAGCAACGACCGCACCCGCTCATAAGCCCGCCCCGCCGCTTCGGCTGCCGGGCGGTCTTCCCAGCGAAAGCGGCTCACCAGCAGGGCAAACCGCCGTTGTTTCGGCTTCCAGCCCATTTCGGTCACCGGCAGCACCGCGTCCTGCAGCAGCGCCGACATCACCTTTACATCCTCGGCGTCCGCCGCCACCAGATGCAGCGGCGCGTCCGCCCCATCCTCGAACCGCGCATCGCTCATGCCCTGATCCGCTCGATATGCGCCCCGCAGGCGCGCAGCTTTTCTTCAACCCGCTCATAACCGCGATCCAGGTGATAAACCCGGCTGACCACCGTCTCGCCCTCTGCCGCCAGTCCCGCAAGGATCAGGCTGACACTCGCGCGCAGATCGGTCGCCATCACCGGCGCACCGCGCAGCTTGTCGACACCGGTCACGGTCGCCGTACCGCCATGCACCTCGATCTTCGCCCCCATCCGGATCAGTTCCGGCGCGTGCATGAAGCGGTTCTCGAAAATCTTTTCTTCCAGCACCGAAGTTCCTTCGGCGGTGCAAAGCAGCGCCATCATCTGCGCCTGCAGGTCGGTCGGAAAGCCGGGGAAAGGCTCGGTCGTCACATTCACCGCCCGCACGCGACCGTTCTTGGCGGAAACCTTCAGGCCGCGGTTCGTCTGGGTGACCGAAATCCCGGCCTGATCCAGTTTTTCGGCGAACGCGCCGACCAGTTCCAGCGTCCCGCCCAGACATTCCACCTCGCCGCCGCAGATGGCAGGCACCAGCATGTAGGTGCCCAGCTCTATCCGGTCGGTGACCACGGGGTGCGTGGCCCCGCCCAGCCGGTCAACGCCCTGAACCGTGATGGTCCCGGTGCCCTCGCCGTCGATCTGCGCGCCCATCCTGCGCAGGCAGCGGGCAAGATCGACGATCTCCGGCTCGCGCGCGGCGTTTTTCAGGACAGTCGTGCCGCGGGCCAGCGTCGCCGCCATCAGCGCGTTTTCCGTGGCTCCGACCGATACGAAGGGAAACTCCACCACCGCGCCGCGCAACCGCCCCCCGGGCGCTTTCGCATGGATGTAGCCATCGCGCAGGTCGAGTTCAGCCCCCATCGCCTCCAGCGCCTTGAGGTGCAGGTCCACGGGGCGCGCGCCGATGGCACAGCCGCCGGGCAGGGACACCACCGCATGGCCGTACCGCGCCAGCATCGGCCCCAGCAGCAGGATCGAGGCGCGCATCTTGCGCACGATGTCGTAATCGGCGGTGTGGTTGGTGATCGAATGGCTGGACATGGCCAGCACCAGACCATCCTGCAGACTGGCCACTTCCGCCCCCAGCGACTGCAACAGTTGCGTCATCGTGGCGATGTCGGAAAGCCGCGGGGCGTTGGTCAGCGTCAACGGCTCGTCACTGAGCAGCGTCGCGGGCATCAGCGTCAGGCAGGCGTTCTTGGCCCCCGCGATCGGGATAACCCCCGAAAGTGCGCCGTTGCCCCGCACCAGAATCGAATCCATCTGCCCTATCCGCCGTTATCGGTTTCCCCGGACGATGCGTCGCTACCGTTCCGGGCTTTCGCCTGTGCCTTCCTGCGCGCCATATTGGCCTTCAACGCCGCCTTCAACCTGTCATCCCGCGCCTTTGCGGGCGTGGTTTTTGCAGGTCGGTCGCGATCTGACGTATCGGATGGGGTACGCATGTGCGGTGTCATACCGCAGCGCGGGCGCAGGGTCCAGATTGGCCAGCCCGCCCGGCGGCTGTGCACGCCTGAAGACCGGCGCAAGGCGGCCGCCGCCCCGCTCGACTGCCCGCGTCACCGCTGTCATCTTCTGGTTGATTGAGTTCGGGGGCCGAAGCCCGCAATCTGGGGCAAGACAGGGTCACCCGCAGGTCACGGCAGCCGAAAAGGGCCGCACTTTCCCTCGGGACACCTCGCGCCGATAAACGACTTTGGCGCCGCCATGCCCAGTGGTCACAGCGGCCGGAACGCGGAAGGTGACGTCGCCGCCATGTCACCGCCAGAACCCGCTTGCAAGACTGTCGCTTTGCGTTTAACACGCCCGCCAGAACGGGGTGGAGCCTTACTGTGCCATCCCCGGCGCTACGGTCGTTCCTGGCAGATACGTGCATCAGAGGCGGCGACGGCGTCGGAAGCGTTTGTTCGGGTGGGGGATTTCCGGAACCCACTATGCCCGGGTGTCAAAGCCCGGGAATATCGTTCGGAAAAGGCGGCTGTGGTAGCTCAGTGGTAGAGCACACCCTTGGTAAGGGTGAGGTCGAGAGTTCAATCCTCTCTCACAGCACCATAAGTCCTTCTGACAGCGTTTGATGATCCAGCCCTGTTGATGGGTCAGCAAGGCGTTGGCGAATGGGGACATTCGACCGCGCATTCCGCAGGTCACGCCTCACTCAATAACTTTCCCTCCAGCCGGTTTGGGGCGCCCGGCAGGCTGCCGACCAGATGGCCGCCACCGATGTCGCGAAGAATAACCCTCGGTGGTTCGCTTCCGGGCCGGTGCAGGGGGCTTGGCACGTCTGCGGCAAGTCGAACCCGTGCAGGGCGTGGGCGAGAAGGGTCGGGAACCGGGACAGCCGCGATCAGGCGGCGCGTGTAGGGGTGTGTCGGATTGCCGAAGATCTGCGCCCGGGTGCCCATTTCGACGATCTGGCCCAGATACATCACCGCAACCCGATCCGAGATATTGTCGACAACCGCCATGTCGTGGCTGATGAACAGGTAGGACATCCCGAATTCGCGCTGCAGCGCCCGCAGCAGGTCAAGCACCCGCCCCTGAACCGAGACGTCAAGCGCCGAGACGCTTTCGTCGGCGATGATCAGGTCGGGCTGCATGGCAAGCGCGCGGGCAATGCAGATGCGCTGCCGTTGTCCGCCCGAAAATTCGTGCGGATAGCGGCCCAGTTGCGACGCCTCCAGCCCCACCCGCTGCATCAGATCAGCCGCCCTCGCGCGCCGGTCTGCCGCGTCGCCGATGCCATGAATCACCAGCGGCTCGGCGATCAGGTCGCCCACCCGCATCCGCGGGTTGAGGGCGGCCATCGGGTCCTGGAACACCATCTGCACCTTGCGGCGCAGCGCCTTCAACCCGGCCTTGTCAAGGCGGCCAAGGTCCTGTCCGGCAATCTCGATCCGCCCCTGATGCGGTGCCAGCCCGACCAGCGCGCGGGCAATGGTGGATTTGCCACAACCGGATTCGCCAACCAGCGCCAAGGTCTCGCCCCGGCAAATGTCGAAGCTCACATGTTCGACGGCGTGAACGTTATGAGTGACGCCGCCCAGATAACCGCCGCGCAGCGGATAGCGGACCACAACATCCGACAGGCGGGCGACAGGTTCGCCAGTGACCGCAGGTCGCACGGCACCATGCCCGATGCGCGGTACCGCAGCCAGAAGGGCGCGGGTATAGACTGCGCGGGGCCGGGCAAAGATTTCGGTGGTTGCCGCAGTCTCAACCTGGCGGCCCGCGCGCATGACGATGACGCGATCGGCCATTTCCGCGACAACGCCCATGTCATGGGTGATCAGGATGATCGCGGTGCCCATTTCGGTCTGAAGCTCGCGAAGCAGGTCCAGAATTTCACGCTGCACGGTCACGTCCAGCGCCGTGGTCGGCTCATCCGCGATCAGAACTTCGGGGCGAAGCGCCAGCGCCATGGCGATCATCACGCGTTGCCGCATACCGCCGGAAAGTTCATGCGGGAACTGCCGCATCCTGCGCTGGGGTTCTGACAGGCGCACCGCCAAAAGCGCCGCAGCAGCGCGTTGGCGGGCCTCGGTCCAGGTGACCGGTTCATGGGCACGAATGGCTTCGGCCAATTGTGCGCCCACCGTCATCACCGGGTTCAGGCTGGTCATCGGTTCCTGAAAGATCATCGCGATCCGGTCGCCCCGGATACGGCGCAGGTCAGGTTCCGGCAGGGCGGTCAGGTCCCGCCCCGACAACATCACCCGGCCCCCGGTGACCCGCACCGCAGGCGGCGGCAAAAGGCCCATGATGGCAAGCGCGGTAATGGATTTTCCCGACCCGCTTTCGCCGGCAATCGCCAGCGTCTCGCCCTTGTTCAGGGTGAAGGACAGGTCTTCGACCAGGGGCTTCAATCCGCCTTCGGACCGGACCGAGACACAAAGCCCCTCTACCCGCAGAACAGGTGCCGGGGCGGTGGCCGCCCCGGAAGTTGGCAGGACTGCCGCAGGGGTCATTCGAAGACGACCCGGGGGAAATAGAAGCTGACGACCCAATTCGGCATGTCAACAACCTCGGAAATCCGCAGATCGCCGCAAACGGAACACAGCATGTAGGCGTCAACTGCGGTGATGCCCTGCTGGGCGCAGAGGACGTCGATCATGTTCGATACCGCGTCTCTGGCGGCGGTCATCAGGTCAGGCCCGATCCCGGTGGTTGCCTCGTACCCCTTGGCGTCGAGGTGACGGGTCACCGGGCCGGGGGTGGTAAACCGCGGCGTCTTGAGCGGCTGGTTCTTCAGCAGATCCAGCGTCAGCACCACGTCCATCGGCGATTCGATGGCCGTGCCACAGACTTCGCCGTCGCCTTGCGCGGCATGGGTGTCGCCCACGCTGAACAAAGCGCCCTCCACCTCGACCGGCAGGTAAAGCGTTACCCCCGCCGTCAGATCGCGGATATCAAGGTTGCCGCCCACCCGCCGGGGCGGCACGACCGAATGATGGCCAACCTCTGCCGGTGCATTGCCGATGGTGCCGGAAAAGGGCTTCAGCGGCACGCGCGCCGATGTGCCCCAAAGGGCGGGTGCCATACTGGCGGGGTCGTAGGACCACAAGCACAACGCCGGATCGGTGAACTGATCGGCAAGCAGCCCGAAGCCGGGGATGTTTGCCGTCCATCCAAAACCCTTACCGTCAAAGACGCGGGGGGCAAAGCTTTCCAGCGTGACCTTCAGAACATCGCCGGGTTTCGCGCCGTCGACAAAGATCGGCCCCGACACCGGGTTGATCTTGCCGAAGTCAAGGTTGGCCACATCCTGCAGGGTCGACGACGGGCCAAGCTGGCCCGCCGAACTGTCATGACAGTTGAACTGAATGGTTGATCCGGGGGCGACGCGCAACGCCGGGGGCAGGGAATTGTCCCAGCCGAAATGATGCTGCGCGCCGTGGATGGTGTATTCGCAGGCCTTGCACATTACGGTTTGACCCAGACGTAATCGTAATTGACCGGGATCGAGACCGGATCGACGTAAAGCGCATCCTCGCCGCCCATACGCTCCGACTTCATGGTGTAGCGTTCTTCGTTGAATACCGGCACCCACGGGGCCTGTTCCATCACGCCGGTGTAGACTTCGGACCAAAGTTTCAGACGGTCCTGCGCCTTTGCCGGGTCGAACAGGCTATCCGCTGCGACCGCTTTGGCATCCAAGCTTTCGTCACAGAACTTTGACCAGTTCCAGCCGCCTTCGCCCGCGCCTGCACAGCCAAGGATCGGGCCGTAGAAGTTTGACGCATCGGGGAAGTCGGCGATCCAGGCCATGCCGCCCGACCAGATCATCGGCGCGGTGCCCGCACCCCCGGCCTCGATCACGTTGGCCTGGGCGAGGTTCTGGATGTTGGCCTTGATGCCGATGGCCGCGAGATCCTGCTGGATCGCCTGGGCGATGCGCGGGTTCGGATCGGTGTTCATCACGTAAAGCTCGGTCTCAAAACCGTCGGCCAGCCCCGCCTCGGCCAGAAGCGCCTTGGCCCCTTCGACATCATAGGCATAGCCCGCATAACCTTCGGTGTAGCCCGGCATTGACGGCGGCAATGGCTGGTTGGCGGCCACCGCGCGGCCGTTGATGATCTGGATGATCCGATCCTTGTTGATCGCCATGTTGACGGCCTTGCGCACTTCCAGCTTGTCGAAGGGCGGGGTCGTCACGTTCAACGTGATGTAGCCGGTGTGCAGCTGTCCACCCTGCACCACGCGCGCCGCCTGCGCCGGATCGCCCATCACCTCCATGAATTTGGCGGGGGGAATGCCGTCGCCGGGGACGTCAACCTCGCCGTTTTGCAGCCGCAACAGGGCTACCACAGGTTCCTGCCCAACCTCGAACACGACCTGATCAAGGAACGGCACGCCCGGACGCCAGTAATCGGCGTTCTTCTCGAACACCAGCCGCTGGCCCAATGTCCATTCCGCCAGCTTGAACGCCCCTGTGCCAACCGGAATTTTGCCAAAGTCCGGGCCTGCGGCATCAACCGCCTCTTTCGGCACGACAGAGGCGAAGTTCAGCGCCATGACGTGCAGGAAGGTGGCATCAGGGCGGCTCAGCGTGATCTTGACAGTCAGGGGACCCGTCACCTCGACGCCCGACATGCCGTCGGGTCCTGCAGCGTCAAACCCTGCAATGGCCGCGAAGAAACCTGCGGCTGGCGACTGGGTTTCAGGATTGGTAACGCGGTCGAGGGAATACTTGACATCTTCCGCCGTCATTTCGCGGCCATTGTGGAATTTCACGCCCGCACGCAGTTTGAAGGTATAAACCAGACCGTCTGGCGAGATTTCGTAACTTTCGGCAAGGCCGGGCCGCAGCGTGGTTGTGCCGGGAACATAGTCCATCAGCCCGTCATAAAGCGACTTGATCATTGACCAGTTCTGCCAGTCGTAACCGATGGCGGGGTCAAGTGTTGCCACGTCGTCTTTGTAGGTAATGACGATGCTGCCGCCAGCGGTCGCTGCGGGATCGGGGGTATAATCCTGCGCAGAGGCGGGCAGCGCCAGCGTCAGCATCAGGGCGGTCGAGGCGAGAAGGTTTTTCATTGTGACTCTCCTGTCGGGGTTTCAGCCAAGGGTAATGAGCCAAGGGTAATGAGCGAAGGGTAATCAGCGCAGTGTAATCCGGGGGTCGATGAGCGGGGCGATCAGATCGGCCAAGAGGTTGCCGATCACGATGGCGCAGGCAGATATTAGCGTAACGCCCATGATGATCGGGATGTCGACACGCTGGATCGCCTGCCAGGCCAGCTGGCCGATGCCGGGCCAGCCAAACACCGATTCCACCACCACGATGCCCCCCATGAAGATGCCGATGTCGATGCCGATCATCGCGATGACCGGCAGGATGGCGTTGGGCAGGGCGTGGCGCAACACCACACGGGCGCGGCTTAGGCCCTTGGCCCGGGCGGTGCGGATGTAGTCGGCGCGCATGACGTCGATCATCGACGACCGCATCATGCGGCTGTACCAGCCCGAACCGAGGATGCCCAAGGTTATGGCGGGCAGCACCAGATGCGCAAAGGTGCCGTAGCCGCCGATCGGGAACCAACCCAGCTTGACGGCGAAAACGTAAAGCAGAAGCAGGCTTACCACGAACTGCGGTGCGGACACGGTGACGAACGAGGCCATCATCAACACCTGATCAACCGCTCTGCCCCGCCAGAGTGCTGCGGCGATGCCCATGGTCAGGCCAAGCACCAGTTCGCAGACAATCGCCCCCAGCATCAGCAGCAGCGTGGCAGGCAGGCGCGACCAGATCAGTTCGGCCACCTCGGTCTTCTGCAGGTAGCTGCGGCCCATGTCGCCTTGCACCAGAGCGCCCAGATAACGGGCGTATTGCACGATAAAAGGCTTGTCGAGGCCAAGCTGCTGGCGGATATTTTCCACCGTCTCGGCGGTGGCCGACCGCCCGGCGATCTGGCGCACCGGATCGGCGGGCAGGACGTACAACAGGAAAAAGGTGATGAAGCTGACCCCCACAAGGATGAGTGCTGACTGGATCAGGCGACGGACAAGATATGCAGCCATCAGTCGCGCCCCCGTTGCGTCGGGTCCAGCACATCGCGCAGCGCATCGCCCACAAGGTTGAACGCCAGCGCCAGCAGGATGATCGCGGCACCGGGTATGAACACCAGCCAGGGCGCAGACTGAAAATAGGTCTGGTTTTCAAAAATGATGTTGCCCCAGCTTGGGGTCGGTGGCTGGACGCCGACGCCCAGAAAGCTCAGCGTCGCCTCCAGCAGGACCGTGGTCGAGATTCCAAGTGTCCCCCAGACGATGATCGTCGGCACCAGATGTGGCAGAATATGGCGGAACAGAATGCGTGATGTGCTGGCACCCAAGGTCCGCTCGGCGGCAATGAAGTCGCGGGTCGCAAGCGATGTCGTCTCGGTATAAATCACCCGCGCCGTCTGCACCCAGTTTACCAGCGCGATGACCAGGGCGACGATCCAAAGCGACGGCTGAAAGATTGCGGCCAGGCAGATTGCCAATAGCAGCGCCGGAAACGCCATCATCAGATCGGTAAATCGCATCAGAACCGCACCGATCCAGCCCCGGAAGAACCCGGCGGTGATGCCCACAAGCGTGCCGATCAACAGCGCCAGCCCGTTCGCCACCACCCCGATGATCAGAGAGGTCCGCGCGCCGTACAGAAGGCGGCTGAACAGATCGCGGCCCAGAAGGTCGGTGCCCAGCATGAACTGTTCACCCGGTGGCATCGGCGCGCCTTCGAGTGTCAGGCCGTCGAACATCTGATCGTTGGGGTCAAAGGGCGCGATCAGCGGTGCGGCAAGCGCGCCCCCCACCACCAGCCCGATCAGCACCAGCCCGAACAGCGCAAGTTTGCGCTGCAAAAGCCGCGCCAGCGCGCCACGCGGGCGGCGAAGGTCATTATCCGCGCTGAGGTCGGTCATCCGCACCCTCTCCGGCGGCCCGGGCCGCCACGATCCGCGCCGCCGCATCCTCGAAACTGATCCGCCACGCCATCGCCAGTTGCCGCAACTGGGCATAAGCGTCCGCCTCAGACCGGCCGCGCGCAGCCAGAAGGGTGACGGCGCGCACCACCGTCTGACGCTCCTCCAGCCGCCGCCGCAGGTCGGCAATCTCGGCGGACAGGGTTTTTTGCGCGTCAAAGGCATCGCGCGCGATCAGCAGGGCAGAATAGGCACCATTGTCACCGACCGGCTTTAGCAACTGGGCATGCGCGCCGGCCTTCAGCGACCATTCGATCCGCCCCGGCGCTTCTGACCCGATCAGCGCAATCATCGGAATGGGCGGCTGGCCCGAATCCCACGGAAACATGGCGTCATGCCCCATGTCGGCGTCGAAAAACACGTAGTCGGCCGCATGCACTTCGGGCCCAAGCTCTGGCCAGGCCTGACTGACGCGCAAACCGATGGCGGTCAACTGGCGGGTCAGCGCCTGTACCGTGGGATGCGCGCGGTGCAGGATGATGGCCTGCGCACCGCCGAGGTCGGGGATACGGATCGGGCGGCGCTTCATGACACGACCCTGAGCATCGGGGCAGGGGGGGCCGACCGCCCGCGCGTCAGGTAGGGATCACCTGCAACCGCTTCTTGCCGCCGGATCGGGGCAAAGGCACCGCGCTCGACCCGGGCGATGATCACCGGCAAAACCGTATGGTGGGTGTCAGGATCAACAATCCCCGTCCCATGATCCCCGGCCAGCAATTGTGATAGCGGCAGATCCTCGGCCCCCTTGCGACCTGCCAGCAGCCGCGCCAGTTCGCGCACCGCCGCATAGGCCGCCGCTTCGTGCGACGAGCCAAAGTTGCCCGGCCCCGGCCAGCCCGGCATCCCCCGGAAATAGGGGCCTGCCGCAACCAGCCCCTCCGCCGCCTGCCCCAAAGCCGGCAATTCGCATTCCGTCAGGTTGCACGACAGGACCGGGCAGGCGGCGGGCCGGAAATGCGTGTCCGCGAATCCCAGCCTGCGATAGGCGGCCATGAATTCATAGGACGATGGGCCGATCAGCGAGTTCAGGATGAAATCCGGTCGGGCAAAGCGGATTTCCTCGATCATCCGCTCCACGTCGCGAGAGCCGATCGGAAGGTAGCGTTCGCCCAGCACCTCGCCCCCCGCGGCGGTGATGCGTTCGCGGGCAAGGCGGTTCATTTCCCAGCCCCAGATGTAGTTCGATCCGGTCAGGAATGCCCGCCGCCCATGCGCGGGCAGCGCCCAGTCAAGCAGCGGCAACAGATGCTGGTTCGGGCAAGCGTGGGTGTAGACCACGTGATCCGACGCCTCGAACCCCTCATAGGGCACCGCGTACCAAAGCGTGCCGCCAAATTTCTCGACCGTCGGGATCACTTCTTTGCGGCTCCATGAGGTGACACAGCCCACAACATGCCGTGCGCCGGTGTCTCGCAGGATTTCTGCACACAAGGGACCGTAAGCATCGACATTGCCCCCCGGATCGCGTTCGACCGGCAGAAAGGTCAGGTCAAGCAAAGGATCCGCATTCACCATGGCGATGGCCGCAAGAGCGCCGGACCGGCACGCCTCCGCGATCAGCGAATAGCTGCCGGAGCGGGAGTAGAGCAGCCCGAGTTCGATGCGTCTTTTCACCCACCACCCCAAAAAACGCAAAAGCCTTGCCGCAGCCCACCCAGTGAGGTCTGCATGCAAGGCCCAGATGCCGTCCGACGATATGCCGATTTTATCCGCTCAGCCTATGCCGCACGCAGCCGGGGTCAAGTGCCGATATGCGGCCCCGCTGCCTGCCGGCAGGAATTGCCCAAATTGTGGGCAGGTCATTGGGCGGCGTCCGCAGGATGGCAACCGGCCTGGCCGACAGGGCATCGGCGCACCTTGCAACTGTCTCGGCCCAGCCTTGCCCGCGCGTTCGGCCAGCCCCCGCTTCACTCGCGCCCGCAGTTCGGACGCGGCTCAGACCATCGCGGCATTCATCATCGGAACGGCTGCCTGAAAGTGGGATACCGGATCGTCAGGCGCACCCGTCCTCAGCCCGCCTCATACCGGACGGCAGCCACATCGCGCAATTCCAGGCAGGGACCACCGGTTTCATTCCAGTTCCACCAGCAGGTCCTTCGCGTCGATCTGGGCGCCGGGCGCGACGTGGATCGCCTTTACGGTGGCCGCGCGGTCGGCATGCAGACCGGTTTCCATCTTCATCGCTTCGATGGTCAACAAAAGATCGCCCGCGCGCACCGTCTGGCCCGCCGCGACTGCAAGGCTGGCGATAGAGCCGGGCATCGGCGCACCGACATGGCCGGGATTGCCGTCTTGCGCCTTGGGGCGGGCGGCAGTCTTGGCCTTGACGGCCCGGTTCGGCACCCGGATCACCCGAGGCTGGCCGTTCAGCTCGAAGAACACCTTCACCTCGCCGTCATCCGTCGTCTCACCCACTGCCTGCAGGCGGATTTCCAGCTGTTTGCCGGGGTCAATCTCGGTGGTGATCTCTTCGCCGGATACCATGCCGTAAAAGAAAGTCTTGGTTGGTAGCGCCCGCACCGGCCCGTAAAGCCGGTGGCGCACCCGATATTCCATGAAGACCTTGGGATACATCAGATAGCCGTTCAGATCCTCGTCATCCACCGTTTCGCCTTCTGCTTCTTCGTCGCCGATGCGCAGCTCTTCGCCAAGCCGGGCGCGCGTTGCCTCGACGTCGACCGGCGGCAGCCGCGCGCCGGGGCGGTCGGTCAGCGCAGCCTCGTCCTTCAGCACCTTTTTCAGAATGCCCGCAGGCCAGCCGCCGGGGGGCTGGCCAAGGTTGCCTTTCAGCATGTCGGCCACACTTTCGGGAAAGGCCACGTCGATGGCGGGATCCTCGACCTGCGCGCGCGTCAGGTTCTGGGCCACCATCATCAGCGCCATGTCGCCCACCACCTTGGACGACGGGGTCACCTTGACGATATCACCGAACATCTGATTGGCGTCGGCATAGGCCTGCGCCACCTCGTGCCAGCGTTCCTCCAGCCCCAGCGAACGCGCCTGCGCCTTGAGGTTGGTGAACTGGCCGCCCGGCATCTCGTGCAGATACACTTCCGAGGCCGGGGCAGGAATACCACTTTCGAACGCCGCGTACTGGCCGCGCACCTGTTCCCAATAATTGGAGATCTCGCGGATCGCGCTGATATCAAGCCCGGTATCGCGTTCGGTGTTCTTCAGCGCCTCGACGATGGACCCGAGGCAGGGCTGCGATGTGCCGCCGGAAAACGCATCCATCGCGGCGTCCACCGCATCGACGCCCGCGTCGCAGGCGGCAAGGATCGTCGCTGCCCCGGCGCCACTGGTGTCATGCGTATGGAAATGGATCGGCAGGCCGACCTCCTGCTTCAGCGCCTTGATCAGCACCCTTGCGGCGGCCGGTTTCAACAGACCCGCCATATCCTTCAGCCCCAGCACATGCGCGCCAGCGGCTTTCAGGTCTTTCCCCATGGTGACGTAGTATTTCAGGTCATACTTCGGACGGGCAGGGTCCAGCAGATCGCCGGTATAGCAGATCGTGCCTTCGCAAACCTTGCCGGCCTCAACCACCGCGTCCATCGCGACCCGCATGTTTTCCACCCAGTTCAGGCTGTCGAACACGCGGAAGACATCAACCCCGGTCAGCGCAGCCTGCCGGACGAAAGCCTGCACGACATTGTCGGGATAGTTGGTGTAACCCACCCCGTTCGACGCGCGCAGCAGCATCTGGGTCATCAGGTTGGGCATCGCTGCGCGCAGATCGCGCAGGCGTTGCCAGGGGCATTCCTGCAAGAACCGGTACGCCACATCGAACGTCGCCCCGCCCCAGCATTCGACGCTGAACAGCTGCGGCAGGTTGGCGGCATAGACCGGGGCAACGCGGATCATGTCGATCGAGCGCATCCGCGTCGCCAGCAGTGACTGGTGCCCGTCGCGCATCGTGGTGTCGGTGATCAGCACCTTTGTCTGCGCGCGCATCCAGTCGGCCACCGCCTGCGGGCCCTTCTGTTCCAGCAGGTTGCGGGTGCCCATCGCCGGTTCCGACCGCGCCACCGGCGGGCGCGGCATGCGGGCCTCGGCGGCCGGTTTCGGGCGGCCCGCGGTTTCGGGATGCCCGTTCACCGTGATGTCGGCGATATAGGTCAGAATCTTGGTCGCCCGGTCGCGGCGTTTCTTGAAGGCGAACAGGTCCGGTGTCGTGTCGATGAACTTGGTCGTGTAGGTGTCGTTCAGAAAAGTCGGGTGCTTCAACAGGTTGATGACGAAGTCGATGTTCGTGGCCACCCCGCGGATGCGAAACTCGCGCAGGGCACGGTCCATCCGCGCGATGGCCTTTTCCGGGGTCTGGGCATGCGCCGTGACCTTGACCAGAAGCGAGTCATAGTACCGCGTGATCACGCCGCCCGCATAGGCGGTGCCGCCATCCAGCCGGATGCCGTTGCCGGTGGCGCTGCGATAGGCGGTCAGACGGCCGTAATCGGGGATGAAGTTGTTCAGCGGGTCTTCCGTGGTCACCCGGCACTGCAGCGCATGGCCGTTCAACACCACATCCTCTTGCCGCGCGATCCCGGTTGCTTCGGCCAGGGTCTTGCCCTCTTCGATCAGGATCTGCGCCTGCACGATGTCGATCCCCGTCACCTCTTCGGTAACGGTATGTTCCACCTGCACGCGGGGGTTCACTTCGATGAAGTAGAATTTCTCGGTGTCCATATCCATCAGGAATTCGACCGTTCCGGCGCATTCGTAATCGACATGGGCGCAGATCTTGCGACCCATCTCGCAGACCTCGGCGCGCTGTTCGGGCGTGAGGTACGGGGCAGGGGCGCGCTCCACCACTTTCTGGTTGCGCCGCTGCACCGTGCAATCGCGTTCCCACAGGTGGTAGATATTGCCGTGCTTGTCGCCAAGGATCTGCACCTCGACGTGCCGCGCCCGCAGGATCATCTTTTCAAGGTAACCCTCGCCGTTGCCGAATGCCGCCTCTGCCTCGCGGCGGCCCTCGCGGACCTTCGCCTCCAACTCGTCCTCGGAATTGATTGGCCGCATGCCGCGCCCGCCGCCGCCCCACGACGCTTTCAGCATCAGCGGATAGCCCACCTCTGCCGCCTGCCGCTTGACCAGCGCCATGTCGTCGCCCAGCACCTCGGTCGCCGGAATGACCGGCACGCCTGCAGCCATGGCCACCCGCCGCGCGGATGCCTTGTCGCCCAAAGCACGCATCGTTTCGGCCCGCGGGCCGATGAAGGTGATCCCCGCCTGATCGCAGGCATCGACGAAATCAGGATTTTCGGACAACAGGCCATAGCCGGGGTGGATCGCATCCGCCCCCGCCATCTTGGCAACGCGAATGATTTCCGGGATCGACAGATAGGCCCCCACCGGCGACAGCCCTTCGCCGATCCGGTACGCCTCATCCGCCTTGAAGCGGTGCAGGCTCAGCTTGTCTTCCTCGGCAAAGACCGCGACGGTTTTCTTGCCCATCTCGTTGGCCGCGCGCATCACACGGATGGCGATCTCGCCCCGGTTGGCGATCAGGATCTTCTGGAATTCGGGCATGGGCAGCTCTCCGGCGGCAGAGGGAACCCCTGCACTCTAGAAGTGCTGCGGTGCGGCGCAAGGGGCAGGACGGATCTGACGCCTAAATATGCGCCAAATGCCCCCGTTGCGCCAGATCACGCCCAGATGGCCACATCGTCGTAAAGCTTGGCCAGCGTATTGACCCCGACCACCGTCAAGACGGTGCCATCACCGAAGTCAAAGACAACGGTCGTGCCGGAGACCTGCGCGAACGTGTCGACGAATGTGGTGGTATCAACGATCCCGTCCCACAGATCGGCGGCAAAGGCCAAGGTATCAAAGTTGTCGACAAAGTCGGTGATCCGGTCCAGGCCGAAGCCGCTGTTGAACACGAAGGTATCCGAATTCGCCCCGCCGGTCAGCAGGTCGTTGCCGGCGTCCCCGCTCAGCGTGTCGTTGCCTGTGCCACCGTTAAGGCTGTCCGCGCCCTCGCCACCCGCCAGCACGTCGTTGCCCGCGTCGCCCAGCAGCGCATCATTGTCGGCACCCCCGGCCAGATCATCATTGCCGTTGCCGCCCGCCAGCGCGTCGTTGCCGGCGCCGGCGTTCAGCAGATCATTGCCGTCGCCACCGAAAAGCTGGTCCCGTTCGGCCCCGCCATCCAGCGTGTCGTTGCCGGTCCCGCCGCTCAGGCTGTCGGTGCCGTCGCCGCCCTGCAAGCTGTCGTCGCCTGCGTCGCCCGCCAGCGTGTCGTTGCCGATCCCGGCGTCGAGCACGTCATTGCCGGTGCCGCCGAACAGCACATCGTTGCCATCCGCGCCCTGCAACACGTCGGCATCGTCACCGCCCGACAGGCTGTCCGCGCCAGCGCCACCCGCCAGCAGGTCATTTCCGGTGCCGCCCGCCAGCGTGTCGTTGCCTGTGCCGCCGAACAGACTGTCGTCACCCGTCTCGCCAGACAGCGAATCGTTCCCGACCCCGCCGTCAAGCGTGTCGGTGCCCTCGCCGCCGAACAACCGGTCATCGCCGACGTCGCCGGACAGAAGGTCATTCCCGGCGTCGCCCGACAGGGTATCGTTGCCAATCTCGCCAAAGATCGTGTCGGACGCGCCGCCGCCCAGCGCTACATCCGACGCCGTTCCCGTCAGGATCATGTCCGCGCCGTCGCCGCCCGACAGCCGGTCAATCCCGTCGCCACCGATCAGCGTGTCGTTGCCAGACCCGCCATCCAGCGTGTCGTTGCCGATGCCGCCGTCCAGGCTGTCATCGCCTGCGTCACCGAACAGCGCATCATTGCCGGCGCCGCCGGTCGCTGTGTCATTGTCCGCCCCGCCGAACAGCCGGTCATTGCCATCCCGCCCGTCCAGAAGGTCGTCCCCCGCGCCGCCCGACAGGACATTGGCCAGAAGATCGCCCGTCAGACTGTCGGCATATGCCCCGCCTGCCAGGTTCTCGATCCCGCCCAGCGTGTCGCCCAGCGCCTCCCCCCCGTTGAGAGAGGGCGTCGTGAGGTCAATCCGCACCGCCCCGGTTGCATCGGCATAATCGGCAGTATCAAGGCCCAGGCCGCCGGTCGCCACATCCGCGCCCGCCCCGCCGCGCAGCGTATCGTTGCCGTCGCCGCCCTCCAGCGTATCGGTGGCATCCCCGCCCTGCAGCAGGTCATCACCCGTACCGCCCAGCAGCCGGTCGCCGCCTTCGCCACCGGTGAGGGCATCGTTGCCAATGCCGCCGTCCAGCGTATCGTTGCCGGTGCCACCCTCCAGCGTGTCATTGCCCGCGTCGCCCGAAAGCGTATCGTCGTCGGTGCCGCCCGCCAGCATGTCATTGCCATTGCCGCCTGACAGGAAATCGTTGCCCGCGCCGCCCGCGACCTGGTCATTGCCGTCGCCGCCGAACAGCCGGTCCGGGCCGGCACCGCCGTCCAGCACATCGTCGCCCGCCTCACCGGCAAGCGTGTCGTTGGCGTCACCGCCGTCCAGCCTGTCATTGCCGGTGCCACCCAGCAGGAAATCGCTGCCCGCGCCGCCATCAAGACTGTCGGTGCCATCGCCGCCATACAGCCGGTCGTCGCCCTCGTCGCCGCCGACCATGTCGTTGCCAAGGCCGCCCGACAGGCTGTCACCACCCGCGCCACCGGCCAGCGTGTCATTCCCCGCCTCGCCCGAAAGGGTGTCATTCTCACCGTCGCCTTGCAGCGCGTCGTCGCCATTGCCGCCAAGCAGCAGGTCATTGCCCGCACCGCCCGCCAGCACGTCATTGTTGTCGCCGCCATTAAGCTGGTCGTTGCCGCTGTCGCCGTTCAGCACGTCGTTGCCGGTCAGGCCGGTCAGCACATCATTGCCGATGCCACCGGCCAGCGTGTCGCTTCCGGCCTCGCCGCCCAGCGAATCGTTGTCAGACCCGCCCTCCAGCAGGTCATCGCCCAGACCGCCGAGCATGGAATCATTGCCGTCGCCACCGTAAAGCGCGTCGTTGCCATCGCCGCCAAAAAGCCGGTCCGAAGCCGTGCCACCGTCCAGCAAATCATTGCCGGTGCCGCCACTCAGGCTGTCGATGCCCTCGCCGCCGGTCAGAATGTCGTTTCCGGCATCGCCAAGCAGGGTGTCGTTGCCAATGCTGCCACCGACCTCGTCATCGCCATTGCCGCCCGCCAGCAGATCGTTGCCCGCGTCGCCCGCCAACCGATCACTGCCGTCGCCGCCGGAAAGCCGGTCATCGCCGATGCCACCGGTCAGCGTGTCATTCCCCGCCTCGCCGGACAGCGTGTCGTTCCCCGCTTCGCCCGACAGATCGTCGTCGCCAGCACCACCCGACACGGAATCACTGCCCGCGCCCGCCAGCACCATGTCATTGCCGTCGCCCGCCAGCACCCGGTCACTGCCATCGCCCGCGTTCAGCCAGTCATCGCCCAGGCCGCCGTCCAGCAGATCATTGCCCGCCCCGCCGTCCAGATCGTCATTTCCGGTGCCGCCGAAAAGCTGGTCATTTCCCGCCGCGCCATCCAGCGAATCCGCCCCGCCCATGCCAAAGATCGAATCATTGCCGCGCATCCCGTGCAGCTGGTTGTTCAGCGCCGATCCGGTGATCCTGTCCGCACCGTCGCCGGTAACAATGTTTTCAATCGCGGCCCCGGCGGCAATGGTGGCCCATTGCACCCCGCCGACGGAGATCCGGCCAGCGCTGTCCAATGTGACCGTGACGGCCCCCGCGATGGCGGCCATGTTGATCCAGTCATTGCCGCCGTTGGTGTCGTCGATGATCCGGTCGCGCGCATCCCCGGCATCGCGGGTCTGCGCCAGCAGGTAATCCTTGGTGATGTGGTGGACGTTGTCCACGTCAACGTCGCGCCCAAAGAAATCCAGCACAACCTCGCTGATCATTCCCGTCAACGTGCCCGAAAAGGTACCGGAATAATAGAACTCCCACGTTCCGAACGCATTCAACCCCATCGAATGGGCGATCCCGAAGGTCCAGCGCAAGCCATCCGGCAACTGGATGACCTGCCCCTGTTCCACATAGAAATCCGACGTGCTGACGATCACGAATTCCGTGCCGTCTGGTGCCACCAGCCGGAAATCAAGGTATTCCCCGTTGTCCGGCGCGATGCTGGAAAAAGCGACTTCAAAGGTGATGTCGATATGCTCGATCCACATCTCTTCGGTCACGTCTAGCTGTATGGGCTGGGCTGAATAGGGCAGGGGAATGGCAGATTTGATCACGCCTGTCGTGACCGTCTGGAACACCTCGTTGTCGCTGGTCAGCGGGTCGCCCGCCCACAAGGCCCAGGCTTCGGCCATCCGCACCGCGGCAAAGGCATCGACCCGGCCATAGCCGTAATCCGCCGAATAGCCGTGGCCGCCGTCATTCCAGCTGTCGCCGGTGCCGGTGCTCGCCTGAAACACCGTGCCCGAGATTTCGCCGGTGTGAACGCCCGTCACCACCGACCCCGTCAGTGCCGCCGATGTTGCCAGAATCTCGCGTACGTCGCGCCAGCCGAGGTTTTCATTCGCGTCCAGCATCAGCGCGATGACACCCGACACCACCGGGGTCGCCGCCGACGTACCGCCGAAATCCGTGGCATAGTCACCGGCGCTGTAGCCGCTTGCCCCTGTCAGGTCTGTGGTCACCGCCGCGGCACCCGCCGAAACCAGAATGTTCGTGCCGTAGTTGGAATAG
>JAYSYZ010000223.1:0-8513 GCA_043727195.1 Paracoccaceae bacterium
GGCGCGCTGGACAATCCGGATGTGGCCTTCTTCGTGCTGCGCGATGCCGGGCAGCCGGTGGCAATGGGTGCCTTCAAGCGGATCGACGCCGTCCACGCCGAGATCAAGTCGATGCATGTGCTGGCCGAACTGCGCGGACAGGGACTGTCGCGCCGGATGCTGCAACACCTGGTGGCCGAGGCGCGTGCCGCAGGGTTCACCCGGCTCAGCCTTGAAACCGGGTCGCAGCCGATGTTTCTGCCCGCCCGCCGGTTGTACGAAAAGTCGGGCTTCACCGAATGCGCGCCCTTCGAAGGCTATGCGCTGGATCCGAACTCCGTCTACCTGACAAAGGAACTTGCGTGATCCGCACGCCTGCCGCAAAAGGGCGCGGTGCGGCCCCGTAGCTCAACTGGATAGAGCAAGGACCTTCTAAGTCCGAGGTTGAGGGTTCGATTCCTTCCGGGGTCGCCATTTTTGCAGCCCGATTCTTCTGTTCGAAAACATTACCGCCGAAGGTTCTCGCCGGTCAGCTCTTCGCCGATGGCGCCCCCCCTTCGAACCGGTTGCCGTGGCGATAGTCGCAGGGCGCTTCCTGCATCTGCAGGTGCAGACCGGTGCCGGTAAAGGGATGCGCGCGGGCGACATCCTCGTCAAACTCGATGCCAAGGCCCGGGGCGTCCGGCGGCAGGATGTAGCCATCTTCCCATCTGATCGTGTTGCGGATCAGTTTCTGGTGGAAGGCCCCGCCCGTCTCGATGGTCTCGGCAATCAGCAGGTTCGGGATCGAGGCGGCAAAATGCACGTTTGCCGCCCATTCGACCGGCCCGGCATAGAGATGCGGCGCCATTTCGGCGTTGAACACCTCGGCCATCGCCGCGATCTTCTTGGCCTCCCAGATGCCACCCACGCGACCCAAGGCGGGTTGCAGGATCTTGACCCCGCCGGCGCGCAGCAGCATCCCGAACTCCGCCTTGGTGGTCAGCCGCTCACCCGTGGCCAGGGGGATATGCACGTGGCGCGCAACTTCGGCGAATTCCAGCAGGTTGTCGGGTGGAATCGGTTCTTCGTACCAAAGCGGGTTGTAAGGCTCCAGCGCCTTGCCCATGCGGATCGCACCGGGGGTGGTGAACTGGCCGTGCGTGCCGAACAGAAGATCGGCACGATCCCCCACCGCGTCACGGATGGCCTTGCAGAAGGCCACAGAACGGCTGATGTCCGACAGGGCCGGCTCATGCCCGCCACGGATGGTATAGGGCCCCGCCGGGTCGAACTTGACCGCCGTAAAGCCCAGATCGACGAAACGGACCGCCGCCTTGGCCGCAGCATCCGGCGACACCCAAAACTCGGCAGATTCGTTGCCGGGCTCAGGGTAAAGATAGGTGTAGCTGCGGATCCGGTCGTTCATCCGCCCGCCCAGCAACGCCCAGACCGGGCGGTCCCGCGCCTTGCCAAGGATGTCCCAGCAGGCAATCTCCAGCCCTGAAAACGCACCCATCACCGTGGGATCGGGCCGCTGGGTGAAGCCCGCCGAATAAGCGCGGCGGAACATGAGTTCGATGTTTTCCGGGTTTTCCCCGGCCATGTGGCGGGAAAACACATCCTCGATCACCGCGCGCATCGCATCAGGCCCGACGGTGGAGGCGTAGCATTCGCCGTAGCCCACGATACCGTTGTCCGTGGTCAGTTTCGGAAAGATCCAGTAGCGCCCGCCCCAACCCGGAAAGGGCGGGGCAACGACGAAAATCTCCAGATCCCTGAGCTTCATGCCGTGGCCTTTGCTGGTGTCGGGCAGCGGGGGGCTATGCACCCGCGCACTCCGGTTAGGTGTTTCTCAACAAGGAATCCTAAAGGTCGGCACAAACCTGGCATCCCCGATTGCGACCTGCAATGACGTTTCACGCTCTTCCTTCGGCCTTGCGGCCAAGCCCTGGCCCGAAGACGTGCAGCAAGAGGCACACCAGCATCAGCGCCGAGGCCAACAGGAACGGCGCGCCCGGGGCAAAGACCGGCGCCGACGCACCGGTGAAATGCGAAAACGTCGTGGTCATGATCAGGGGCGAGGTGATCATCGCGATGGCATTCAGGCTGGACATCACGCCTTGCAACTCTCCCTGCGCGTTGGCGGGGGCGGCGCGCGACGCCAGCGCCTGCAAGGCCGGGGTCACCACGCCGCCCAGCGCCGTGACCGGTGTCAGCGCCAGCGCCAGCACCGGCGAGGTGACCAGCCCCAGCCCGGCCAGTGTGATCACATCGACCCACATGCCGTAATGCGCCGCGCGATGTTCGCCAAAGCGGCGGATCAGCGGGCCGACCAGCAGCGCCTGCCCGACGGCAAACGATATCCCGTAGACCGCCAGCGACACCCCGACCATGGTGCTGTCCCAGCCGAACCGGGCCTGCCCGTAAAACGCCCAGACTGACGGATAGACGTTCATCGCGATGCCAAGGATCAGAAAGCAGGCCAGCGTCAGGCGCGCCCCCGGCAGCCGGCCGACGGCACGCAGCGCGCCCAAGGGATTGGCGCGGGCAAGGCGGAAGGGGCGGCGGGTGGCATCGGTCACGGTTTCGGGCAACACGAACCAGCCGAAGATCAGGTTGGCCATGGCCAGCGCTGCGGCGGCATAGAACGGTGCGCGGGTGTCGATCCCGGCCAAGAGCCCGCCGATCAGCGGGCCAAGGACAAAGCCCACGCCGAACCCGGCCCCGATCAGGCCGAAACGGCTGCCGCGCTGATCGGGCGGGGTGATGTCGGCGATGAAGGCGGTCGCGGTCGAATAGGTCGCGGCGGTGATCCCGGCGATGATCCGGGCAGCAACCAGCAGCCAGATCGTCTGGGCGACCGCCATCACCAGATAATCCAGCGCCATCACCAGCAGCGACAAAAGCAGCACCGGGCGGCGACCGAACCGGTCCGACAGCGCCCCGATCACCGGCCCGAACAGGAACTGCATCACCGCAAACGAGGTGGCCAGAACGCCGCCCCACAGCGCCGCCTCCGACAGGGTCAGCCCCGTCACCCCCCGGATCAGATCGGGCATCACCGGAAATATCACCCCGATGCCGATGGCATCCAGCGTGACAGTGCCAAGGATGAAGGTGAGCGCGAGGCGGGGATTGGTCATGCGATCTTTCGAAATCGGCAAGGCAGGGCGGGTTGGCAGCCCCCTTCGTCACATATTAAGCAGGATTTGTGCAAGCCGCCGCGCCAATTGCTGCGGCGCTGCCAGAAAAGGCGAATGCCCGGCGGCAAGGTCTGACACCGCATTCGCTGGCAGCCCGGCGGCCATCTGCGCCTGGTATTCCGGCGGAATCGCGCGGTCGGCAGTGCAGCGGATGTAGTAACGCGGCAGATCGGGCGAGGCTTGCAGAATTATCGCCGTCTCCTGGGGCGCCACGGGTTCGGCACACAACCTGGCGATGGCACCGGTTGCCACATCCTGCGGGCAGTCATGATACAAAAGGTTCCGCGCCAACGCGGCATCAAAGTAAAAACTGTGCCGGTCGTCCGATCTGCGGATGGCCGGCAGCAGAGGTTGCGACGGAAAGGCGCGGCGCATATCGGCAAGGCTGCGGCCGGAGACCGGCAGATAGGCGCACAGATAGACCAGCCCGGTGATGCGCGACGCATCCCGCTCGGCCGCGGCGGTGATCGCGTAGCCCCCGGCGGAATGCCCGACGATCAGGCTGGGGCGGTCAAGCGCCGCCACAATCGCATCTGCCTGATCGTCAAGGGTCACCATCCCGCCGCCCCGGCCGGGCAGGTCGATGGCGCGAGCGCGGTGACCGAGCGTCGCAAGCGCCGCAATCACCGGTTCCCAGCACCAGGCACCGTGGCAGGAGCCGTGGATCAGGAGGATGTCAGACATGGCCGATCCGCTGCAGGAACCCGCTCAGCGCGGCGGCAAACGCCTCCGGCTGATCGACAGGCGGCAGGTGGCCCGCCCGGCGGATCAGCCGGAATTCGGCGCCAAGGATCAGGCCGGCCAGTTCGCGCTGCATGTCCGGCGGGGTGGCCGCATCCTCCGACCCGGCCAGCACCAGCGTCGGCAAGGTCAGCGTTGCGGTGGTCTGGTAAAAGTCGCTGCCCGCCACCGCCGCGGCCACCCCCATCCAGCCTTCCGGGTCTGTCGCCGCCAGCACCCCGCGCATTGCAGGCATCGCCGCCGCCTCGCGCCAGCGCCGTCCGAACATCTGCTCCATCGCCGGATCGAGGATCGCCGCGATGCCCTTCTCCCGCACGATAGCCACCCGTTCGGCCCAGATCGCCGCTGTCGCGATCCACGTCGCGGTGTTCGACAGGACCAGCCCGCGCACCAGATCCAGCCGCTTGACCGCCAGCCCCTGCGCCACCAGCCCGCCCGCCGAAATCCCGACGACCACCGCGTCTTTCACCGCGAAATGGTCCATCAGCCGTTCGCAATCTCGGATCAGCGCGCCCATGCTGTAGGGTGCCTGCGGCGCGTCCGACCGGCCATGCCCGCGCAGATCATAGCGCAACACCCGCACCGCAGGCAGGCGCGTGACCACGCCATCCCACATCGTCAGATCCGCGCCAAGCGCGTGGATCAACACCACGGGCGGAGCCGCCTCCGGCCCCTCCAGCGTTGCGTTCAGCAGCAGATCGTCAAGATACGTCAGCGCCATGGGTCAGCCATGCCGCTCCAGAGCCGTGCGAAACAGCACCGGGTCGACATTGCCACCCGACGCGGTGCAGATCACCGTATCGCCCAACCCCTCGGCAAACAGACCGGCCGCCAGTGCCACCGCGCCGCCCGGCTCCACCACCAGCCCCAGATGCGAAAACGCCAGCAGCATTGCCCGCAGCGCCTGATCATCGCTGACCGTCAGGCCCGGCCCCGCCAGCCGTTGCAGCACCGGAAAGGTCAGCGTCCCCGGCATCGGTGTCAGGATCGCGTCGCAGATCGACCCGGTTGCCGCCGGATTGCAAAGCCGTTCCCCCGCCGCCAGCGACCGCGCCATATCGTCGAACCCGGCAGGCTCGCAGGTTCTGACCCGCAGGCCGGGCGCACGTGCCTCCAGCGCCAGCGCCACCCCGCTTGACAGCCCGCCGCCGCCACAGCAGACCAGCACATCGGCGGCATGCACCCCCGCCTCTGCCGCCTGCGCCGCAATCTCCAGCCCCACCGTGCCCTGCCCCGCGATCACCTCGGCCGCGTCATAGGGGCGGATCAGCGTCAGGCCGCGCTCTGCCGCCAGACGTGCCCCCAATGCCTCGCGGTCGGCGCCGCGGTCGTGCAGCACCACCTCGGCACCATAATCCCGCGTGTTGGCGATCTTTACCGCCGGGGCATCCGCCGGCATCAGGATCACGCAGGGCGCGCCATGCCGCGCCGCTGCCAGCGCCACCCCCTGCGCGTGATTGCCCGAAGAAAACGCGATCACCCCCCGCGCCCGGGCGCCTGGTGACAAGGCCGATACCGCCGCCCAGCCGCCCCGGAACTTGAAGCTGCCGGTCAACTGCAGGCATTCGGCCTTGACGAACACCCGCCGCCCGGCGATCCGGTCCAGCAGCGGTGCATTCAACAGCGGTGTCACCCGAGCATGGCCGCGCAGGCGCGCCGCCGCCGCCTCGATCCGGGCGATATCCGTCATTGCACGGCCGCGATGAAGGCGCGGATCACCGCCACCGCCTCGGGTTCGTCGAGAAACGGGATATGCGCCCGCCCGGCCACCTCGGCAAAGCCCATGTCCGGCTGCCGCCGCCGCATTTCGGCCGCCGTCTCGGGGGTCAACAGGTCGGAATTTGCCCCCCGGATCAGCGCCAGCGGCAGCCCCGCCAACGCGTCGAACAGCGGCCACAAATCCACCGGCGGCGCGTCAAACCCGGTCATGAACGCCTCGCGCAGCGCCGGGTCATAGCGCAATTGCAACCCCTCCGGCGTTTCGACCGCCAGCTTTTTCGCCTCGTCCAGCCAGCGGCTGAACGGCACGCCCGCAAACCCCTCGCTGCGCGCCAGCCGCTCGGCAAAGCTCTGATGGGTTGCGCAGGCCGGATTGCGCCCGACGTAATCGGCAATGCGCTCCACCCCCGCCCGGGCAATCTCGGGGCCCACGTCGTTCAGGCACAGGCCCAGCACCCGATCCCGCGCCACGGCACCCAGCACCATGCCGATCAGCCCCCCGCGCGAGGTGCCGAGGATCGCCGCCCGCGCCACGCCCAGATGATCGAGCAGCGCCAGCGCATCGCGGCCTTCCTGTTCGATCGTATAGCTGGCCGCGCCGGACCAGCCACTAGCGCCGCGCCCCCGGTAATCCATCCGGATCACCCGGCACGGCGGCAGATGCGGAAGCACATAGTCGAAATCCGCCATCGTCCGCGTCAGACCGGCCAGACACAGCAATGGCACGCCCGCACCGACATCCTCGTAGGCCAGCGTGCAGCCATCCGCCGTGCGAAACCGCGTCATGCGATCACCGGCAAATGTGATAGGTCCGGAATGATGTGGTTCGGCCCATGCGGCAGCCGGTCGATCGGCACGCCCCCCCGGTTGACCCAGACCGTGGCGAAGCCGAACCGCGCCGCCCCCGCAACATCCCAGCCGTTGGATGACACGAACAGCACTTTTTCCTTTGCCACACCCAAGTGCAGCGTCACCAGCGCATAGGCTTCGGCAGCGGGCTTGTAGAGCCCCGCCGCTTCAACCGACAGCACCACCTCCAGATCGTCGGCAATCCCAGCCGCAGCTGTCGCCATGCCAAGCATGGCCGGTGTTCCGTTCGACAGGATGCCAAGCCTGAGCCCGCGCGCCTTCAGCGTGGCCAGAACCTGTGGCACTTCGGGATAGGCCGGCAGGCTGTCGTACAGTGCCAGAAGACGCGCCCGCAGCCTCGGGTCGCGCAATCCCTGCGCTTCCATCGCCCAATCCAGCGCCTCGGCGGTGACTTCGGCAAAATCGGCATGGGCCTTCATCAGAGTCCGCAGCCAGCAGTATTCCAGCTGCTTGCGCCGCCAAACCTCGGCCAGCGCGGCCCAGTGCCCGGCCAATGCCTCGCCGCCCGGCTCGGCGGCGGCCAGCCGGGCGCTGCCCGCCACGTCGAAAAGCGTGCCGTAAGCATCGAATATGACGGTCTTGCGGTGTGGCATCGTTGGTCTCTCCCCGCAGTTGGGTGCACCGTGGCACGGGACGGCGGCGGGGGAAAGGGGGGGTAGTGGCGCGGCCGGGACGGTCACAAGAACTTCGTAGAAAAGGTTCAGACGAGGGCTGATACTTGCCTGACCTTGGAGGAGGGCCTCGAAATGGCACTTGAAGTCATTGGCTCCGGGTTCGGACGCACCGGAACGAAATCATTGAAGGCTGCCTTGGAACGGCTCGGTTACGGGCCATGCCATCACATGCACGAGATCGTCACCGACCCCGCACAGGTGGCACACTGGCAGCGGTTGGCGGCTGGCGGCAGTGTTGATTGGGAAGCGGTCTTTGCGGGATACAAATCGCAGGTGGACTGGCCGGGTGCCCATGTCTGGCGCGAGTTGGCGACCGCGTTTCCGGGTGCAAAAGTGGTCCATACGGTTCGTCCAGACGAAAAATGGTGGGCCAGCTTCGACAAGACGATTGGCAAGCTGATGGCGCGCTATGAGGATTTGCCGCTGCCGCCGCATATTCGCGACATGCTCAGCGCGTGGAACGATCTGGCAGGGAAAGGCACCTTCGGCGGCGTTCTCGACGATAAAAAGATCGGACTGGCCGCCTACCGCCAAAGGACCGAGGAGGTGCGCGAGGCGCTGCCCGCTGAACGTTTGCTGATCTTCGATGTGGCGCAAGGATGGGAACCGCTCTGTGCCTTCCTGAAGGTCAAGGTGCCCGATGAGCCGTTTCCTCATCACAATCTGCGGGCCGACTTCTGGGAAGTGCTGGGTGGGGAACCGGCTTAGTTTCTTGTATTTGCGGGCCAAGATTTTCTCAGGTAACCGCGTAGCCTCTTAGATGGCGAAAGGTCTGCTTACGCTTTTAAGCAGGCTGTCTGCCTGTCTCGCCACCCGCCCGCGCGGCAATCAGCCGCTTGTGGCGGGCGCGCCCTGCCTTTAGACCACGGGCGCGGCAGGGGGACTTGCAGAATGACAGATACCAGCGGCGCAATCGAAAACCGCCCGAAGTCGAAACAGGTTGGCGCGCTGCGTGGTCTTGCGCCCTTCCTGTGGCCCTACCGCGTCATCGCAGTGCTGGCACTGATGGCACTGGTGCTGACCGCCGGGGTCAGTCTGGTGCTGCCCCTGGCGGTGCGCCGGGTGGTGGATGGGTTCAACACCGGCGATTTTGCCCTGCTTGACCAGTATTTTGCCGCTGCCCTGGGGATCGCCGCCCTCCTCGCGCTTGGCACGGGGCTGCGCTATTATCTGGTGACCCGCCTTGGTGAACGCGTCGTGGCTGACATCCGCCGCGCGCTTTTTGACCGCGTGCTGGGGATGAGCCCGGCCTTCTTTGAACGCATCATGACCGGCGAGGTGCTGAGCCGCATCACCACCGACACCACGCTGATCCTGTCGGTCATCGGCTCCTCCGTCTCGGTCG
>JAYSYZ010000224.1:0-24474 GCA_043727195.1 Paracoccaceae bacterium
CGACATCTACTCTTCGGTGCTGACAGAGAAAAAGCTGATTGTCATCGTGCTCGACAACGGTGGCTTTGCCGTCATCAACAAGCTGCAGAACAACACCGGCAATGAAAGCTTCAACAACCTGATTGCCGATTGCCCGACCGTGACGGCCCCCTTTGCGGTGGATTTCGCGGCACATGCGGCGGCGATGGGGGCGGTCAGCGAAACCGTGGCCGCACCTGGTGATCTGGCGGAGGCATTTCAGCGGGCCAAGGCCAGCGAGCGGACCTATGTGATCGTGATGAAGGTCGATGCCTATGAGGGCTGGACGACGCAAGGGCACACCTGGTGGGAAGTGGGGACGCCAGAAGTATCCACCTCGGCCCGGGTGCGCGAAAAACATGCCGAGGTCGAGGCCGGCCGCGCCAAGCAGCGTCAGGGCGTGTGATGACTGATCTGGACCGCCTGTCGCGCAACCGGTTCGTGGTGTTGGGCCGCGTGGGCATGGATCTTTACGCCGATCCGCCGGGCACGCGGACCGAGGAGGCGACACAATTCCACGCCTGCATGGGCGGATCGGCCGCCAATATCGCGGCTGCCACCGTGCGTCACGGCGGGCAGGTCGACCTGGTCACCTGCGTTTCGGACGATGCGGTGGGCCGGTTCTGCCGCAATGAACTTGGCCGCTACGGCATCGGCGTGCAGCATGTCCGAACCGTGGGCGGTGAGGCGAGGAATTCATTGTCGGTGGTGGAAACCCGGCTTGAGAATACCCAGTCGGTCATCTACCGCAATCGGGCCGCCGATTTCGAGATGACGATTGCCGACGTCGAGGCGGTCGATTACGCCGCTTATGGCGCCTTGGTGACAACCGGCACGGCCCTTGCAGCCGAACCGTCGCAGTCGGCGACCTTCCGGGCGCTGGATCTGGCGCGGGTGGCGGGCCTTCCCGTGGTTTTCGACATCGACTACCGTCCCTACAGCTGGCCCTCGCCAGATGCAGCGATGCACGCCTATTCCCGTGCGGCGGCGCAGTCGGCAATCATCGTTGGCAATGATGTGGAGTTCGGCCTCATGGCAGGCGGATTGCACCGCGGCCTTGAAATGGCGCGCCAGCTTGCCGCCAGCAGCGCGCGCATCGTTGTCTACAAGATGGGTGAGGCGGGCGCGATCACCTTTGCTGACGGGGCAGAGATGCGGACAGGCATCTACCGCGTCGATGCGTTGAAACCGACCGGGGCCGGGGATGCGTTTCTGGGTGGATTTCTGGCAGCGTTTGCCGCTGGCCAGCCGGTGGCAGAGGCGGTGCTGCGGGGATCGGCCTCGGCGGCCATTGTCGTGGCCCGCGTCGGCTGCGCCCCGGCGATGCCCACGCCCACCGAGCTGGCAGCGTTTCTGGCCGCCCATCCCGGCCCGACCCAACCCGATTAGGAGACCGCATGCATATCGCCCCCTTTGACAATGCCAACCGGCCGATCGTCGATGCTGACGATCCGCTGGTGCCGTTGAATTACTTCAACATCGTCAAACTGACAAAGGGGCAGGCCTTCGAATACCGGGTGCCCGGCTATGAGACCGCAATCGTGCCTGCCACAGGCACGGTGGATGTCGAGGTTGAAGGCATGGCCTTTGCAGCGCTGGGCAAGCGCGGCGTGGATGTTTGGGACGGCGAGCCCGAGGGCGTTTACGTGCCGGTTGGCGCCCGTGCGCTGATGGTCTGCCAGTCAGACAGTTCAGAGGTGTTCGTTGCTGGCGCGCGGTTCGACATGGTGCTTGAGCCGTTCGATGTGCGGGTGGCTGACCTTGACATGATCCAGTACGGCTCGGATGACACCAAGACGCACCGCAAGATCAAGCATATCTTCGGAACCAAGTATCACGGCCGCGTCGGGCGTCTTTTGGTCAGCGAACTGTTTACGGTGGGGCAGGGTGGCTGGTCCGGCTTTCCAAGCCACAAGCATGACACCGACCGCCTGCCCGTCGAAACCCGGCATGACGAGACCTACAATTTCCGCTTTCGACCCAGCCATGGGTCCGGCCTGCAGATGCTGCAGCGCGAGGAAAACCTGCCGGGCGACGCCTATCACATCGTCAACGGATCGACGATCTGCCTGGATAAGGGGTATCATCCCTGTGTGGCACTGCCGGGCTATGAAATGTATTATTTCACCATTCTGGGTGGCCTGAGCCAGCGATCACTGGTGCAGTATTTCCAGCCAACCCACGCCTATCAGATAGAAACCATTCCCGGGATCAAAGATATGGTGGCCAAGTTCAAATGACCCGTGCGTCGCTGGCCGATGTGTTGCAACCGGCCTTGACCGGCGGATATGCGGTCGCCGGGTTGGTCGTGCTGGGCTGGGAAGACGCGCGTGCCTACGTCGCCGCTGCCGAGGCGGAGAACCTTCCGGTGATCCTGCAGGCCGGACCGGGCTGCAGGGCACATACGCCGTTGCCCGTGCTGGGCGCGATGTTCCGGGTTTTGGCGAACGAGGCGGGTGTGCCCGTCGTGGCGCATCTTGACCATGGCACCACTCTGGCCGAATGTCGGCAAGCCATTGATTGCGGCTTTACCTCGGTCATGTTTGACGGCTCGCGCTTGCCGATCGCCCAGAACATCGCCCAGACCGCCGAGATCGCCGCAATGGCCCATGCCGCAGGTGTGTCTTGCGAAGGCGAGATCGGTTTTGTCGGTTATGCGGCGGGGGAGGCGTCGGCCCGAACTGATCCTGCAGATGCCGCGCGCTTTGCGGCTGAAACGAGGGTCGATGCGATGGCCGTTTCGGTCGGTAATGTGCACCTGCAGCAAACCGCTGGGGCGACCATCGACCTGGCCTCGGTCGCCGCGATCATGGCTGCCAGCACCACGCCGCTGGTGATCCATGGCGGGTCCGGCGTCCCTGCCGCGATGCGCCGGCACCTTGCGCGCCACACA
This sequence comes from Paracoccaceae bacterium, assembly GCA_043727195.1. Lineage (GTDB taxonomy): Bacteria > Pseudomonadota > Alphaproteobacteria > Rhodobacterales > Rhodobacteraceae > JAUYQR01. The sequence goes on from JAYSYZ010000224.1 coordinate 2,912, forward strand.
AACGTCTGCAAGTTCAACATCGGCACAGAACTGCGGATGACGTTTGGCATGGCGTTGCGTCGCGCGGTCAATGCAGATTCCGGCAGATTCGACCGCCTCGCGATCCTCAAGGAGACCGAAGCGCCAGTAGCCCTCGCGGCACGTCAGGTGTTGCGAGGACTTGTCTGACCTGCCGCCACAGGCCGGATTTACGAGCCGGGGGTGCTCTGCGTCAAGCCTCTTGCGCGAAATGGCGCAGCAAGGGCAGGTCACATATCAGGGCGGTACCCTCGCGCCGGATGGTGCCAAGGGTCTGCAGGGCTTGCAGGGCTTGATTCACTTTGGGACGGCTGGCACCAAGAATGGCGGAAAGATCACTCTGATTGAGGCCGTGCCGAAGCTCCGGCGTCGGGGGAATGTCCTGCCCGTGCTTTTGTTTGAGCAAAAACAGAAAGAACCGGGCAAGCCGGGCCTGCAGATCGTAAATGGCAATCGATTCAAGTTGATAGTTGGTGCTGCGCAACATTGAACACAGATGCTGTGCCATCGCCATCGGTACGTCGGGATGCCGCTGCGCGACAGCGTGAAACCCGGTGCGCGACAAAACCAGACAATCGGTGTCCTGCAACGCATACGCATCGGCAGATCGCGCCAGACCGTCGATCAGGGCCATCTCTCCCAAAACCTCGCCGGGGCCGAGGGCGCGCAGCACGACCTCGCGCCCTTGCGGGCTTGACAGCGACAGGCGCACCCGGCCACGCCGGATGGCCAGCAGATGATCACCCGCGTCGCCGCGCTGAAAGATCATTGCGCCTGCCGCCCAGCTTCGCCTTGTGACGGCTGCCCCCAAGGCGGCGATACTGTCTGGTTGCATCGCGGCGAAGATCGGAAAAGCCGAAAGCGCCCCAAAACTGCTATCGGGCGGCGTCAGCGTGCGGTCTTGTGGCCCCGTCATCGCAACTGCCTCACCCGTCCCTTTCAGCAAAGCCTAGCGCGCGACGCAGGGACTGGCAATTGCGCCAGGTGTTTCCCAGGGAACAGCGGAAGGAAGCAGAATCGGTCAATTTGATCCAGCAAGCGGGATTTGTAACACACGCGTCCCGCAACCAGCAAAGGATGACCGAGATGATCACGTATTCAGCAGCAGGGTATTGGATCGACGCCGTCTCCGGACCGACACCCAAGACGACAGGGCGCGGCGAATATTTTCCCGACATGGAAGAGGCCAGGTCTGCGGCCAAGCGCAATCACTTGCAGTCTTTCTGGTCAGCCATTGTCTGCGCTCCGCTGGATGCCGCGCGGCTGGCCGCAAGGATCATGCCGACGTCGATGAACGCTGCGCTGACCGCGCGTACCGAAGCCCGGGCGCTTACGCGCAACATCAAGCGGCTGGAGGAACTTGCACCGCATTTGCTGAACGACATCGGGATCGAGCAGGTGTCGGCAGGCGTTTACGCGGTGATCGACGCGGTTAAACCCACGGTCGAAGCCCAGTCGCCCGAACCAACCGTGGCAGCGCCGGTCGCGCGTCCGGTCAAGGCCACGCCGCAGCGCGCATGGGGCGCTTCGGCCAGATGGCCGGCTGCGGAGTTTGCGGGCGTGGCCCTGCCTTAGTTTTGGCGGTGGGTTGTCAAGGCTGCGGCAGAAAGGTTTGGAAATTGTCTGGTTATCTGACCCCCGGAGATATTGGCCGGGGCCAGAAGAACAAATTGTGTAAATGGTGATCTGGTCAATGGTCGTAATTTCAGCTGAGGCAGTACCTATGCCTCGGCACCGGTGATTTCAGTACCTAGTCTTTGACTGGTTATGTCGTTCGACTGCCAGTCCACCCGTCGACAGCCCGGACAGTCATATGTCCGGGCTGTGCGGCACTTTTGTACCTCATCAGATCAGGATTGGTGTGACCAATACCAAATCGCCGGGGATTGATCCTGGTTGGAGCAATTCTTATGCCCAGGTCTTTGTGAGGTGGTTGCCGTCCAAGACGAATGTCACCCCACCGATCGCTTGCTCTTGCGTCGTTTCAGACAGCTTGTACGATCAGGCATGCGGGCGGGGCTCGGCCCGTTTCACATGGTCTGAATGAGGGCTGGTTCAATACGATACGGAGTTTTTGGATTAACACTGCAGGCAAGTCGTTCATCGTTGGTCCGGACGGCAAGAGGCAGGCTTCGATCATCGCGGAAATTGCTGAACACAGGAAATATGTCATGGTCGATCAATATGATGTCGTCGTTGTCGGTGGAGGTCCGGTCGGACTTGCCGCGGCGTATCACAGTGCGAAGCGCGGAAAGTCGGTGCTTCTGCTGGAGCGGTTCAATTTCTTTAATCAGTCAGGCAGCTCCAATGATCTGGTGCGGATGTTTCGCACGATGTACACGCAAGACTTCATGGCAGATCTGGCGTTCCAGTCGATCAACCTCTGGCGCGAGCTTGAGGCAGATGCGGGCGAGACGCTGATCTGGATGAATGGCCTGCTGAATTTCGGCGACACCAACTACCGGTCGGGGCCAGAAGGCAACCTGCTTGGACCAATCAAGAACATGAAGCGGCTGGGCCTGCCATTCGAGGAACTTACGGCAGCCGAAATCCTGAAACGCTATCCGTTCAAAGATTTGCCAGGCAGCTTTGTCGGGGTCTTTGCGCCCACCAATGGTTGCATCAATGTTCCCCTGTTGCTGCGCTGCCTTCACCGTCTGGCCTTGTCTTACGGGGCAAAACTCGTCTCGGGGGCAAAAGTGGAAAAGTTGCAGGTCAGCGCCAATGAGGTTTCCATCGCGTATTCCGATGGCGGTTTGCGAACCATCAAGGCGGGCAAATGCATCTTGGCCCCGGGTGCCTATATCAACGACCTCCTCCTCAGCCTCAACATCCAGATTGATCTCAATATCTGGGAAATGGTGTACGAATATTACTCTACCGATCCCGGGCCTGGCGGGACGTTGTTTCCCAGCATGTGGTTTCAGTTTCTTGGCCCGACCAACAACGATCCGGGCTTGTCAAACCTGTTCTACGGCTTTCCCACGGTGCCCTGGGGGCCACCCAACCTTGCCCGGATCGCGGTCGACAACGCAACGAACGTCATCAATAACCCCGCCGAACGCAAGATCGTGCCGTCTGCCAATGACTTGCAGATCACCTCCGATTTCGTCGCAGCCCATTGTATTGGCACCGACATCCGGCCCAATTACGCTGGAACCTGCCTGCAATCGAATGTTGCAGACAATAACTACGTACTTGATTTTCTGCCACCAGAGTTCGGCGCTGGTGCAAAGAATGTGGCCATGTACACAGCCGGATGGGGAATGAAGCTGGTACCTATGCTTGGCCTTATATTGTCACAACTTGCTATCGACGGCAGCACGGACTTTGACATTTCGCAATTCAAGATTACTCGCAAAGGAGTTCTGAAATGAGCGGATATGCCGAGGCAGCGCTGGAGACTGGATATCGCAATGGATTGAAGACCGAAGTGGCCATCGTGGGCGCCGGTGCTGCCGGTGTCTATACGGCATACCGTCTGGTCGCCGATCCAGCTAACGGCCAACGGCTCAAGGGCAGCGATGTTCAGATTTTCGAGATGGGCGACAGGATCGGCGGGCGCTTGTGGTCGGTAGACCTGCCCGGCATGAATTTTGCAGCCGAACTGGGCGGCATGCGCTACATGCCGGCGCAAGAAATTGCCAGCAGCCTGATCGAAACGGTGTTTGTCAACGAACTGCCCCACGTCGACTTTCCGATGGGCAAGGACAGTTTCCTTGATGTCTATCTGCGCAAGCAGCGGCTGAAGGCCAATTCCTGGGTCGAAGCGCAGAAAAACAGCGAAATGCTGCGGACCAACTATCAGCTTAATGCCGACGATCTGGGCTTCGATGCGGATCAGCTGTTCAACAAGATCGTCTACGATACTCTGATGTCGGATCCTTGGTTCGTTCAGAACTTCATTGGCAAGGTGACGCAGTCGGGGCGGTATGATTACGCTTTCACCCTGTCCAGCCGCGACTGGGACCAGATCAAACCGCAGCTTACCTACGGGCTTTCCGGCCCCTATCTTGGCCACAAACTCAATGACATGGGGTTCTGGAACCTGATCAAGGACCAGTCGTCGCAGGAAGGATACGAGTTCCTTGCCGATGCTGGTGGCTATTATTCGAATACGATCAACTGGAACGCGGCCGAGGCGTTTCCCTACATGGTGGGGGATTTCTCGAAAGCCAGCAGCCAGTACAAGACGTTGAAGGGCGGCTATGATGGCATCGCCAAGACCCTTGCGGCGCATTACTGCAAGGCCCCGGGTGCGGCCATCTGGGGCGGCAACCGTTTGCAGACCTTCAGACGTTCGGGGCAGGCGGGTTACCGATATGAACTGGAATTGGTCAATGTGTCGACCGGCACGTCATGGTTGGTTCACTGCAATCGCATTGTCCTTGCAATGCCGCGCCGGTCGCTTGAATTGCTCGATCCAGCCTGTCTCGACCTGCTTGCAGAACCGACCGGGGGCCTGTTCCGGAACAATCTCGATTCGGTCATCATGGAACCGTCGATGAAGATGCTGATGGGCTTTACCCACCCGTGGTGGCAGCCCCTTGGCCTGATGGCAGGGCATTCGATCACCGATCTGCCGATGCGGCAATGCTACTACTTCGGTGTCGATGCCGACGATGGAAACTCATTGCTTCTGGGCAGTTACAACGACATGGACACCGTGTCGTTCTGGGAGCCGCTAAGCCGGCACCCGATCAAATTTGCGGCGCAGCCGATCGAGGGTGTGTCGGCCGCCGAACTGGCACCGCTGGCCGGCGTTCAGGCGACCCAGGTGATGATCGACGAGGCCATAAGCCAGCTTCAGGAATTGCATGGTCCGGATGTCACCGTGCCCCAGCCCTATGTCACATGGTACCACGACTGGCAGGACGATCCTTTTGGCGGCGGCTACCACGCCTGGAAGGCGGGTTACGATGTGTCATCGGTAATGGCTTTCATGCGGCAGCCCAATCCATCCGAGGCGATCCACATTTGCGGTGAGGCCTATTCCGATCAGCAGGGCTGGATCGAGGGCGCCTTTTGCGTGGCGGAGCGCATGCTGCAGGATCACCTGGGGCTTGCCTGGCCATTCTGGCTTGACCAAGATTATTATCTTGGCTGGTAGCGGCAGGTGGCGTCAGGTGATGTCTGCAAGCAAAGTTCTGGCGTCGCGCAAATCTGCGGTATCGGCAGCCGCGGAAAACTGCTGAACGACCGGCGACAGCAAAGCCACCGCATCGGGGCCCCGACCGTCAAGGGTCATAAGCTGGGCGAGGTCGTTTGCAGCCCGTAGCTGCAGCGCCAAGGCGCCCTGGCGGGTTGCAACCTCGACAGCGCGACGATAATGGGACTCGGCTGATTGTACCGGCCCGCCGCCCAGCTGGACGGTCAGGGCATGAATGCGGTGAAGTTCGCTGGCGAAGGCTTCGTTGCGGGTGGCTGCCATCGCGTCAAATGCCGCGCGGATGGTTTCTGCCGCCTGCTTGTGATCTCCGGCACGGGCACGAATTTCGGCAGCGAGGCCGAGGTGGAAAGGTTCAAGACGACGCGCCCCAATATGGCGGCATTCCGCGATCGCGGAATCCATCTGGGCAAGCCCCCCCCACGGGTCTGACTGCGACAGCGCCCAGCCATGGTGAATAAGGCTCCAGGCGCGCCACAGGGCGTGTGATGCGCCTTCGGCCAACGCCAGGCCTTCGAGGGCTGCGGAAAGAACCCGCTCCGGTCGCCGTAGAAAGATGTTGGCGGCGCAGCCCGAATAGCACAGCACAAGGCTCATGGTATGGGGATGATCAAGCTTGCGTGCCCAATGGATGTTTTCTTCAATCACCGCGTCCGCTTCGCCAAATCGGCCGAGGAACCAGAGTGTCCATGCCAGATAATTGCCGGCCGCAGCCCGTGGGTCCTGGCTGAAAGTCTCCATCAACTCGCGGTGACGTGCGGGGTCGTAGCCAGCATGAGACGCCTTTACCAAGGCAAGACATTCGGCAAAGCGACCTTCATAGAAGTGCTCCAGACCAACGATGCGCAGCCCGACCAGTTTCGGGCCCTCCATATTCTGGGCCTGAGCGATTTCCATCAAACGCTGGGCGATGTCGGGGGCGGCCTGCCCGGCGATGTGCTTGCCAGCCCAGATCCCGAACAGTGCCGGAAGCTGCAACCCCGCATCACCCAGCTGATCGGCAATGGCCATTGCTTCCTTGAAAGCAGCCTGCGTCGACGGGGCAGAATATCCCTGACTGGCAAGCAGGGCTTGAGCGATCTTCAGATGATGGCCAAAGCGGCGCCTTTGCGTTGTGTCGGTATCTGAAAGACCGGCGCAAAGCCGAACGCAATTCCTGAGGCTCGTCACGGCCTCGCGGTAGGCCGGACGGGCCAGCGAATCCGTCGCGGCCAACTCCCAGTAATCAATGGCCTTTTCCAGACGGCCCGCGGCCTCGGCGTGTTGTGCCTTGACGGCGGGCGAAACCGAATTTCGTTGTTCAAGCAGGTGCAGCAAGCGCTGATGCAGATCGATGCGGTCCTGCTTCAGCAGGCTGTTGTAGGCGGCATCACGCACCAGCGCATGCTTGAAAACATAGTCGGCATCGGGCGGAGTACCCTGTCGGAAGATGAGTTCGGACTTTTCCAAAATATCCAGCAGCTGGCCCAGCTTGCCTAATTCCTGATCGGGAAAGAGCAGTGCCAGGGTTCGAAAATCGAACTGTCGACCCACCACGGCGGCAACCTGGGCAATTTCCTTGACTGCCGGCGATCTGCCGAGGCGTGCTACAAGCGTGTCCTGCAACGTGGCCGGGATGGCGTGCAGATCCGTGACCCAGTCGATTTTCGGAACTTCGCCTTCGTTGCGCATCGCGATTGATTCGACGATGGCCTTCGTGAACTCTTCGATGAACAAGGGAATGCCGTCGGTCCGTTGGCAGATGTCATCAATGACGTCATCGGGCAGGTTATGACCCGGTGAGTTGCGCGCAACGACCTGTCGCGTGGCCTTGTTGTCAAGACGGCCCAGATCGACAACCGTCAGGCCGGCCACAGCGGAGGGCAAGGGGGCCTGCGGCCGCGTGGTGATCAGGATGAGGAGACGCGCGCGGTCAAGCCGGGCCGCAGCCATGCTTATCAGCTCGATCGTGGTCGGGTCGCACCAATGCAGGTCTTCTACGATCCACAGCACCGGCCGCTGACGGCACTGATCGGCGAGTACATCAATCAGGGTTTGCAAGGTGCGGTTGCGCCGCTGCAACGGTGTATCATGCTGTGGCATTTCAACCCCAGTGATGCCAAGCAGAGCCGCAATATAAGTCAGCGCCTCGGTCGATACCCCCGGCACCTCAGCCAGGGCACGCTTCAGCTTTGTCAGCCTTAGCGCCTGACTGTCGCCTTCGGCGATCGCGGCACTCAGGGTGATTTGGGAGATGGCGGGAAAGAGTGCCAGGTCGCCGTGGTGGGGCGAGCATTGATAACGCACCACAAGACGCTCCGGAACGGATGTCTTTTCCACCAGCGCCTCGACGATGCGGGATTTGCCGATCCCCGGTGCGCCGCGCAGCACGATTGTCTGCGCGACGCCGCCGGCAGCCGTCTGCCATTTGACCAGCAGTTCGGTCATCTCGGGGCCGCGCCCGGCAAGTTCGGCAAGATTGCCGCCATGCATGGCGCCAAAGCGGCTTTCCAGCGGACGTTCGCCCAATACTTCGAACATCGAGATATCGTCCGGAAGCCCTTTCAATTTCTGCGGCGGCATTTCCCGCAGAACGAACATGTTGCCAAGCAGCTTCCTGGTGTCTTCGGAAATCACGATGCCGCCCGGCGGGGCAACAGTTTGCAGGCGCGCGGCAATGTTGGGCGCGTCGCCAATGGCGGATTGATGGACCGGGTTCAGCACGGCAGGTTGCGGGCCGCCGATCACCACCATGCCGGTGGCGATGCCAATGCGCGCCTGTACAGGAACCTTTGCCGCCGTCTTTAACTGGCGGATCGCACCGGCGATGGGCATGGCGGCGCGGACCGCACGCTCGGCGGCATCTTCCTGTGTGTTCGGCCACCCGAAATACACCATGACCCCATCCCCAAGAAACTGGGCTATGTGGCCGCCAAACCGGCTGACTTCCTTGGAGACGGTAATGTAGAATCCATGGATCAGGTCCCGCATGTCTTCGGGGTCAAGCTGCGCGGCGATTTCGGTCGATCCCACCAGATCGACGAACATCACCGACAACTGCCGACGTTCGGCCCTGAGCATGTCGCCTTCGCCGACGTGATCGCCATGCAGTTTCGCGACCGCCGCGAGAATGCGTTTGCGGTGGCCAAGCTGGCTGATGCCGATGTCCTTCAGGTCCTGATCTGTCAGCTTTGCCAGCAGACTGTCATCTATGGCCTGCTCCACAAACAGATCGGCAAATTGCGCAAGCCCAAGCCCACCCAGAAATGACCTGATATGTGCGGCAATTGGATTCTTCATTTGTTCAGTCATAAGTCTGTTCAGCGGAGAGGATCAACGGCTAACGCCTGTGCCGGGCAGATCAGCGGATCAGCCATGGCTGCACGGTATTCTTCTGCCAGCCGCTGCGGTGTAGCAGCGGCATGTCATCGGCAAAGTCGGCGTAACCGAGGCACAGATATCCCACGAACTGCCAGTCGGGCGGCGGAGCAAGCACTGCCGCAGCCGCCTGCGGGTCAAGTATCGACACCCAGCCCAGGCCGAGGTTTTCAGCGCGGGCCGTCAGCCACAGCGCGTACATCGCCATGACAGTGGAATAGACCACGGTTTCCGGCATGGTTTGACGCCCCAGACCGCGACCTTCGGCAGGGTCAGGTACGGAAAACACCGCCAGGTGTTCCGGCGCCTCGTTCAGCCCGGCAAGTTTGAGGGCGAGATAGGCATCGCGGTCGGCATCCGGATAGGCTGCGGCGGCCGCGACGTTGCTTTTGGCGAACAGGTCGGCGATCTGACGCCGGCGGTGCGGGTCTTGCACCCGGATCACGCGCCAGGGACGGCAATTTCCGACCGAGGGGGCCAATTCCATTGACTCAGCCAGTTTGTCGATCAGGTCCGGGGCCACGGGATCGGGCCGGAAATGCCGCACGTCGCGCCGCCATTGCATGATCCGATGCAGCGTTTCCGCATCTGCAGAGGTGAATTTCATCCAATCTCCGGTACCGGCACGATCCCGGGATCCTGGTGAACCGGGCGGCCGCGCTATCAGGCGATACCCCGATCTTATTTCAGATCGCTGACCGCAGGCAAGCCATAGACCAGTGCCGCAATGCCGGCCTGACGCGCTAACCGTTGCAAAGCAGGGGTACTGCGCCCAATGCCGCGACTGGCGCAGTTTGCCCGGGCAGCATTAATCCGCCGCGACAAGGCCTAAAGCGTCCTGTCATCGTTCGCAGCGGTTCCGGAGTCTTCGGTCATCCGGCTGAACGAATGGTCTCTGCAATCAGCCGCCCCACCAGGGCTGTTGCCTCGACCTGTGGCAAATGCCCGACACCGGCCAATCGGTGAACGCCGATCGTCCCCGGCAGGGTGTCAGCGTCCGAAGACCTGAAGATTGCATCCTGCGTACCAAAGATCATGCGGCAGGTGCAGGTCAGCCGCGACACTGCCGCCTGAACCGAGAAAAGCTGTGTGTGGCCTTCGAACAGCGTTTGCGAAAGAGCCGCCAGCGCCCCGGGGTTGACCGCGCTTGCGCGGGCGGCAAAGGCGGCGCGCACCATCGCGTCACCCAGGCGGTCGGGTGCGTAAACCAGATTCTGCATCCAGACCCGCAAGGCGGCTTCGGTCTTTGCCCCGGTAAAACCTGTGACGAAATCGCCGTTGATCCACGGCCCAAGTCCCGCAGGCGCGATCAGCGTCAGCGACCGGATATCCAGATCGCCGCGGTCTGCCAGCGCGATGGCGACGGCACCACCCAGCGAATGCCCCACCAGATGCGCGCTGCTGACCCCGGCTTCGGCGAGGCGCTGCGCCATATCATCAACCAGCGCGTCAAACCCGGCGACTGCGCGGGCGGTGGCGGCCCCATGTCCGGCCAGATCGGTGCCCAGCATCGGGTTCGCTACAGAAATCCGCGCCACCAGCGGCAGCCATGCCGCCAGTTCCGCGCCAAAGCCATGCAGGAACACAACGGGGGTGCCGGTCCCCGCCTGCAAGCATTTCACGCTGCTGCCGCTGCGCAGGGCCAACGGTGCGGAGGTGGCTGCGGGCCGCGCCTGCAGTGCCGCTGCCACATCGCGCATCACCACCGCGCCGCGCGGCCCGGTGCCGCCGATCCTGCCCAGTTCCAGCCCGTTTTGTGCCGCCATCCGTCGGGCCAGAGGCGAAGAACGCCCGCTGGCTTCGCCGCCAACATCGGCCGGTCCGGGGGCAGGGAGATTTTCTGGCGGGGCCTCGACCGCAGCGGGTGCGGTAATGGCGGCGCCGACCGTCTCGCCTGCGCGGCCCAGATGCATCAAGGGTTCCAGCACCGGAGCCAGATCGCCCACCCCGAACGGCAAGGAAATCACGATGCCTGATACAAAGGCCTCAACCTCGAAGGTCGCTTTTTCACTTTCCACTTCGGCGACGATATCGCCTTTGGCCACGCTGTCGCCCAGTTTCACGTTGATCGCGACAATCTTGGCTTCGGTCAAATCCTGCCCGACCTGCGGCACCAGAATTGCATCAGCCATGGGCGGCTCCTTTGTGGCGGGGGGTCCTGTACGTCACCGTTTAGGCGGTTGGTTCAAGGTGAAGACAGCGCTGAACAGCGGCCAGCACATCTTCCTTCTGCGGCACGCTGGCTTTTTCCAGCGCCAGATTAAAGGGGATCGGCACGTTCAGCCCGGCAACGATCTGGATCGGTGCATCCAGTTCATAAAACGCTTCTTCCTGAATGATCGACGCGATATCCGACGCGACGCCACCGCGCCGCACGGCTTCCTGCACGATCACGACCCGTTTGGTCTTGGCGACCGAAGCAAGGATCGCGGCTTTATCCAGCGGCACCAGTGTACGCGGGTCCAGCACTTCGCAATCGATCCCCTGAGCGGCCAGTTCCTCTGCCGCCTCAAGCGCGCGGGGCACCATGTTTGACCAGGCGATGATGGTCACATCCTTGCCCGCACGTTTGATGTCAGCGACGCCGAATTCAACCACATGCTCGCCGTCGGGCACCATGCCCTTGGTCATGTAGAGGTGCTTGTGTTCGATAAAGATTACCGGGTCCATCTGGCGCAGCGCATGTTTCAGCAGGCCCTTGGCGTCGGCGGGGCAGGACGGCATCACCACCTTCAGCCCCGGAATGTGATAAAACAACGCCTCAAGGCTTTGGCTGTGCTGTGCGGCCACACCGCCACCGGCACCGCCCTGGGTGCGCAGAACAAACGGCACCCGGCCTTCGCCACCGGTCATCAATCGGAATTTCGCCGCCTGATTTACGATCATGTCCATGCCCAGCATGGCAAAATCGACATACAGGATTTCCACAATCGGGCGCGCACCGGCAATCGCCGCCCCCACCCCGACGCCGATCATCCCGGCCTCGGCAATCGGCGTGTCGCGCACCCGTTTCGGGCCATATTTCGCCAGCAGCCCTTCGGTGACCTTGTACGATCCGCCGCGTTCCGCGATGCCTTCGCCGATGATGAACACCGTCGGATCGCGGGCCATTTCTTCGTCAATCGCCTCGCGCAGGGCTTCGCGGTACATCAGCTCTCGTGCCACAGGGGACTCCTTTCGCGGTTTTGATCAGTAGTCGGCGGCGAATGCGGCGAACTGGGCGGCGGTAATCTCGCCGCTGGCCTGCGAGAAGGCGACCGCATCGGCGAATTCGGCGGCGACCTCGGCCTCGATGTCCGCGACCAGCCCGGCAGGAATACCCGCCATGTCGACCAGATCGGCACGGGCGCGATCAACCGGATCGCGGGCCTTGTAATAGGCCAGCTTGTCTTCGGGCATGTATTTGCCGGGATCGTTCACGTGGTGGCCCATGTGGCGGAAAGTCTTGGCTTCGATCAGCACCGGCCCCCTGCCTTCCCGGCAGGTCTTGGCGGCAGCCAGCGTCAACTCGTAAACAGCCAGCGGGTTGTTGCCATCGACCTGGTGGCTTTCCACACCGATCGCCAGACCGCGCTTGTATAGATCGGTGTCGCGGGTGGATTCCTCGATGGTCGTCGACACCGCATAGCCGTTGTTTTCGATCACCAGAATGAAGTTCAGGTTCCAGATTGCCGCAAGGTTCAGCGATTCCAGGAAGGTGCCGTTGTTTGACCCGCCATCAGTGGTGAACGTGACCGTCACCGCGTCCGAGCCCTTGACCTGTGATGCCAGCGCCGCCCCCACCCCCAACGGCGTGCCGGCCCCGACGATGCCATTGGCCCCCAGATTGCCCGACTTGATGTCGGCGATGTGCATCGAGCTGCCGTAGCCCTTGCAATAGCCGGTGTCCTTTTGCAGCAGTTCCGCCACCATCAGCTTCACATCCGCACCCCAGGCGATGCAGTGTCCGTGGCCGCGATGGGTTGAGGCGATGTAGTCGCCCTCTTTCAACGCGGTGCAGACGCCGGTGGCGATGCCTTCCTGGCCAAGATAGGGGTGGAAATAGCCCCGGATCAGACCCTGGCGGTAGAGCTTGATGCCTTCGGTCTCAAACACCCTGATTTTATAGGCGGTCCGGAAAATCTTTTCCAAGATTTCGCGCGTAGGGGCGTTGCGTGCTGGATCTGCTGCCGGTGTCGCCATCATCATTTCCCCCGTTATCCTGCCCACAAGCGAAAAAAGCAGGTGCCACCCATATTTTGCTAACCTGCCGGCCACCTCTTGTCGAGAAAATAATTTTCACGGATCGGGCTGATGGCTGGCAAGGTTGTGGCAGCAGGTTCAGTGCCGACAGGTCATGGTTTCTGCCAGCCGCAGTTAAGTGGCGAAGATATCTACGTTAATCTAGGGGTGGGTCGGGAGGCAGTGGTTTGGAAATCTTCCCGGCTTGAGAAAAATTATTTCCGTGCTAGGATTCCAAGGCAAAAACAAATTTCATGGTAGGCGCATGACGGATCAGAATGCGATCACCGACCGCCCGCACGGCAGTCTCTTGAACCGCATTGAAATGTGTTACGGATCGTTGCGAAAGTCCGAACGCATCGTCGCAGATCATTTGCGTCAACTGTCAGGCGCACGGATGAATCTGTCGATTATCGAGTTGGGACGCTTGCTCGACGTCAGCGAAGCCACGATCAGCCGGCTGAGCCGCGCGCTGGGCTATGCCGGATTTCAGGATATGAAGTTGTCGATGGCCGAGGGGGCCGGGTCGCGCAGCAGCTTTGCCAATATTCCTGCCGAAATTGATGAAAGCGACACTTTGCTACAGACCAGCAGCAATCTGGCGATGTTGTTGTCCGTCTGTCTGCAGGGCACCCAACGCATGCTGGACAGCCAGCAGGTGGAAACCGTTGTGGCGGCATTGCTGGCGGCGCGAAAGATCGTCTTTGTCGGGGTCGGCGGTGCTGCAGCGATCTGTCAGGAGGCGGCGCATTTGTTCAGCAAGGCGGGCCTGGATGCCATAGCCTACAACGACGGATATTCGCAAATCATCGCGGCCGCAAATCTGGACAGTACCAGTGTTCTGGTGGGCGTGTCACACACTGGTACGACCGACACCGTTGCCAATGCGCTGACGGTGGCACGCGAAAATAACTGCGTCACCATCGCGATCACCTCTGATCCGGGCTCGGCGGTTGGGCAGGCGGCTCAGATCACGCTGGCGACCTGGAATTCTGCCACGCCTTCGGTGCCGCTCTATGGTGATTTTATCGAGGGCCGGATAAGCCAGTTGTTCCTCATTGATCTGCTGTATCTGGGCGTGTTGTTCAAAGCGGGTCCGAAAACGTCACGCCACCTGTCAGCGACTGCCTCCGCGCTGAAGCAATATTTCTGCCGCCTGGAAAGTTGATCCCTGGCCGCGACAGGGTTTAGCCCAAAAACTCCATCACTGACAGCCCAGCGTTGAAATCCGTACAGTAAACGATGCCGTTGACGTCAACGTGCACATCCGCCGAATGCAGCACGGCCGCGCGGTTCGGTCGCGGATCGATCATGCACCGGCGCGGAGGGCACACAGGCACCCACCTCAACCGGGCGAAACGGATCGCGGATGTCGTAAACCCGGACCCCGGCGTTTTGATATGTCGCAAAGATAAGCTCTTCGCTGACAAAGGTGCCGGGGCGGTTTTCATGAATGTTATGGGGGCCGAAATGGCCACCTGCGGCATGATAATCGCGGTCGTTGGGGGCCGGGCAGGTGGCAATGCTGATCGGGTTGGCCTTGATCTGATTGTCGAAAATCCAGATCGGCTTGATGCCGTCCTCGCCGTGATCCAGCACGGTTTCATCGACCACGACCAACAGATCACGTCCCGGCAGCGGCAGCGCGTTGTGGGTGCCACCGCCAAAAGGCGGCGACCAGGCCTTGCGGGTGATCAGTTTCGGTGCTGTCCGGTCGGACACATCGACGATTGCCAAGCAGGCATCGCGCCAACTGCAATAGGCGATATCGCCCTGCACGATGGGGTGATGCAGGCCGAACCGGCCCTGCGGCAGCGGCCAGTCAGGCACTTCGCCTGCAGCGGCGTTCAAGCCGGGCAGCCAGAACTGGCCCGCCATGACGGGGCGCATGGGATCGTCCATGTCGATGGTGATCAGAATGTAATCGGTGAACCCGTCCAGCAGGGCCGAGGCATAGGCCCACCGCCCGCCGGTATACCAGATGCGATGCAGGCCGGTGCCCTCAACCGGCATGAACCCGATCTGCCGGGGCGCTTCGGGGCGCGAGATGTCGTAAACCGCCATCCCCGCTGACCAATCCCGCGCGCCGCCCGCATGATGGCTGACGGAGCCTTTGTAATAGGCCTTTTCATCCGCCATATCGGGTTGCGCGAACATATCCTTGTTGTGGATCACCAGCAGCAGATCGTCATGGGTTTGCAGATGCAGACACCAGGTGTTGGGCGGGGCGGGGACATAGGCCACAGCGCGGGGATTGCGCGGATCGCGCAGGTCGATGACGCTGAAGCCGCGCGAAAAGATATGGCCGACATAGCCATAGCCGCGATGCACCATCAGTTGCACCCCGTCGGGCCGCCCACCCTGATCGCTGTGGGCGAGCCAGGCGCATGTTGTGCTGATGGGTCGGGTTCAGCGTGATTGTTCCAGCACCCAGATATGCGGCGGCTGGCCTGCAGCGGGCAGCATGTCAGGCGTCAGGTCCATGCTGGTTTTGCCAACGCGTGTGACACGCTCGGGCGGCAGGCGGTTCAGGAATGTCTCGACCGGTTCAATCTTCAGCACACCCTTCGCGCTGAAATAGTGCATCGGAATTACCGCGCGCGGGCCGATCTGGGCGATGGCATCATCCAGATCATCCAGCGCAATGGTCGCGTGTTCGCCGGTCAGCGCCAGCAGCACATCGACCTGACCTTTCAGTGCGTCGATATGCCCCTGCGGGATTGCGGTGCCGATATCGCCCATGTGCAGAAACCGAAGGCCGCCAAGGGTGAAATGATACAGCGCGTTGGCATCCGGGTCGCGGCCATAGGCGGATTGGTAATCAAAGATCAGGCTTTCGGTGGCAGGGTAGGATCTGACCTTCAGGCCTTTCACAGTCACGCCCTCGGGCGGCAACACCAGTGTGTTGACCACCTCAGGAGTGCCGGTGACGTGGCTGGCGTCACAGTGGAAATCGTCGGTGGCCGAGCTCATCAGCACAATGTCAGCGGGCTCGTTGATCGGGTCGAAATGCGAGATTGCGGGGGTGAACGGGTCGGTAACCACGGTTAACCCGTCGCCTTCCAGCCGGAAACTGGCATGAGCGTAGAAGGTGATTTTCATGCGGCTTTTTCCCCCGAGAACAATTCCCACGAGTCCACCAGATCATCTTGCATGGCGCTGAACGCCACCAGATGCGGGGTGGCCATATGCGCATCCCAGATGGGCCGGGATTCCCACAATTCGTTGAAGATGAACCAGCCGGGGTTTTCGTGGCTGCGGTGCATTTCATACAAGATGCAGCCCTTCTCGGCGCGGGTGGGGGCGACCAGCGCCGACAGGGCGGCGAAAAGCGCAGCCTCTTTCCCCGGTTTGGCTTTGAGCGAGGCAATGACGGTCAAGGGCATGGTGGTCTCCTGTGCAACAAGGGATTGGCAGGTGGCAAGGGTTATGCCCGCGTCCAGATCGGGCACGATGCGGTCGGCACGGGTGAAATCCTCATCCGCCGTGTAGGCCGATTTTGTGACGATGCAGTGCATGCCCGCAGCCTTGGCGGCGGTCAGGCCGATATGGCTGTCCTCGATCACCACGCAGGCAGAAGGATCAAGGTTCAGGGTGGTGGCGGCGAGGGTATAGATCGCGGGATCGGGCTTTTTCCTGGCCACGGCGTCGCCTGCAAAAATCGTGATGCGCGCCGCGCGGTCCGGGCCAAGCAGCACCCGGACCACGGCAGCCACAGCCCGTTCGTTCGACGTCGAACAGACGGCAACCTGCAGTCCGGCAGCCAGCGCCGCATCGACCATCCTGGCCACGCCAGGCCGCAAGGGCAGCGCGCCGCCTTCGATGATCTGCATGAACAGATCGGTCTTGGCGTGGTGGAGTTGCAGGATCAGCGCGTCTCGGTCGCCCACACCATCCGGCCAGCCAGCCTCATCAAAATGCCGCCGCATCCGTTCCTTGCCACCACCGGTGGTCAGCAATTCGCCATAGCGGTCCACCGACCAATCGTCTGGCAGCCCCGCCGCGCGAAAAGCCGCATTGAACGCCACGCGGTGCCCGTCGCGTTCGGTATCGACCAGCACCCCGTCGCAATCGAAGATCAGCGCCTGCATCTGCATGCTCACGCCGCCGCAGCCGCAGACGCCGCGCGCCCGGCCGATCCGAAGGTGTTGATGCAGGCCATCACATCGGCCTTCATTGCATCATATTGGGCGACGATGAACGGCAGCGGCTCCGCCAGTTTGGGCTTTTCGGATTTCAGCGCCACGAACCCTTCGATGAACAGCCGCTTGTGCATGGTGGATATGTTGACCTTGCCACAGCCAAGCGCGATGCAGCGGTGAAACTGATCATCGGTCAGCCCGGTGCCGCCATGCAGCGCGATGGGGATCGGGATGACATCGGTGATGCGTTTCAGCAGATCATAGGCGATCTTCGGTTCGCCCGCATAAAACCCGTGTGCCGTGCCGATAGCAGGGGCAAAAACGGCAAGGTTCGGCATGTCTTTCACAAAGGCCACGCATTCGTCAAAATTCGCCAGAATGGACGCATCTTCGGCGACGAATTTGTCATCCTCAACGCCGCCGATGGCACCAATTTCAGCTTCCAGCCCCACGCCGGCAGCTTCGGTCAGGGCGTAGATCTGCAAGGATTTCGACAGGTTTTCGGCATAGGGCAGGGCGGAGCCATCAAACATCACCGAAGTCCAACCCGCGTCGATGCAGCGTTTCAGCACGTCGATATCGGTGCAGTGGTCCAGATGCAGCGCGACGGGTACCGGGGCATCGTCGGCCAACATCCGCACGAACCCGGCCACCGCCTTATAGCCCCAGTGTTTGACCGTTTTCACCGAAACCTGCACGATAACAGGGGCTTGCAATGCGGTGGCCCCGTCAATCACCGCGCGCGCACTGTTGTAGTCGATCATGTTATAGGCGGCGATGCCGTAGCGGTTGGCGCGGGCATGGCGCAGCATCGGGGCCATCGAGACGAGGGGCATGGGCTATCCTTTGGGATGCACGCGCGCCGGACGGTCCGGCAAACGTGGTGTCAGATCAGGGTTTCGGCGGCGCGTGACGGGTCGAACAGGCGGCGACGACCGGCGGCTTTGGCATCATTGTCAAAGGTGGTGCCGTTGGGGGCCGACACGATTTCCAACTGCAACCCCCAGGGCGCCATGAAATAGCACCATGTGAGGCCAAGGTTCGGCCCGTCGGTATACGACGTGGGTTCGCCCAGCACCTTGACCCCGTTTGCGCGTAGATAGGCAATCGCGGCGGTCATGTCATCGACGTAAAACGCCATGTGATGGCCACCGATATCGCTGTTTTTCAGCGGACCGCTGGTCACCTGATCGGGGGCGGAATATTGAAACACCTCAAGGTTGGTGCCGTTGCCGAGGCGGACGTAGCGGAACTCCTTGATCTCTGACCGGGGATGCACATTCAGATGCTCGGCCATCCAGTCGCCTTCGCCCTTGAAATCGGTCGCGGCGGTGAACAGCACTTCGGCACCGAGGATATTGGCAAAAAAATCGCAGGCTTGATTGATATCGGGCACGGTTATGCCGATATGCTCCATTCCGCGAATACCGGGTATTGGCATGGTATCTTCTCCCTTTCAGTAATGTTTGGCCGCAAACGCAGCAAGGTTCTGGTAGGCCCCGGCGTTTGCCATCGCCTCATAAAAGTCGCGGTAGATCTGATGTTGTTCGCCGTAAAGGTCGGTCAGGGCGGGGTTCGGTTCAAACTCGCCTTCCACCTTGACCATCGCGCCCACCGCTTCTTCGATGCTGGCAAACGCACCCGAGCCGTAAGCGCCCAGGATCGCCGCGCCCAGCACCGTGCATTCGCGTTCGCGGGTCACGCGGGTGGGTTTGCCGATGATGTCGGTCATGATCTGCACGAAACCGTCGGATTTTGTGCCGCCCCCGGTCAGCCGGAAATCGGTGATGCCGCCGTCGATATCGCTGTCGAACGCGCCCACCACCATCCGCATTTCATGCGCGCAGCCTTCCAGCAGGGCGCGGATCAGATCCGACCGTTCGTGATACAGCCCCAACCCCAGAAAGCCGCCGCGTGAGGCGGCGTCATAGTAGGGCGTCACCTGACTGGCCATGAAGGAATGAAACAGCACGCCGTTGGCCCCGGGTTTCGATGTCGCCGCAGCCTCGACCATCACGGTGTAGGGGCTGCAGTTGCGCCGAACGGATTCGTCAGTTTCGTTGCGCCCCAGATGGTTGCGCCACCATTTCAGGCAGGCCCCAAGACTGAATGCGCCGCCTTCGATATCCCAAGCCCCCGGCACCGCATGGCCACCCCACCACAGGTTGCGGCCCTTGATCCGGCTCACGCTGTCGAGATGCGCCACCATCACGCCAGATGTGCCCACGGTAAATTCGGCCATGCCCTGCTTGATCACGCCTGCACCAATGGCCGCACATTGCTGATCCCCCGCACCGCGGCACAGCACGGTGCCTGCGGGCAATCCGGTGTCCATCGCCGCCTGCGCCGACAGCCGCCCGGCGATGCCCGACGGAATGCCCACGGGGGGCAACCGGTCGCGTCCGATGCCGATGATGCCAAGAATACGGTCGCTCCAATCCAGTTTCGCGATATCCATCATGCCGTTCAGGGTGAGCGAGGCGGGATCGGTTACCCATTCCTCGGCCCCCAACCGGTGCAGGAAATATTCCTGGCCATTGGCGAACCAGCGGGCCTTGCCAAACAGTTCAGGCTCGTTGTCGCGCAGCCAGGCGATTTTCGCCGCCGTCCACAGCGGGCTCAGCTGCATGCCGGTGTGGGTCTGATAGTCTTCGGCTGAAATCTGTTCAGCAATGATCGCCTGATAGGCAACAGCGCGGCCGCAATTCCAGACAATCGAATTGGCCAGCGGTTTCTTGTCGGCGTCCAGCAAGGCGAAGGTCCCCCGCTGGCTGGAAAAGCCGATCGAGGCATAAGCATCGGCGGGCAGGGCCGCCTCTTTGACCGCCTGCTGCGAGGCGGCACAAATGCCGGCCCAGACGTCATCGAGGTCCTGCTCGTTCCAGCCGGGGCGGGGTGCGATGCAGGGGTATTCGTGATAGCCTTTGCCCAGAGCGACCCCGGTCTCGTCAAAGATCATCACGGCGCAGCCGGTGGTGCCGGCATCAATCCCGACAAAAGCGCGTGTCTTGGCCATCTTTGATCTTCCCTCCTCAGGAAACGGTCACAATCCAGTCTGACAGCAGTTTCAGAAACTCACGGCGTTTCTCGGCGTCGCGGGCGGTCAGACCCGCAAGCAGCCGGGCCTTGGCGGTGATCACATCTTCTTCGCGGATGCTGACGCCGGCCGGGCGGATCGCCAGCACCGTATCGCCAACACCGCCCCAAGCGGCGTTCACCGGAAACCCATGTGCCGCCAGCGCATCGGGCCATGTGGCGTCCAGTTGAACCGGCTGCCCGGCGCTTTGCCAGACAACGTAGCAATGAAAATCCGCAATCCCCTTTGCCCGGATCATGTCGCAGAGCGGCCCGGGCATCGAAGCGGATTCGGGAATGCCGGCGGCAAAGTCGCCTTCTGCCAGCACAACCTCTGCCACCTCACCCTGCCGCCGCAACAGATCACGCAGCAGGATGTGTTTGGCGGTGCAGGCGCCGCGCCCACTGCGCATCACGGCCTCAGGGGACCGCTCGCCACTGGAAAAATAGCCAAGTTTGCGGACAGCATGATAAAGTCCCGGCACATCCTGCGCGCCTTGGCTGGCGATGAATGCAGCAAGCGCCTGGTCATAGGCCGAAACGGCCTCAGAAATACGCATGGCCGTCTTCGATATCGAACAGATGCCATTTGTCGCGATTGACGGTCATGTAGCAGGAATCATCGGCCACGCCCGCAAAGTCGGTGCTGGTCTTGACCCTGATCCGCGCATCGGCAAGCTGGACATCGACCAGCATGTCGCCGCCCAGAAGCTCGGTCACGAAAATCTGCCCTTCGATCACCGGTCCTTCGGGGCGCGTGGTCGAAATGCTCAGCGCGTCGGGTCGCACCCCCATCCGCACCTCGCGTTTGTCCGACCCGTTAACCAGTGCCACCTGATGCGGCAACAGCGGGATGCTGAAATTCGGGTGAGTCAGCACGGTGTTTCCAGCTTCGCTGCGGAGCTCTGCCGACATGAAGTTCATCGCAGGTTCGCCCACAAAGCCTGCCACCCAGGCATTGACCGGGCGGTTGTAAATCTCGCTCGGCGTGCCCCATTGCTGCAGTTCGCCGTCATGCATTACCGCAATCATGTCGGCCATCGACAGCGCCTCAAGCTGATCATGCGTCACATAGATCATCGTGGTGCCAAGGGTGCGCTGCAGATGCTTGATTTCTCCGCGCATGTGGGCGCGCAATTTGGCATCAAGGTGGGCAATCGGTTCGTCAAACAGGAACAGCTTAGGTTCGCGCACAATCGCCCGGCCGATGGCCACCCGCTGTTTCTGGCCGCCCGACAGTTCGGATGGGCGGCGGTTCAGCAGATGGTCGATTTCCAGCAGCTTGGTGGCAGAGGTGACGCGTTCCTTGATCTTGTCTGCATCCATCCCGCGCAGCCGCAACGGGTTGGCGATATTGTCGAACACAGATTTGTGCGGATACAGCGCATAGTTTTCAAACACCATCGCCACATCGCGGTCTTTGGGAGGCAGGTCGTTGATCCGTTGGCCATCAAACAGGATGTCACCGGCGCTGATATGCTCCAGCCCGGCGATCATCCGCATGGTCGAGGATTTCCCGCAACCTGATGGCCCCAGAATGCTGACAAAGCTGCCATCTTCGCATTCAAGGTTCAACTCGCGCA
>JAYSYZ010000225.1:0-8460 GCA_043727195.1 Paracoccaceae bacterium
GACAGATGCTTTGCCGCGTCATGCCGCCCGACATTCACCCCGATGATCCGGGCATCCTTGGCGAAGGCGGTCCATGATCCGGTGGTGAAATCCTGCAGCCTAGTGCCGACCGCAAGGATCACATCCGCCCGCTCTGCCGCCCAGTTGGCACTGTCCGATCCGGTGACGCCGACCGGGCCGATGTTCAGGGCATGATCCGCCAACATATTGGCCCGACCGGCGATGGTTTCCACCACCGGAATATCGTGCCGCTGCGCAAAGGCGGTCAGTTCCGCAACCGCCCCCGAATACTGCACCCCGCCCCCCGCGATGATCAGCGGGCGCGTAGCACCTTTCAGCGCCGCCGCAGCCTCGGCAAGTTCGGCCGCATCGGGAGGTTGGCGGCGAATACGATGCAGGCGCGCCTCAAACAGGCTGACCGGGTAGTCATACGCCCAACCCTGCACATCCTGCGGCAGACCAAGGAAGGCCGGGCCACAATCGGCAGGGTCCAGCATCGTGGCAATCGCGGCGGGCAGTGACTGGATGATCTGCGCCGGATGCGTGATCCGGTCCCAATAGCGACTGACAGCCCTGAAGGCATCATTCACGCCAAGCGTCGGATTGTTGAAGTGTTCCATCTGCTGCAAGACCGGGTCGGGCAGCCGGGTCACATAAGTATCGCCGCACAACAGCAGAACCGGCAAGCGGTTGGCATGCGCCAATGCAGCCGAGGTCAGCAAGTTCGACGTCCCCGGCCCCGCCGACGCGGTGCAGAACATGAACCGTTGACGCAGGTGATACTTGGCATAGGCGGCGGCGGCAAAACCCATGCTCTGTTCGTTCTGGCCGCGGTACAGGGGCAGTTCGGCGCGATGGTCATACAGTGCCTCGCCAAGGCAAGTGACGTTGCCATGCCCAAAAATGCCGAAGCCGCCCCCGCAAAGCCGCTGGCGAATGCCACCGATCTCGATGAACTGGTTGGCCAGATAGCGGATGATCGCCTGTGCGCAGGTTAGACGGACGGTATCGGACATGTCTTCTCCGGTCGGACGGGGCTTTTTGCAGTATTGGCTGCTAGAATTCGGTTGCACAGTTCGCATCTGCAAGGATAGACGTTTTGCAACCGCTTGCAAGCGGTCAGGTGGAAAGCTTTTCGAATGACCAAGATCGGAATCGGAATCGTTGGCGGCGGCTACATGGGCAAGGCGCATGCTGTGGCGATGCAGGCTGTGGGCGCGGTCTTCGATACGCCATTGCGCCCGGTGCTGGAGATGGTCTGCGCCACCACCGCCGCCTCGTCCGAAACCCACCGTCAGGCCTTCGGCTTTGCCCGCGCCACGTCGGACTGGCGCAATCTGGTGGCCGATCCGCTGGTCGAGGCGATCATCATCGCCTCGCCGCAGGAAACCCACCGCGCGATTGCCGAAGCGGCATTCGCGCTCGGCAAGCCGGTTCTGTGTGAAAAGCCGCTTGGGGCAAACCTTGCCGACAGCGAAGCCATGGTGGCCGCAGCCGAAGCTTCCGGTGCCGTCAACATGGTGGGCTTCAACTATGTCCGCACCCCCGCCACGCAGTTCGCGCGTCACCTGATTGCGTCTGGCGAGATCGGCGATGTGGTCTGGTTTCGCGGCGAACACACCGAAGATTTCTTTGCCGACCCCACCCTGCCGGCAAGCTGGCGAACGCGGGGCGATGCGAACGGCACGATGGGCGACCTCGCCCCCCACATGATCAACGCGGCCCTGGCCCTGATCGGCCCGATTGCGACCCTGTCAGCCGCGATTGAAACGGTTCACCATACCCGCCCCGGTCCGACCGGACCCGAGCCTGTGACCAATGATGATCAGGGCCAGATCATGTGCCGCTTTGCCAACGGCGCGATGGGGCATCTGTTCTTCAGCCGCATCGCCATGGGCCGAAAGATGGGCTATGCCTATGAAGTCACGGGCACAAAGGGCGCGATCCGTTTTGATCAGGAAGATCAGAACGCGCTCTGGCTCTATCTGGCCGAGGGCCCCGAGGCGCTCCGCGGCTTTCGCAAGATCCTGATCGGACCCCAGCATCCGGATTATCTTGCCTTTTGTCAGGGGCCGGGCCATGGCACCGGCTATCAGGATCAGATTATTATCGAAGCGCGGGATTTCCTGCACGCCATTGCAACCGGAAAGGCGGTCTGGCCAACCTTCCGCGATGGCCTTGCCGTAACCCGTATTGTAGACACGGCGCGCAAATCTTCGGCACAGCAGGCCTGGCTGCCGGTGTCCCCCCGCTAAAACATCACAAGGATGACGACGATGACGATCGAAATTGGCAATGCCCCCTGTTCCTGGGGCGTCGAATTTGCCCAAGACCCGCGCAACCCCGACTGGCGGTCAGTCCTCAAGGATTGCGCCGCAGCGGGCTATCGCGGGATCGAACTTGGGCCGGTCGGCTTCATGCCCGAAGATCCGGTGGTCCTGGCAGAAGCCCTCGCTGAAAACGGCCTTAGCCTGATTGGCGGCGTGGTGTTTCGTCCATTTCACGATGCCGCCGCCTGGGATGAAGTGCTGGACGCCGCCCACCGCACCTGCAAGGCGCTGACATCACACGGTGCGCAGCATCTGGTGCTGATCGACAGCATCTCGCCACGCCGGGCGCCCACCGCCGGTCGTGCCGCCGAGGCCGAGCAGATGGCGACGTCGGAATGGCAAGCCTTCCGGGACCGGATCGCCACGGTGGCGCGCATCGGGGTCGAGGAGTACGGGCTGACGGTGGGCATCCACGCCCATGCGGCGGGATTCATCGATTTTGAACCGGAACTGGAGCGGCTTCTGGATGAGGTTGACGACGGCATCCTGAAGATCTGCTTCGACACGGGCCACCATTCCTATGCCGGCTACGATCCCGTGGCCTTCATGCGCCGCAATATGAACCGTATCAGTTACATGCACTTCAAGGACATCGACCCCGGGGTCAAAGCCCGCGTGATTGCCAATCGCACCGGGTTCTACGATGCCTGCGGTCAGGGCATTTTCTGCAATCTCGGCAAAGGCGACGTCGATTTTCCGGCAGTGCGGCAACTGCTGCTGGATGCGGGCTTCAGCGGCTGGTGCACGGTCGAGCAGGATTGCGATCCGACACTCGACGTGCGGCCGCTGGATGACGCGCGCGCGAACCGCGACTACCTTTCCTCCATCGGCTTCAACTAGGGACTGATAGACATGGCGATCTTGAACTGGGGGATGATCGGTGGCGGCGACGGCAGCCAGATCGGACCCGCCCACCGGCTGGGTGCGCGCGTGGACGGGGAATTTGCGTTTACAGCCGGTGCGTTGGACCATCGTCCAGACGAAGGCCGCGCTTATGGTCAAAGCATGGGGCTGGCCGCAGACCGCGCTTACGGCAACTGGCAAGAGATGCTGGCGGGTGAAAAAGACCGTCCTGACCGGGTCGATCTGGTGACAGTGGCCACCCCGAACGCCACCCATTTCCCGATCACCAAGGCGTTTCTCGAGGCAGGCTTTCACGTGCTCTGCGAAAAGCCGATGACCATGACGGTCGAGGAAGGCGAGGAAATCGTTCGCATCTCCCGCGCCACCGAGTCGATCTGCGCGGTGAATTACGGCTACACCGGCTACGCGCTGGTACGCCACATGCGCGCGATGGTAGCGCGCGGTGACATCGGCCGCGTCCGCGTGGTGAATGCGGAATTCGCGCACGGCCACCATGCCGATGCCGCCGATGCCGATAATCCGCGTGTCCGTTGGCGCTATGATCCGGCGCAGGCCGGTATCTCGGCGCAATTCGCCGATTGCGGCATTCACGCCATGCACATGGCCAGTTTCGTGACCGGGCAAGAGGTGGAAAAGCTTTCCGCCGACTGTGTCTCGGCCATTCCCTCGCGGGTTCTGGAGGACGACGCCATGGTCAACTTCCGGATGACCGGCGGGGCGGTCGGGCGGCTCTGGACCTCTTCCATCGCCATTGGTCGGCAACATGGCTTGGGCATTCAGGTCTTTGGCGAAACCGGCGGTCTGCGCTGGTCGCAAGAACAGCCCAATCAGCTTTATTACATGCCGCTGAAACAGCGCCTGCAAGTCATCGAACGCGGCGAAGGCAATCTGTCACCCGAGGCGGACCGCGCCAGCCGCGTCACCGTAGGCCATGCCGAGGGCATGCCGCTGGCCTTTGCCAACATCTACAAGGACCTTGCCGAAGCGATCCATGCGCGCAAGGAAGGCCGCCCGATGGACCCGGCCGCTGAACTTTACCCCAAGGCCGAAGACGGATTGCGGTCGATGGCGGCGGTCTTTGCGGTGGCGCGATCCGGCAAGGCCAACGGGGCCTGGACCGACGCCCGCCCGCCTATGTTCCGCTAGGCAGCGCGCGAAGGGTTCCGCGTTCGATCAATTCGCAGGGGAAAATCTGCGCCTCGGTCGGTCCACCGGGGCTGTCGATCTGCGCCACGATCGCCTCCAGCGAGGCTTCGATGATTTCGGGGATCGGCTGGCGGATCGTCGTCAGATTGATGATTTCCCATCGCGACATTTCCATGTCGTTCAGCCCGACGATCCCGATGTCGTCCGGTACGGTCAGCCCAGCCGACCGTATCGCGCTCAGCGCCCCGATCGACAGAACGTCATCGCCGCAGAAATAGGCCTCGGCAGGCTTGTGGGCCAGCAGCCGGGCCATTTCCACCTGACCCGCGTCATAGGAATAGGCACTGGCAAAGCTGTGGCTGACCGTGATCTCAGGATGCGACAAGAACTCCTCCTGAAATCCCTGCCAACGATCCTGGGCCGTGGTGGCCGTTGCAGGCCCGCCAAGAAATGCCACCCGCCGATAGCCGCGCGCTGCCAGCGTGCGCGCCGCAATGCGCCCGCATTCGACATTGTCGATCCCCACCACATGCACACCCTGCGATGCCGAATATCGCCCGAACGAATGCACGATGGGGATGCCTGCCGCCTTGAATGCCTCGGGGAACGCCGGCGCCACGGTGGACGACGCGATGATCACCCCGTCAACCGAATACTGCCGCAACAGGCGCAGCAAGCCGTCGGGGCCATCCACATCCGACAGGTTGACCAGCAATGGCCTGAGCCCTTTCGCCTGTAACCCGCGGGTAAAAAGGTCAAACACCTCAAGGAAAACCGGATTGTGAAAGTTGTTCGACACCAGTCCGATCATCTTGGTGCGCCCCGTGGTCAGGCTGCTGGCCAGCACGTTCGGGCTGTAGCCCAGGTCGGCAGCCGCCTGTTCGACCTTGAAACGGGTCTTGCCGGATACCGAGGCCCCCGGCGTGAAGGTGCGCGAAACGGCCGAGGTTGAAACTCCCGCGCGTTCTGCCACTTGCTTCAGTGTTGCCTGCATGCGAACGAACCCCGGTTGCGATGCCCTTTGATAGCGACCGATGCTGTCCGGAGCAAACTGATCGAAGATCATGCCGCAGGTCACCCTCGCCTCCCGTTTGTAACCAATCAGCGTGCTTTGCCGCAGGGGCGGTCAAAGGCCGTTGATCGGCACTTTCAGGAACTGCCTGCCGTTTGCATCGGGCGGCGGCAAATTGCCCGCCCGCATGTTCACCTGCAGCGACGGGATGATCAGCCGAGGCATGGCAAGCGTGGCATCCCGCGCTTCGCGAACCTGAACGAACTCATCTTCGGTCACGCCCGCGTGGACGTGGATATTATGGGCGTTCTGTTCGGCCACCGTCGTTTCCCAACGAATTTCGCGGCCGTTCGGGCCATAGTCATGGCACATGAACAGGCGCATCGCATCCGGCAGCGCCAGGACCCGCTTGATCGACCGGTAAAGCTTGCGCGCATCGCCACCCGGAAAATCGGCCCGCGCCGACCCGCCGTCAGGCATGAACAACGTGTCGCCGACAAAGGCCGCTTCGCCCACCACATGCGTCATGCAGGCGGGTGTATGACCGGGTGTGTGCATTGCAAAGGCGGTCATGCCGCCGATCTGATAGGTGTCGCCATCCCCGAACAGCCGGTCAAACTGACTGCCATCCCGTTGAAACTCGGTCCCTTCGTTGAAGACCTTGCCAAAGGTCTCCTGCACGACGGCAATATTCTCGCCAATACCGATCTTGCCGCCCAGTTTGCCCTGGATATATGGCGCGCCTGACAGATGATCAGCGTGAACATGGGTTTCGATCAGCCATTCGACTGTCAGGTGGTTTTTCTGGACAAATGCGATGACCGCGTCCGCCGAGGCGTAAGTGATCCGCCCAGCGGCATAATCAATATCCATAACCGAATCGATCACGGCGCAGGCAGTGCTGGCCGGGTCGCGCAGCACGTACGTGACCGTGTTCGTCTGCTGGTCAAAGAAACCCGTCACCTCAGGCTTGACCGACAGATCGACGGCCCGGGGGATTGGTACAAAGGCGGGCATGGTAGTTTACCTCTCCTCGGGGTCAGGCGGATCGTTTTTCGGGCATGGATTGCAGCCGGCGTGCCAGCAGGATGCCCCCGACCATCGCGATCAGGAACAAGGCGGTTGGCCAAGGGGCGAAGCCCAACGCGGGGATTGCCCCACCGGGGCAAAAGCCGGTCATGCCCCAACCGACCCCGAAGAGTGCAGACCCGCCAACCAGTTTTGCGTCGATGGTTCTGGTGGCCGGCAAATCGAATGTCGCATCAAACAAAGGTTTGCTGCGCGCCCCGAAAATCAGCCGGTAACCGATGGCTGTGGTGATCAGAGCGCCACTCATCACCAGGGCAAGGCTAGGATCCCATGTGCCGAACGGATCAAAGAAATTCATCACCTTTGCCGGGTTGCCCATACCGGAAACGGCGATACCAGTCCCGAAAACCATGCCAGCGGCGAAAGCGGAAAAGATCCGTTGCATCAGGTCACCCGCCAAAACCGTGACGGATCAGCGTCACCGTGGCAAAGGTGGTGGCCATGAAGGTCGTAGTGGCCACGACGGATCGCCGCGAAAACCTTGCCAGCCCGCACACCCCATGCCCCGAGGTGCAGCCAGACCCATAGGTAACCCCCACCCCGACAATCACCCCACCCAGCACCAGCACCGCACCCGTCGCGGGCGAGGCAAAGCTGAACCCGACGCCCAGAACAGTCGCGATCAGTGGCGCCGCAATGGCCCCTGCCAGAAACGCAAGCTTCCAGGGTCCATCAGGGCCATGCGGGTTCAGAACCCCGCCCAGCATCGCCGTCATGCCCGCGATGCGCCCGTTGAAGGCCATCAGTGCTGTCGCAGCAAGGCCGATCAGAATGCCGCCCGCCAGCGAAGCAATGGGGGTAAACTCGGTCAACATCCTATCGTGATCTCCGGTGTTTTCAGAAAAGGTCGTGGGAATGCGCGCGGCCGGTGTCAAATCCTGTGCGCGCGAAAATGTGAAACTGGCCGATACCAGTCGTCGGAACCCTGCACCGATCAGTGCAGTCCTTTCGCCATACCTCTGGTGTGTCATTGCATTGTATATTAGCAACTGCTAAAGTGTCAAGCATGGATAATGTGATGATTGTTGAAACTTCCAACTCCCTCGAAGCCAAGGCGGCAGAAGTTGCCGCGACCTTGGCCGCAATGGCAAACGCCAAACGGTTGCTGGTGCTCTGCACCCTGCTTGCCGGGGAAAGATCGGTGGGCGAACTGGCGGAAATCGTGCAGCTGAGCCCCGCCGCACTGTCGCAGCATCTGGGCAAGATGCGTGCCCTGCGGCTTGTGGCCACCCGGCGCGACCGGCAGACCATCTATTACAGCCTTGCCAGCGCCGAAGTGCGGGCCGTGCTCGAAACACTCTACCGGGTCTACTGTACGCCAGACTGATCGCGTAACGGCACGACCACGCTGCCTTGTGTCTATAAATTGAACATACCGCGCCTCAGCGCCCAACAAACAGGCAGCGGCTTTGTCCTTTGCCCTGCCGGCGTGATCAAACTTGTCGCCGCGCCATTTAGGACTGAAACCGCGATCAGGTGGAGTGTCCGGATGGCGCGGCTTTCGATAATCGTCGTGGAACGTGATCGTGAACGTGCGCTGCGCATCGTTGACGGCCTTGTCGCATCGGGCGATTTCGCCGTGACAGTCATTGCCGAAGAAACCGGCCTCGCCCGAAAGATCGCCGAACAGAAGCCGGACATCGTGCTGATCGACGTGGCCAACCCCTCCCGCGACATACTCGAAGAACTGGCGCTTGTTTCAGGGCCGATGGAACGCCCCGTCGCGATGTTCGTCGACCGCTCGGACGAAACGCTGACACGGGCCGCCATCGAGGCCGGGGTCTCCGCCTATGTCGTCGATGGTCTGCAGCCCGAGCGGATCAGGCCGATCCTCGATACCGCCATCGCCAGGTTCCATATGGTCCAGAAAATGCGTGCCGAACTTGCCGCGACGAAGGCCGCGCTGGAAGACCGCAAGATCATCGACCGTGCCAAGGCAATCCTGATGAAAGCACGCGGGATCGACGAAGAAGCCGCCTATGCGCTTTTGCGAAAAACGGCGATGGATCAAAAGCGCCG
>JAYSYZ010000226.1:0-3263 GCA_043727195.1 Paracoccaceae bacterium
ATCGGCCCGGCGCCGCAGTTCGGGCACCGCCGCCGCCAGCCGCGAAGCAGCGCCGGCCGCAATGGCCGATCATCGGGGTGGGCCTGCGCCATCGCGGGACGCGGATCAGGCGGCATGGACATGCGGTCGGTCATTCGGGGGGCGTCTCGTTGGGCGGTTGGCAGACACCGGCGGGCCGCGGCATCCGGCTGCGAGGTTAGCCGTTTCTGCCGTGCGGCGACAGGGGGCGCGGACCGGCTGTGTCCGGATGTCGCAAATCCTCCGACGGAAATCGCGGTACCGGTCGTTTGACCCTGCAGATGGCCAAGCCAGACCGGCGCGGCCGCAAAGGGAGAAGATGATGACCGCAAATCTCAAGACCCGGGCCGCCGCTGCCGCCCTTTTCGCTGCAACCTGTGCAACCGCCGTGCTGGCCGAAACTGGCCCCGGCGGGCCTGAGCGGCCGGACCAGAGGCTGCTGCAGCTGTTCGCCACGATTGACGCCGACAAGGACGGCAAACTGACCGGAACCGAACTTGCCGCGCATCGTGCCGCCGAATTTGCCGCCGCCGATATCAATGCGGATGGCATGCTGAACGCTGACGAACTGACCGCGCAACAGCTGGCCCGGATGTCGCGGATGGCTGCGGACCGCACGGCCAGAATGATTGGACGGATGGACAGCAACCGCGATGGCAGCCTGACCGCCGAAGAGATGACCGAAACCGCTCAGGACCGGCAGTTTGCCCGACTGGACAAGGACGACGACGGCGCGATTTCCAGGGCCGAGGCGGAAGACGCGGGCAAGCGCCTGTCCGAACGGCGCAAGAAGCGGCTTCACGGCCGGCAGGACAATGCCGGGAACTGACCCGCATTCGCCTTTTGCACCCGCGCGCCCGAACGGATAAACCAGCCAAAGCATGACCATGGCCCTTGACGCGCACACCGATACCTCTGACGAGGCGCTGCTGGTTCTCTATGCGAACGGAGACCGTCACGCGGCACTTGCACTGACCCACCGGATCACGCCGCGGGTGCTGGCCTATGCCTATCGCCTGTTGGCCGGCGACCGGGCAGAAGCCGAGGATGTGGCTCAGGAAACCATGCTGCGGCTTTGGCGGGTGGCACCCGACTGGCGGCAGGGCGAAGCAAAGGTGGCGACCTGGGCCTACCGGGTTGCCACAAATCTGTGCACGGATCGGTTCCGGGCGCAGCGACGGCAGGGCCGCATGGCACTGGATGACGCGCCAGAGATGGCCGATCCGGGGGTCAGCGCCGACACCCGCCTGGTCGAGGCGGACCGGTTCAGCGCGCTGCAGGCTGCATTGGCGGACCTGCCGGAACGTCAAAGGCAGGCCGTCGTGCTGCGCCACATCGAAGGCCTTTCGAACCCCGACATCGCCGAGGTGATGGGGCTTGGCGTCGAGGCGGTGGAAAGTCTGACTGCACGCGGAAAACGGGCGCTTGCGGCGATTTTGTCCGGACGCAAATCGGAACTGGGTTATGAGGATGACTGACATGCAGGACGATGAACTGACCAGACTGCTGGCCGATGCGAAGGGCCGCTCTGCCGTTCCGGGTGCAACACTGCTTGACCGGGTTCTTGCCGATGCCCTGCGACAGCAGCCGCGATTGCCGGCCGCGCGGCAACCCCGCGCCAAACCCGGACTCTGGGCCCGTCTTGCCGGGGCTGTCGGCGGATACCCCACCCTTGCAGGCTGGTGCTCGGCAATGTTTGTCGGGCTTGCCGTGGGGTATGCCGACCCCACGACCATCGGTTATCTGACGGGTGGTCTGTCGACGGACCTTTTGGGGGCAGACGTTCTGGGGGCAGATGTTCTGGGGGCGGTCGATCTTTTCCCATCTGCCGATTTTCTTGCGACGGAAGGCTGATCCATGACCGAACCTGCTGCACATCCGGCAACGGCGACCTGGGTAAAGGTGGTTCTGGCGCTGTCTCTGGCGGTAAATCTGGCTGTCATCGGGCTTGCGGCAGGCGCATTTATCAAGGGCGGGCCGAAGGGTTCGCCCCGCGATGCCTCCTTCGGCCCGTTCAGCGAGGCGTTTTCGCGCGAAGACCGCAAGGCCCTGCGCAGCGCGCTGGCCGAACGCGCGCCGGAATTTCTCGCCTCCCGCCAGGCGGCGCAACAGGAATTTACGGCGCTGCTTGCCGTGTTGAGGGCGCAGCCGCTTGACCCTGCCGCCCTGAGTGCGGCCCTTGCAGCCATCGAACAGCGGAATGCCGACCGTCTGCATCTGGGGCGCGGCCTGATCGAGACCCGGTTGATGGCAATGTCGGATGCAGACCGGCTTGCCTTCGCCGACCGGCTTGAGTCGGGATTGAAACACCGGGGCCGCAGGGCACCCTGAGTGATCGTCACGCGGCGGTCAGCCGATAAGTGACCTGATTGCGCCCGGCCTTCTTGGATTCGAGCAGGGCAAGATCGGCCTGCTCGACCAATGCACCGACGCCTTGTGGCTGGCCGGGAACGACCCCTGACACGGCAACGCCGATCGACACCGTTACCGTCAGGGTCTGCCCAGAGGCGAGGCGGATCGGCAACTCCTCCACTGCTTCGCACAGCCTTTCGGCCACCCGCCGCGCCTGAAGAACCGGCGTGCTGGGCAGAACGACAAGAAACTCTTCCCCGCCGATCCGAGCCAAAAGGTCGTTTGCGCGCAGATTTGCTGTCAGCCGCTGCGCAACTTCGACCAGCACCTGATCGCCCACGGCATGGCCGAACTGATCGTTGACCAGCTTGAATTCGTCAAGATCCACCACCATGACGGCAAAGGCTTCGCTGGTCTTGTCAGCCTCTGCGGCGATCCTGGCAAGCCGGGGCATCGCGTAACGGCGATTGTGCAGCCCGGTCAGCGGATCAATCATCGCCAGGCGGATCTTGTCTTGCACCGAGGCGCGCCGACGGTCGCACTGGCGCTTGCGGCGCAGCAGGCTGCGCATCCTCAGCGCCAGTTCCTGGGCGGTGATCGCAGGGTCGACCACATCATCCGCCCCAAGATCGAAGGCCATCGCCGCGCCATCGCCATCTTCGGACGGCCCGACGACGCACACCGCCGAATGCCGGGTCGCTGCATGGCTTTTCAATTCCGACAGCAGCCGCAAAGAGCCCGCCAGCCCACCGGCATCGTCGTGCACCACGAAGACATCCGGCACATTCGCCCCATGGGTGCCTGATCCCGCTTCGGCAAGCGCCTGTGACCGCGACATCACCATCACGCGATCACGGGTCTGGCCGTCAAGGTCATGCTGCCAGCGCTGGGCC
>JAYSYZ010000227.1:0-8403 GCA_043727195.1 Paracoccaceae bacterium
GTGCTGTGGTCTGGCGTTCAGGCGGCTGTCGCGCAAGATGCGGCGATGGTCGGGTTGCAGACCGCTGACGATGCGCGCGGCTGGGATGCGGTTGGCAAGCTGATGCTGGGGGATCGCGGTTTCTGCACCGGGGCGCTGATTGCGCCACAACTGGTGCTGACAGCGGCGCATTGTCTGTATGACAAGGCGACCGGTGTGCAGATGCGGGCGGAGGATATCCAGTTCTACGCCGGATGGCGCAATGGCCGGGCGGTGGCCTACCGGTCGGTCCGCCGCGCCATGACGCATCCGGACTACCGCTATACCGGAAGCGCCGCGCTGGAACGCGTGACCTCGGACCTGGCCCTGCTGGAGTTGAACCAGCCGATCCGCCTGCCCTCGCTTACCCCGTTCGAGACGGACGTCAGCCCCGAGGAGGGCGACATCGTCAGCGTGGTGTCCTATGCGCAGGACCGGTCGGAAGTGCCGTCGATCCAGGAAATGTGCGAGGTTCTGGCGGCGCGGTCCGACACGCTGGTGCTGTCGTGCAGTGTCGATTTCGGATCGTCCGGCGCGCCGGTGTTTCTGGTCCGCGACGGGGTGGTGCGGGTGGTGTCGGTGATCTCGGCAAAGGCAGAGGTGGAGGGCCGCAAGGTAGCGCTGGCCGTGCCGCTCGCGGCCCCGCTGGCGGTGCTGATGGCGGCGCTTGTCGACACCAGTGGTGCCGCCCGGACAAAGGAGAACGGGGTGAGCCTGCTGTCTGGCGGGCAGGAGAGCGGCGCAAAGTTCGTCAAGCCATAAACAGTTGTCCAAGGCCGCTGGCCTGGGCGATCTGGCTGGGTCTGGCCATCCCGGATGTGCCGTTCATGGGGAGGGTGCGGTTCGTTGCGCCGCTGCGGAGGGGGTCTTGAAAGCCGCGCTGTGCTTGCCCATCTGATGCTCATCCGGGTGCCATGACGGGCCCGGACCAACCTGCCCGGCCCCCTCACGGGGCGGGCTTTGAGCATCGCTTTCAGGAGGATGACCATGCGCAGCTATGATTTCGCACCGCTTTACCGGGCAACCGTGGGTTTTGACCGGATTGCCGATCTGATGGATCGTGTCCTGTCGAACGACGTGGCGCAGCCGACCTATCCCCCCTACAACATCGAAAAGACCGCTGACGATGCCTATCGCATTTCGATCGCCGTGGCCGGGTTTTCGCCCGAAGACCTGACGGTCGAGGTGCGTGACGGCGCACTGCATGTATCCGCGCGCAAGTCGGTGGAAGACGCGGAGCGCAACTTCCTGCACCGCGGCATCGCGAACCGGGCCTTTGAGCGGCGCTTTGCACTGGCCGATCATGTCCGCGTCGTGGCTGCCGTGCATGAGCACGGGATGCTGCACCTTGACCTTGTCCGTGAGACGCCCGAGGCGCTGAAACCCCGCCGGATCGAGATTGCCCAGTCGGGCAATGCAACGCCGGTGCTTGAGGCCAAGGCCGAAACCGTCAACTGACGACGGTGCAATCCCTGTGGAAAAGCCCGGCTGGTGTGCCGGGCTTTTTCATTTGCCTGTAGCGGGCGTCAGTCATGGCCGGCGCGGCGGCGCAGTGACCAGCGCGGCCATTCGATTTTCAGATCATGCCAGAACGGCAGGTCTTCGATCTGCGGTTCTTCGCGGAACCGGGACCAGTAGCCTTCATCCGACCGGGGGGCTGCGTTCAGATTTCCTTGGGACAGCGATGTGATGGTCAACGGGGTGGTCATGGCACTCTCCTGCAGGTCTGGGGTCATGCTGACAGAATGCGGCTTCAGGGGCATTTGTGTCCTGATGGTGGCCCTCAAGACTTATGAATTGTTCCAAAGCCGTCTGAATTCACTCTGGAAACCCGGCCAGCCGAAGCCCGTCCACTATTTGCGTGAAGCGTTCGGGGATGAGTGAGGGCTGCGACGCCACGATGCGCGACAGGCGGATGTCAGGGGCAATCGCCAGCAGCGCGCGTAGCCAGTCACGGGCCTTGTCCAGTTGTCCAAGGTGCGCGTGTCCGGCGATCAGCATCCAGTAAGTGGCGTCGAAATGGTCGTTCAGGGCCAGCGAGCGCCTTGCGTAGTCCAGCGCCCGGGCGTAATCGCCGCGCACGATATGCATATGCGCGATCCCGGTCATGGCAAAGCGGACCGACGTGTCGGCAGGTGCCAGGCGCAATGCCTTTTCAAAGAACTGCAGGGCGGTGTCGAGCGCGCCACAGTGCAGGTGCATCACCCCGGACGCCTGCAAGACATAGAGATCGTTGGGGTTTGCCCGAACCGCTTGATTGATCACCGCCATGCCCGTGTCATAGTCCCGGCCAGGCTGGATCAGGCCGACGGCGCATCGCGCCATGATCCGGGCATCCCCCGCAGCATATTGAATGCCGCGACGGGCATAGTCGACGCAACGCTGCACGTCGTCAGGATGGATCAGCGGCCAGCCCATGGCGCAGCGGTGTTCCAGCGCCCAGACGATATGCTCCAAAATCAGCGGATTGTACGGCTCGTGGTGCAGAGCCTTTTCCAGCAGGTCATGCGCGGCGCGATTGCCCTGGACCGTCTCGTCCTCCATGAAGGCCTTGGCGCGCAAAAGGATGTCATAGGTCAGAATGCTTTCGGGTCGGCTCTGCCGCGATTGCGCCAGTTCGGTCGCCTCGATCGCCGGGGCCACGATGGTTGCCACCTGTTCGGTGATGCGGTCCTGGAAGTCGAAGACCTCGGCCAGATCGCCGTCAAAACGCTCGGTCCAGAGGGTGACGCCAGTCGCGCCATCGACCAGCTGCGCCGTGATGCGCAGCCGGGCACCGGAGTGGCGGACCGAGCCTTCCAGCAGGTAGCCCGCACCAAGTTCCGCCGCGACGGTGCGGGAGTCGTTCGACCGGCCCTTGTACGCGAAGGAGGTGCTGCGCGAGACCACGGCCAGCTTGCCGAAGCGGGTCAGCGCGGTAAGGATGTCGGCCACGACGCCATCGGCGAAGTAGTCGGAATCCGCATCGCCTGACAGGTTCTGGAACGGCAGCGCCGCTACGACGGGGCGGGTGTTGCCGACAAGTTTTGGTGCCGGTGTATCGGGAACGACCATCCGGTAGCCCAGGCGCGGCACGGTGATGATCCAGTCACGCCCGATTGCATCGGTGCCCAGCTGCTTGCGCAAGTTGGCGATCTGGACGGTCAGGTTTCCCTCTTCGACCACCGCTCCGGGCCACACCCGGTCCAGCAGTTCGGCTTTCGGAACTGCGGCACCCTTCGCTTCGATCAGGGCAAGCAACAGGTCCGCCGCCTTCTGCCCCAGTTCCACCACCGCACCGCCGCGCGTCAGCGTGCGTTGCGCGGGGTCAAACAACAGGGGGCCGATTGCATGCGACATGGGCGGAGGATACGCCGCTTGGCGCGCAATGCAAAGAAAGCCGGGAGAGAAGGTCCCCCGGCCCCAATGTCACTGCCGATCCAGGCTTTGCGCCAGCCGCATCAGGTTTACCGCCTCGATCCGGTAGCCATAGGCATCGTCACCGCGGGCGGAAAGCGCCAGCGCAATCGCCTCATCCCAGCCCCAGTCGTTCAGGTAGACCGAGTTTTGCAGCAGTTGCCCGAAGCCTGCGATGGCGGCGGCGAAACGGGCGTCGTCGGTGGCGGGTTCCGTGCCGGTGATCGGGGTTTCGATCAGGTCGGAGGTCTGTGCCCCGGGGGCCTTGGCGCGCACCTTCAGGATCCCTAGCTCGGTCGCGCCGTCCGCCGGTGTGGTCGAGCCGTAGCGGAGGGGATCGTTCAGAAGCGCGTCGGAGCCGGGGGCGGTCACCTCGTAAATCGCGGTAACTTGCGTGCCCGCACCGATTTCGCCCGCGTCCACCGCGTCGTTGTTGAAATCCTCGCGCCGCAGGGCGCGGGTCTCATAGCCGATCAGACGGTATTCGGCGACCTCAGCGGGGTTCCATTCGATCTGGATTTTCACATCATCGGCGATGGGGAACAGCGCCCCGGTCAACTGGTCGACCAGCACCTTGCGCGCCTCGCCGAGGGTGTCGATGTAGGCGGCCGTGCCGTTGCCATTCTGCGCCAGCGACTGCATCACCGCGTCGTCCAGATTGCCGCGACCAAAGCCGAGGACGGAGAGGTAGGTGCCGCCGTCGCGCTTTTTGGCGACATAGGCTTCCAGCCCGTCGGGATCGCTGACGCCGACGTTGAAATCGCCGTCGGTGGCCAGAAGGATGCGGCTGACAGTGCCATCATTGGCCATGCCTTCGGCGACTTGATAAGCAAGTTCAAGGCCTTCGGCCCCGGCGGTGGAGCCACCGGCGGCGAGGGCGTCGAGCGCTCCAAGGATCGCGGTCTTGTCGGATGCCCTGGTGGGGGGCAGCACTTCGCCCGCGCTGCCGGCGTAGGTGACGATGGCGACCTGATCTTCGGGGCGCAGTTCGGCCAGCATCATCGAGAAGGATTGTTTCAGCAGGCCCAGTTTGTTGGCATCTTCCATCGAGCCCGAGGTGTCGATCAGGAACACCAGGTTCAAAGGCGGGCGGTCGGTGATGGCGGGCATCGCGCCTTGCAGGCCGATGCTGACCAGCCGGGTGCCGGGGTTCCACGGGGTGGGCATCACCGAGATTGTGGATCTGAACGCCGCTTCGGTCGCGTCGGGGGCTGCGTAGGCGTAGGGGAAATAGTTGATCATTTCCTCGATGCGTACCTGATCAGGGGTCGGAAGGATCCCCGCGTCGAGAGTGGAGCGGATCACGGCATAAGAGGCGGTGTCGACGTCGATGGAGAACGTGGATACGGGGTCCTCGGCGGTGATCTTCACCGGGTTTGGCGTCTCGTTGGCGTAGGCTTCGGTGTTGGCCGCCGGTAGGGGCAGGCTGTCGGCAACCGCCTCGGCCGCCGGGGCGGGAAGGTAGGACAGGGTGCCGTCGGCCGCGCTGTCGCTGGCGCGGCGGCGCAGTTCAAGCTCGGCGCTGCCTTCGGGGGCAAGGCCAGAGATGCCCTTGGCGGCAGGGGGTGCAACCTCGGCCAGTGCCCCAAAATCGGCGGGGGCTTCGCTGGCGACGGGTGGCGTGGCGGTCAGCGCGTCGGCGACGGGCTGGTCCGCAGGCTTGGGCAACGGGTCGGCCCCGGTTGGCGCACCTGCGGTTTGCGATTCGGCGGTGGCGGTCTCGGTCCGGGTCGGATCGGGCGTCGGTATGACTGGCTGGCCGATCCGAAGATCGGTGACCGGCAGGATCACGGCCACGCCGATCAGCAGCGCGGCGATCGAGGTGGTGGCGGCGAGGGCGGGGCGGGAGGTGAGAAGATTGAGCATGCGGCGTACTCCGTTCTGGGGGGCCGTCTCTGACGGGCGGTCCTTGCTGGAACGGGCTGGCCCCGGTGATCCTTGGTACTGGCCTTGCAGCCGGTCGAAATTTTCCATCGCCAGCGCCATTGCGCGGGCGCGTGCGTCGGCATCGGGCGCGGGCACGATCTTTAGTGCGGCCTTGAGGTTTTCGAGGTCGTCGGTCATTTCGCGTCCTCCTTTGCCTTGGCGCGCAGGCGTTTTTTCACATCGCTCATCCGCCAGGCGATGGTGCCTTCGGAAACGCCCAGCACCCGCCCGGCTTCGGCCTGCGTCATCTCCTCGCCCAGGACCAGCGCCACGGTGTCGCGCAGTTCGGGTGACAGTTGGGTCATCGCTTGCGTCAGCCAGGTGGCGGCTTCGCTTTGGGTGGAAATTTCGTCCTGGCGGGCGAGTTCCCAATCGCCCCAGCCGGTCCCGGCGCGGGTTCGGGTGGCCTGACGGCGGCGCAGGTCGTGGGCAGCATTCACCACGACGCGGTAAAGCCAGGTGGTAAAGCGCGCCTCACCCCGCCAGTTGCGCAGCTTTGACGGCAGGGCGGCGCAGATGTCCTGCGCCAGATCCTCGGCCTCGGCCCGGTTGCCGGTCAGCCGGAAGGCAAGGCCGAAGATGCGGTCATAGTGCCGCCCGACCAGCACGGCAAAGGCGGCGCGGTCGCCCATGGCGGCGTGGGTGGCAAGGGTTTCGTCGGGCGTATCCATCAACATTACGTTAGGTGAGACGCGGGGGCAGGGGCAATCCTTGGCCGGGGCGTGAAAGCGAGGCGTGCGGAAAACCCGACCTGACAAAAAAGCCCCCTTCCCGGAATGCCGGAAAGGGGGCGCGGCCGTCTGATCTTGCGCGGATCAGAAGATCAGGCCGTCGTAGACCGCATAGGCGCCGGCGCGGCTGGACAAGCTGCCGCTGGTGCCTTCGTCGCGGGCATAGGCCACGACTGCCTTATAGGTGCCGGGGCCGAACGAGCCGTCGATCCCGCCGCGGTAATAGCCCCAGGCGCGCAGATTGCGCTGGATGGCCTTGCGTTCCGAGGCCGAGTAGCTGTTGAAGGCGCGGGCGGCGGGCGTCGAATAGACCGACTGGTGGACCGGACGAGGCTCCACATAGACGGGTGCCGGGGTATAGCGGCGATCATAGGCGCGGGCCTTGCGGTTGTTCTTCAGAAGCTCGTCGACGATGACGGCGGTGGCGACACCGGCAACAAAGCCCTGCTCACGTTCGCCCCAGGCTAGGGCCGGGGTGGCCGGAACGGCGGCAATGGACAAGGCGGTCAGCGCGGCGATCATCGTGGCTTTCGCGGTCATGACAGTGGGCAGCATGTCGTTTCCTTTCAAAGTGAACCCCTGATGGCCGGGGTGATGGGAAACACATGGGCCTTATCGCGGCGCTAGGCAAAAGCAGCCGGTTGTTATCGGATAACGTGAATGATTGCAGGCTATTGCGTCAGGCTGGCCAGGCGCGCAGCAGGCTGGCAAGCCGGGTCAGCCCTTCGTCAAGCCGGGTTTCCGGCCCGCCACCCACCCCGAGGCGGATGTGGCCGGGCCGGTCATAGGCGCTGCCGGGCAACAGGAAGGTGCGATAGGGCGGGGCCAGCAGGCGGCGGGCCAGGGTTTCGCTGTCGATCCGGTCAAGCCGGGCGAGGCCGATGAGCCCGGCCTGCGGCTTGTGCCAGGACAGGCGCGGCTGATCGGTGACAAAGCGGTCAAGCTTTGCCAGCGTGGCGCGGCCTTCGGCGCGGGCTGCGGTCAGGGCGGATGACAGCCGGTCGGGGCGCAGGGCGATTTCGGCGATATGTTCGCCGAGGGTGTTCATGATCTCGGACGCATTCTCGCGCAGGATCATGGCGTCGCGGATCACGGCTGCGTCGCGCGCGATGATCCAGCCGGTGCGCAGGCCCTGCAGGCCAAGCGCCTTGGAGACCGAGCCGGTGGTGATGCCGCGCGGGGTGATCCCGGCAATGGCGGGCGCGCGCCGGCCGGCCCATTCCAGCCCGGCATAAACCTCATCCACGATCAGCCACAGGCCGTGGGTTTCGGCGATACGGGCGATGGCGTGCAGATCATCGGCCGGGATCAGCGTGCCGGTGGGGTTGTTGGGGTTGGTGAGGAAGATCAGCTTCGTGCGCGGCGTGACGGCGGCGGCAATGTCGGCGGGGTTCAGATGCCAGTGGTTGGCTTCGTCCCGGCGAACCTCGCGCAGGGTGGCACCGATGGCGCGGGCGATCACCGCAACCTGAGGCCAGCCCGGCGCGTCGGTGATCACCTCGTCCCCGGCGGTGAGGAGTTGGCGGAACAAAAGGTAGTTCGCCTCGGCCGCGCCGGCGGTGATCAGCACGTCGTCGGGCGAGCCGGTGAGGCCCGCCTGATCGAGAACCCGTTGCCGCAGGGCGGGCAGGCCAAGGAAGCTGGCCCCGTTCCAGTCGAGCGACAGGTCGGGGTCGAGGTCGTTCAGGAAATCCTTCAGGCGGGGGGAGCGGGCAAGGGAAAAGCCGATGAAACACTCCGGCGGGTCGGCGGCGGTGGTTTCCAGCAGGTAGTCGAACAGCTTGTGGATGGTGACTTTCATCCGACGTGCCGGACGGGCAAAAGTTTTCGAAAACTTTTGCAAATTCCTTCGAAGGAATTTGTTTTTCTCACCGGACGTCGCGCCCCTGGTTCAGGATGATGACATTGCCGGAACACACATCCCCTGCCGGCGAGATCAAGAAGCCGACCCAGGCTGCGATCTCGTCCGGTTGCATGGCGTGGCCATGCGGCATGGCGCTGATCGCGCGGGCGAGGACGTCTTCGGTCAGCACGTTGAACAGCGGGGTTTCGGTCATCGCCGGGGCGAGGGAATTGACCGCAATCTTGTCGCGGGCATAGCGGCGGGCGAGGTCCTTGGTCAGCGTATCCATCGCGGCCTTGGAAGCGCGGTAATGCGGCGGGTCGAACACTTCGAAGTTATAGGCGCCGTTGGAAGAGATGTTGACGATCTTGCGCACGCCGGGACGGCCCGCCATCGCCTTGACCGCCTGCTGGCAGCAATGAAACGCCGAATGAAAGTTGACCTCCATCTGCCGGGTCAGTTCCGCGGCCGGGATGTCGGGGAAATCCG
>JAYSYZ010000228.1:0-8389 GCA_043727195.1 Paracoccaceae bacterium
GCATCTCCTGCCCAACAGCAACGGAGGCTACCATGGCCCAACTTCGCAAGATCCTTCTGGTTGATGATGATGACGACCTGCGCGAAGCGCTCAGCGAACAACTGGTGATGACCGAGGATTTCGACGTCTTCGAAGCCCGCACCGGGGCCGAGGGGATGGAAAAATCGAAGGCCACCCTTTACGACCTGGTGATCCTCGATGTGGGTCTGCCCGATACCGATGGCCGCGAGCTTTGCCGCCGGATGCGCAAGGGTGGGGTAAAATGCCCGATCATGATGCTGACGGGGCATGACACCGACAGCGACACCATTCTAGGGCTTGATTCCGGTGCCAATGATTATGTGACCAAACCGTTCAAGTTTCCGGTGCTGCTGGCCCGGATCCGTGCGCAACTTCGCACCCATGAACAGTCGGAAGACGCGATTTTCCAGTTGGGCCCCTACACCTTCAAGCCCGCCCAGAAGATGCTGGTGGACGAGAAGGACAAGAAGATCCGCCTGACGGAAAAGGAAACCAACATCCTGAAGTTTCTGTACCGCGCCTCGCAGGGTGTGGTGGCCCGCGATGTGCTGTTGCACGAAGTCTGGGGCTATAACGCCGGCGTCACTACCCATACGCTCGAAACTCACATCTACCGCTTGCGCCAGAAGATCGAGCCAGATCCCTCGAACGCACGGATCCTGGTTACCGAAAGCGGCGGCTACCGGCTGGTCGCCTGACAGTTCCCCTGGCCGCGTCGGGGCATGACGCGGCACCTCCCTGTTGGACTGGCCCGGCTTTGTGCCGGGCCTTTTTTTATCAGTTAACAAACAGCGTCCGCCATGCAACAGCCCTGAAATCTTTCTCATTAGGGCTTATTGTTGTCGGATTCGCTTGCTACCTTTGTTCATGCGCAGGTTGTGCAACAGATTCCCCTTGTCGCGTCGGGGTTATGGCGCGGCATCCTCCCTGTTGGACCTGGCCGGGCTTCTTGCCCGGCCTTTTTTTGTCACCCTCCCGAACCCGGCGCAAATACCCAAGGCGTTGCACGCCACCGCCATGTGTTTTCCACAATTGCCCGGTCAAACGCCACCATGCCGCAGACAGGCTGTGGCCCTTTCATCGGAGACGTACATGCGTACCCTACTCGTCACCCTCGTGACGGCGCTTTCCGCCACCCCGGCCCTGGCGCAGGACCTGGTCTTTACCCTGGTCAACGACAGCTCCCACTCGATTGCAGAGATGAATGTCTCTCCCGTCGGGGAGGATCTCTGGGGCGAGAATATCCTGATGGTCGATGCGGTCGAACCCGGCGTCTCGGGTGACGTGACCATCGCCGACGGGATGGAGGTTTGTGATTATGACCTTCGCTTCGTTACCGATCAGGGCGTTGAAGCGACGCAATCGCAGAACCTCTGCGACATCGCCGTCTTCACGGTGACCGACTGATCTGCCTTGGCTCTTGAGCCGTGCGACGGTCGGCCCTAGGGTCGTCCGTCGCTGCCAGCCGGAGCCTGCACATGCCCTTCACCCTTGCCACCTGGAACATCAACTCCGTTCGCCTGCGCGAAGGGCTGGTGGCGCGGCTGATGGCCGAAGAGGCACCCGATATCCTGTGCCTGCAGGAGTGTAAGAGCCCGGTGGAAAACATCCCGCTCACGCAGTTTCAGGCGCTGGGATACCGCTACATCGTGGCGCGGGGGCAAAAGGGTTACAACGGTGTGGCGATCCTGTCGAAGCTGCCCATCGTCGACGCGGGAGAGCGTGATTTCGCCCAGTTGGGCCATGCCCGGCACGTCGCGGCGCGGCTGGAAAATGGCGTGACGATCCACAACTGCTATGTCCCCGCCGGCGGCGATATCGCCGACCGCGAAGAGAATGTGAAATTCGGACAGAAGCTCGATTTTCTTACCGAAATGCGCGACCATTTCCACTGGGAACGCCCCGACCGTGCCATTCTGGTGGGCGATCTGAACATCGCCCCGCGCGAAGATGACGTCTGGGATCACAAGGCGCTTCTGAAGATCGTCAGCCATACCCCCATCGAGGTGGCCCACCTCGGCGCGGTGATGGAGGCGGGTGCCTGGCAGGACGTCACCCGCAAGGACATCCCCGATAACCGGCTCTACAGCTGGTGGAGCTATCGCTCGCCGGATTGGGACAGCGCCGACAAGGGCCGCCGCCTTGATCACATCTGGGCCACGCCGGATATCCTGAACGCCTCGCACAGCAGCCGCATCCTGCGCCCGGTGCGCGGCTGGACCCAGCCGTCCGACCACGTGCCGGTCTTCGCGACATTTGATCTGTAAGGTGACATCCCGGGTTTTGCCGGGGATTGCCGCCCCCGGTTGCACCCCGGAGGCCGATCACTGATCAACTACGCCGGGGCGATGTAATGTCCCAACCCGATCATGGCTCTTTTCAGCCGCGCGCTGCCCTAGGCTTCGTTGTCCGACACCTCGATCATCGCTCCCGTCACCATGCGGCGCATGTTGCGGGGGGGCGAAGATTTTGGCCAGCGCGCACC
Organism: Paracoccaceae bacterium; assembly: GCA_043727195.1. Taxonomy (GTDB): domain Bacteria; phylum Pseudomonadota; class Alphaproteobacteria; order Rhodobacterales; family Rhodobacteraceae; genus JAUYQR01. Next base: position 2,507 of record JAYSYZ010000228.1, read on the forward strand.
CAGAAGCCGCGATTTCATCACGCGCGACACGCTGACCGAATCCGACTGGTTGCCACCCAGAACGTGGAAGTGCAGGTCATCCTCGGCCCAGTAGAACCCGACATGCCCCTTGAAGCTGCTCGGTGATTCGCGCCAGAACACCAGCGCTGATCCGAATTGCGGCGTCACGTCATCGCCAAACTTCAACCATTGCCGCGCGCCAAGCGGATTGGCGGGCATCGCTTCGTCCGGCAGGGTCGACGCGATGCAATGGCTGACAAACAGGCCGCACCACGGCGTCTCGTCGTCGGTCACCCGGATGCCGCCGGCTTGCCCCATGCCCAGGATCACCGGGTTGTGGGCCGCGCCTCTGATCTCGGTGGTGCCGACCAGGCGTTTGGCTTCGTTCAGCCAGGGCAGATCCGCGGGGATGTCGCCCGCGACGGCCGCCGCGGCCACCTTTTCAACGCCAGCCGCAGCCTTGCCCATCAGCTTTGCCGCCGTCTTCGGGCCGGCAATTCCCGTCACCTCAAGCTCGTTCTGCGCTTGGAACAACCGCACAGCCAGGCGTGTCTTGGGTCCGGCGATACCGTCTACGGGACCCGGGTCGAATCCCTTTGCAACAAGGGCCCTCTGAAGTTCCAGAATGGTCATGATACAATCCCTGATGAAAATACGTCCCTCTGTGCCGCGAAATACCGGCACCAGATGCGGAAGTGTCTGCCCGTCACCGAGTCGGCGCAAGACTTCTGTGTTGGGCCGTGTCGGGCAAGTCAGGTTTTCACGCCCTATTCGCGGATCACTGACCCATCAGTTCGGTCAGAACGGCCTTGGCGCTGGCGCTGTCCCATTCGGCATCACCGATCAGGCGGGCAACCTCCTGCCCTTCCGGGTTCAGGATCACCGTCACCGGCAGCCCGAGCACGCCCATCGCGCGCGCAAGTTCCGATTTGGGATCGCGCAGGCTGGCCAGTTTCACCACTGCTGCATCGGTGAAGAAACGCTCGATCCCGTCCACCGCGTTGCGACCCGTGGCCACTGGCACGACAGCAAGGTCCGGCATCGCCGCCTGCAACCGGTCAAGCGAGGGCATCTCCTCCCGGCAGGGGGCACACCAGGTGGCCCAGAAGTTCAGAACCACCCATTTGCCGCGAAATTCCGCCAGCGTATGTTCGCCGTCTGCTGCATCCAGCAGCACCGCATCGGGCACCGGGGCGGGCGACATGTGGATCACCAGTTTCTTCATGTCGCCGTCGCGCAGGGCGGCGACCTCGGCATTGCCCGCGTTTGCACCAAGCGCCAAGGCCGTATAGACGACCAGCAGAGTTTTTCTCAGCATCATCCCTCGCAAGGCCGCATCATGACCGTTCCGCCCCAGATTCCGGCCACGACCCCTGCCGCCAACCAGATGTGGGGCGGGCGTTTTGCCGGCGGGCCGGATGCCGTCATGCAGGCGATCAACGCCTCCATCGGCTTCGACCAGCGGCTCTACGCGCAGGATATCGCGGGCAGCCGTGCCCATGCGGCGATGCTGGCCGCCACGGGTATCCTCAGTGATACGGATGCCGGGGCGATCGGGGAAGGCCTCCTCACGGTGTTGTCAGAAATCGAGGCGGGAAAGTTTCCGTTCCGGGTGGAACTGGAAGACATCCACATGAATGTTGAGGCCCGGCTGAAGGAAATCATCGGAGAACCTGCAGGCAGGTTGCACACCGCCCGCAGCCGCAACGATCAGGTCGCCGTCGATTTCCGGCTGTGGGTGCGCGACCAGTGCGATGCCGCGATCACCGGGCTTCAGGCGTTGATGCGCGCCTTTCTGGCGCAGGCCGAGGCGGGGGCAGATTGGGTGATGCCCGGCTTCACCCACCTGCAGACCGCTCAGCCGGTGACCTGGGGCCACCACATGCTGGCCTATGTCGAAATGTTCGCCCGCGACCTTGGCCGTTTTCAGGATGCCCGCCGGCGGATGAACGAATGCCCGCTGGGGGCTGCGGCGCTGGCGGGCACATCCTTTCCCATCGACCGACACATGACCGCGGCAGCGCTGGGGTTCGACCGCCCGACCGCCAACTCGTTGGATTCGGTGTCTGACCGTGATTTCGCGCTGGAGTTTCTTGCAGCCTCCAGCATCACCGCGATGCACCTGTCGCGGTTTTCCGAGGAACTGGTGATCTGGTCTTCGGCGCAATTCCGCTTTGTCCGGCTGTCAGACAAGTGGACGACCGGCAGCAGCATCATGCCGCAGAAAAAGAACCCCGACGCGGCCGAATTGCTGCGCGCCAAGCTGGGTCGCATCCTTGGTGCCACGGTGGCGCTGTTCACCATCATGAAGGGCCTCGCGCTGACCTATTCCAAGGATATGCAGGAAGACAAGGAACAGGTCTTCGATGCTGCCGACACGCTGATGCTGGGGCTTGCTGCCATGACCGGCATGGTGGCCGACATGACGGCGAACCGCGACGTTCTGAAATCCGCCGCCGCCAGCGGCTTTTCCACCGCGACCGATCTGGCAGACTGGCTGGTGCGCGAACTTGGCCTGCCGTTCCGCGAGGCGCATCATGTGACCGGCACGCTGGTTGCCCTGGCCGAAGGGCAGGGCACTGATCTGCCGGATCTTTCGCTGGCGCAGATGCAAACAGTGCATCCGGGCATCCGGGAGGATGTGTTTGCCGTGCTGGGCGTGGAAAACTCTGTCCGCAGCCGCACCTCCTATGGCGGCACTGCGCCGGATCAGGTGCGCAGCCAGACGGCGCGCTGGCGTGAAACCCTGGGGTGATGCAGGTTGTCGCCGGTGGCGGCCTGCAACCATCCAGCAAAGGATCACCGCGATGCGCGCCTGTCTCCTCCCTCTTATCCTTGTCACCGCTTCGGCCTGCACCGATCCCACGTTGACCACCGGCCTGACCATCGGCACCGGCGGCGTGTCGGTAAACCCCACCTTGTCGGGCGGCCTTGGCGCTGGCACCGTCTACATCCAACCCTGAAATCAGAGGTCCCGATGCCCCGCCTGCTCCTGCTTGCCAGCCTTGCCCTTGCCACCCTTGCCCTCGCCGCCTGCGGTGCCGACGGCGCGCCCGAACCCCCCGCCAAAAGCGGCGTCAGCCTGACGGGCGATGCACGGATCGGCGTTGTGGTGCAATGACGCCGATCCGCTTGATCTATCTGGCGCTGGCCGTCTGGGGCGCGATCCACCCGATGTACTGGTTTCTGCGCCACATGCGCGAAACCGGCACCGGCCTGTCCGGCCTGATCGACGCCTGGTATGTCAACGCCTCTGCCACCGGGCTGACCTGGGATCTGACCATTGCCGCGATCACCCTGACGGTTTGGGTACTGGCCGAAACCATCCCCCGCAAGGCATGGCCGAACCTGATCGCCATCCCCGCCACCTTCTGCATCGGTGTCAGTTGCGGGTTGCCGCTGTATCTGTTCCTGCGCGGGCGGCAGGCGGCGTGACGGCCACCCTGCGCCAGACGGCACTGATCGTCGCACTGCTGAACCTTGGCTATTTCGGGGTGGAGTTTGCGGCGGCGATCCGGATCGGATCCGTGTCCCTGTTCGCTGACAGCATCGATTTTCTGGAGGACACCGCGATCAATCTGCTGATCTTCGCGGCCCTTGGCTGGACTGCGGCCCGCCGCGCCAGGACGGGGATGGTGCTGGCAGCTTTGATGGTGGTACCCGCAGCAGCGTTTCTGTGGACGCTGACGCAGAAATACCTCTCCCCCGTGCCGCCGGACCCTGCAGTGCTGACACTTGTCGGGCTTGGCGCGCTGGCGGTGAACCTGACCGCCGCTGTGCTGCTGGCCCGCAACCGCAAGGCCGAAGGCAGCCTGACCCGCGCGGCGTTCCTGTCAGCGCGCAACGATGCCCTGGCCAACATTGCGGTCATCGGTGCAGGGCTGATGACCGCGGCGCATCCCTCGATCTGGCCCGATGTGATCGTGGGCCTGGCCATCGCCGCCCTGAACCTCGACGCCGCACATGACGTGTGGCAGGCCGCGCATCGCGAGGCGAGGGACGCAAAAGCCTGATCCCCTTCGCGCGAATTGCGCCGGTCCGGCGTTATGCTATACGCGCCATGGGCTTTTCCACAGACAGGCGTGCCATGGACCATTTCCTTTACCGCGCCGGCATCCTGCATGCCGAAGACGTGGCGATCCCGGATATTGCGGCCACGGTCGGCACGCCATTCTACGTCTATTCCACCGCCACGCTGACCCGCCATTATCACCTGTTCACCGAAGCGCTCAGCCCGCTGCCGCACATGGTCTGCTTTGCCATCAAGTCACTGTCGAACCTTGCCGTGCTCAAGACGCTGGGCGATCTGGGGGCGGGGATGGATGTGGTCTCGGGCGGCGAATACCGCCGCGCGAGGGCCGCAGGCGTGCCCGGCGAACGGATCGTGTTCTCCGGCGTCGGCAAAACGCGGGATGAGATGCGGCTGGCGCTGACCGGCGGCATCCGCCAGTTCAATGTTGAATCCGAACCCGAATTGCGGGCGCTGTCCGAGGTGGCGGTCAGCCTTGGCGTCACCGCACCCATCACCATCCGCGTCAATCCCGACGTGGACGCAAAGACGCATGAAAAGATCGCGACGGGCAAGAAGGAAAACAAGTTCGGCATCCCCATCGCACGCGCATCAGAGGTCTACGCCGAAGCCGCCCGCCTGCCGGGCCTGCAGATCATCGGCATCGACGTTCATATCGGCAGCCAGCTGACCGAGCTGGAGCCGTTCGAGCAGGCCTACATCAAGGTCGCCGACCTGACCCGCCAATTGCGCGCCGAAGGTCATACCATCACCCGCCTCGATCTTGGTGGCGGGCTTGGCATTCCCTACGAACGCTCCAACACCGCGCCCCCCCTGCCCACCGATTATGGCGCGCTCATCAAGCGGACGGTGGGCGATCTGGGTTGCGAGATCGAGATTGAACCCGGGCGCCTGATTTCCGGCAATGCCGGGCTGCTGGTGGCATCGGTGATCTATGTGAAAAACGGCGAGGGGCGGGATTTCCTGATCCTTGATGCTGCGATGAACGACCTGATCCGCCCGTCGATGTATGGCGCGCATCATGACATCGTCCCGGTCGTGGAAACCGCCGCCGCAACCGAACTGCAGGATTTCGATGTCGTCGGCCCGGTCTGTGAGACCGGCGACACCTTCGCCAAGGCCCGCGCGATGGTGCCCCTGAACGAAGGCGATCTGGTGGCCTTCCGCTCTGCCGGGGCTTACGGCGCGGTGATGGCGTCGGAATACAATACCCGGCCGCTGATCCCCGAGGTGCTGGTCAAAGGGGATCACTTCGCTGTCATCCGGGCACGTCCGACCTTTGACGAAATCCTGAACCGCGATAGCATTCCCGAATGGCTGTGACGCGTCGTCCGGCCCCGAGGCAGGTTACATGACCGGACGCAGCCCCCTTTCGCCGCTGAAATCCCTTGTCTGGCCGATGCGGCTGACTTTGGTCGGACTGTGGGCCGAACGGTTGGCACGTGCGTTCTGGCCGCTGTGGTCGCTGGTGCTTATCACGTTTGCGGCGCTGACCTTCGGCGCACAGGATATCGGGCCGCTGAAATGGGTGCAGGGTGCCGGGGCGGTGGTGGCGCTGGCCGCCCTTGGCCTGATGATCCTCGGCCTCCGCCGCTTTCGCCGCCCGACCGAAGAGGATGCGCTGGCCCGGCTGGATGCCACGATGCCAGGCCGCCCGATTGCTGCCCTGCGCGATACCCAGGCCATCGGCACCGCCGATCCGGCCTCGCTTGCCGTCTGGCAGGCTCACAAGGAACGGATGGCAAGGCGTGCCGCCGCAGCCCAACCCGTCGCCCCCGATCTGCGCCTGTCATCGCGCGATCCGTTTTCACTGCGCTACGTGGCGCTGACCGCCTTTGTGATGGCGCTGATCT
>JAYSYZ010000229.1:0-8355 GCA_043727195.1 Paracoccaceae bacterium
TTCCTGATGTCAGAGTTCGGGCAACGGATGTTTCGCATCGTGGTGGGCGAGGGCGAGCGGTTCCCCGGACTTGGCCGCGAATTCTATGAGTACGGGCCGGGATTGATTCACGAGCGGCTGGTGCATCACATGCGCTGCTACGTGGACGGCGGTCAGCTGAAGATCGAAGATCTTGATCTGGCGGCCGATCAGTTCGCGCAGTTGTGCAAGACGACGATCCACGAAAAGCTGATCTTCGGCATGGCGGAGTCGATCACCCGCGAAGACGTGCATCGCAGTGTCTGTGGCGCGGTCGACATGTTTCTGGCGCGGTACGGGGTAACGGGCTGATCCGCCTGTTCAGCCGTTTTCCCTGAGCACCGTTCCCGCCAGATACAGCGATCCGCAGATCAGGACCCGGGCGTCGGGCGTCTGGCTGGCAATCTCTGCCAGTGCCGCGGCCACCGATATGGCGGCAACCGCGTCTATCCCGGCGGCAAGCGCTGCGTCGCGGGTGACTTCGGCAGGCAGCGTGTTCTTCTCTCCGGGGATCGACACCGCGTAAAGCCTTGTGATGTGGCGTGCAAACGGGGTCATGTAGCCGGCCACATCCTTGGTGTTCAGCATGCCGCAAATCAGATGCGTTGTGCGTACGGGCATCCGGGCCAGGGTGGCCGCGATGGCCTCGCCACCGGCCGGGTTGTGGCCGCCGTCAAGCCAAAGCTCCACCTTCGGGGCGCTGTCCACCAGCGGGCCCTGCCACAGGCGCTGCATCCGGGCGGGCCAGACGGCGCGGGTGACGGCAGCTCCGCAGGCGATGTCATCCCGGCCTAGAAGGCGCAGGGCGGCAATGGCGGCACCGGCATTCTGAATCTGGTGGGGGCCGGGCAGGTTTGGCAGCGGCAGGTCCAAAAGGCCGGTTTCATCCTGAAATACCAGACGGCCCCGATCTTCGGATGCGTGCCAGTGCTGCCCGCAGGCAAAGACCGGTGCGCCCATCCGCGCGGCATGTCGCTCGATCACCGCCATGCCATCGTCGGATTGCGGCCCGACGATCACCGGGACGCCGCGCTTGATGATCCCGGCTTTTTCCCCGGCTATTGCGGCCACGGTATCGCCAAGAAAGGCTTGGTGATCAAGGCTGACGGGCGTGATGATCGTCAGTTTCGGTTCGGCAACCACGTTCGTTGCATCCAGCCTGCCGCCAAGGCCCACTTCAAGCAATGTCCAGTCTGCGGAGGTGCGGGCGAAGGCAAGAAGCGCCGCCGCGGTGGTAATCTCGAAAAACGTGATCTCCTGCGGGCCGTTGGCCGTCACGCATTCATCCAAAAGGGCTGTCAGCGCGGATTCGCTGATCAATTCCCCCGCCAGCCGGATGCGTTCGTGAAAGCGCGCCAGATGCGGCGAAGTGTAGGCGTGGACACGGTCGCCGCCGGCCTCCAGACCCGCACGGATCATCGCCTGTGTCGAGCCTTTTCCGTTGGTGCCAGCGATGTGGATCACCGGGGGCAGCCTGCGCTCCGGGTTCTCAAGAATGGCCAGCAGCCGTTCCACCCGGCCAAGCGTCAGGTCGATCACCTTGGGGTGCAGCGTCATCATCCTGTCAAGGATGGCGTCCGAGCCGGTCGTCACGCCACGGCGCCCTCGAGAGGTTTCGGTCCGGGCGGTGACGGCAGATCGCCCTTGATCGCCGGAGGCAGGCTCATCAACAGGCGGATGATGGTGACAAGTTCGTCCTTCATCGCCTTGCGGTGGACGACGCGGTCAAGCATGCCGTGATCCAGCAGATATTCGGCGCGCTGGAACCCCTCGGGCAGCTTTTCGCGGATCGTCTGTTCGATCACCCGCGCCCCGGCGAAACCGATCTGCGCGTTCGGTTCGGCAAACTGGACGTCGCCCAGCATGGCGTATGATGCGGTGACCCCCCCGGTTGTCGGATGCGTCAGGACGACGATGTATGGCAGGCCAGCCTCTTTCAGCATCTGCACGGCCACTGTGGTGCGCGGCATTTGCATCAGGCTCAGCATGCCTTCCTGCATCCGGGCGCCACCAGAGGCCGAAAACAGCACCAGCGGGCGGCGCAGGTGCACAGCGCGTTCGGCAGCGGCGATGATCGCATTGCCGACGTTCATTCCCATCGAACCGGCCATGAAACTGAAATCTTGCGCGGCGGCAACGATCGGTGTCCGTCCCACCTCACCCTCTGCTACCAGCATCGCGTCCTTCTCGCCGCTGGCTTTCTGCGCCGCGCGAAGCCGGTCGGGATATTTCTTCTGGTCGCGGAAATGCAGCGGGTCCGTCACCGCATCGGGCACCTTGACCTCGGTAAAGATTGCGCCGTCAAACAACGCCTCGAACCGGTCGCGCGGGGTGATTGCCATGTGATGGTCGCAGTTTGAACAGACATTCTGGTTGCCCGCCAGTTCGCGGTGAAACAGCATCGTTCCGCATTCGGGGCATTTCGTCCACAGATTCTCCGGCACCTCGCGGCGCGAAAAAAGCGAGTTGATCTTGGGACGGACGTAGTTCGAAATCCAGTTCATGCCGAGAAAGTCCTGCCCTTGCGCTGAAGCCCTGAGATAAGCCGCATGCGGTGCAATTGCAATCAGCCCGGCAATCGCATTGGCGGTGAAACTTCGTGGCCGCTATACCGTAATTTCGACAAGCAGCGAGGGATTGCCATGCCGAACGGACCGCTCATCTACCGCCAGCGCCTGATCACCCGGGTGACGCATTGGATCTGGGCCATCAGCCTGTTCTTCCTGATGCTGACCGGTCTGCAAATCTTCAATGCCTTTCCCAGCCTGCATATCGGGCTGGAGGCGGGCTTTGACTATGACAATGCGATTTTCGCCATCGAGACGCGCCAGAACGGCCCTGACCTGCAAGGCGTGACGCGCATTTTCGGGGCCGAGTTTGATACGACCGGTGTTCTTGGTGCCTCGAACGGCGAGGCGCGGGCCTTTCCGGCGGCGCTGACGATCCCGTCAACGCGAAGCCTGGCCACCGGGCGGGTGATCCATTTCTTCTTTGCCTGGCTGCTGGTGGGCACGCTTGTGATCTGGCTGGTCGCTTCGGCGCTGAACGGACATCTGCGCCAGCTGATCCCGACATGGGCAGACCTGCGCGCCCTACCGCGGGATCTGGCCGATCACGCACGGCTGCGATTTCACCATACCGAGCGTTACAATGTCCTGCAAAAGCTGGCTTATGCGTCGGTTCTTTTCGTGGCGCTGCCGCTGATGATCGCGACCGGGTTGTCGATGTCGCCCGGCTTTAACGCGGTGGCCCCCTGGCTGCTGGATCTGTTCGGTGGGCGGCAGACGGCACGGACGATCCATTTCCTGATGATGGTGGCGCTGATCGGGTTCTTTGCGGTGCATATGCTGATGATTCTGGCGGCCGGGCCGCTGAACGAAATCAGGTCCATCATCACCGGCTGGTACCGCACCGACAAGGAGAAGACCGATGCTTGATCGCAGAACGCTGCTGCTGGGCGGCGCGGCGCTGGCTCTGTCAGGGTGCAAGGTGTTTGACGGCGCCACCCGCGGTGACAGCCGGTTGCACAGTCTTTTTGCCAGCGCAGAGGGCCTGACCATGGCCAGCCAGCGCGCGCTTTTGGGTGACAGCCTGGCGCCGGAGTATTCCGAGGCGGACATTCGTCAGGGTCAGCGCCCCAATGGCAGCACCGATCCCGACAGCGCGGATTATCGCGCGATGGCCACAACCGGATTTCGGGATTACGCGCTGAGGGTAACCGGTCTCGTCGACACGCCGGTATCCCTGCCTTACGCGCAATTGACCGCACTGCCGTCGCGCACCCAGATCACCCGGCATGACTGTGTCGAGGGGTGGAGTTGTATCGCGAAATGGACGGGGGTTCCGCTGGCCACCGTGCTGAACCTTGCCAAACCCAAGGTCACCGCGCGCTATGCCGTGTTCCACTGCTACGACGCCATCGAGAAGGGTCTGGCCGGCGTCGTGACCTATTACGAAAGCATCGATCTCATCGACGCCTATCATCCGCAGACGATCCTTGCCTACGGGTTGAACGGCGCCGCCTTGCCGGTGGCCAATGGCGCGCCCCTGCGGCTGCGGGTGGAACGGGCGCTCGGCTACAAGATGGCGAAATATGTGCACACCATCGAACTGGTCGATACGCTCGCGCCGTTCGGCCTTGGCAAGGGCAGTTATTGGGCCGACCGGGGATACGAATGGTATGCCGGGATCTGACCTGCAGAGATCCGGCTGAAGCAATCACACGGGTGAAAAATATTCCGCGCGCGGCGCGAAGAGTACGAAAACCCTCGCTATGCGCTCAAAATTTGCGCCGCGCTTTCAATGCCGCGCCGATCGTGCCGTCGTCCAGATAATCCAGCTCTCCCCCGACCGGCACGCCCTGCGCCAGAGAGGTGATCTGCACGCCCGACGGTTCCAGCGCATCGGCGATGTAATGCGCGGTGGTCTGGCCGTCGACGGTGGCGTTCAGCGCCAGGATCACCTCGCGCGCCGCTTCGTCGGCGACGCGGGCCATAAGGCGGGGAATGCGCAATTCGTCCGGCCCGACCGCATCCAGCGCCGATAACGTGCCGCCCAGCACATGGTAGCGCCCCTTGAAGGCCTGCCCGCGCTCCATCGCCCAGAGGTCGGCCACGTCTTCGACCACGCAAATCTCGCCCGTGGCGCGGCGCGGGTCCGCGCAGATCTGGCAGATGTCGGACGTGCCGATATTGCCGCAGGTCTGGCAATCTTTCGCGGTCAGCGCCACCTCGGCCATCGCCTGCGCCAAAGGGACCATCAGTTGTCCGCGCTTTTTCAGCAGCACCAGCACTGCCCGCCGGGCGGAGCGTGGCCCGAGGCCCGGCAGACGGGCCATCAGGTCGATCAGTGCTTCGATGCCGGTGTCGTCGGCCATGTCAGAACGGCAACTTCATGCCGGGGGGCAGGCCCATGCCTTCGGTCAGTTTCGCCATTTCCTGCTGGCTGCGGGTCTGCGCCTTCAACTGCGCATCCTTGATTGCCGCAAGGATCAGGTCTTCGACCACTTCCTTTTCCGACGCCACCAGAATGGAGGGGTCGATGTCCAGCCCCGTCACTTCGCCCTTGGCCGTCACCCGCGCCCTGACCAGCCCGGCACCGGATTCGCCCAAGACAACGGTTTTCGCCAGATCCTCTTGCATTTCAAGCATCTTGGCCTGCATTTCCTGCGCGACCTTCATCATCTTGGCCATGTCGCCAAGACCGCCCAAACCTTTCAGCATTCAATTATCCTCAAACGGGTCCCATTCATCTTCCACTTCGGCCAGCGCCTCTATCGCCGCACTGGCCACCCGTGCCTCGGGGGTGCGGATCTCGGTGATCCTCGCGCCTGGAAAGGCCAGCAGCACCGCTTGCACCAGCGGGTTCTGCATGGCTTCGCTTTCGGCGGCAAGCCTGTCCTTGTCGCGGTCTTCCGCTATTGTCGCCGCACCGCCGGTTGACACGACCGAGACACCCCACCGCCCGCCTGTCCAGCCCTGCAACCGCTGGCTAAGCCGGGCTGCAAGGTCGGGGGCGGCGTTGCCCGTGGGCGCAAACTCGATCCTGCCGGGGGAATAGCGGGCGAGGCGGAGCGTGGTTTCAACCTCGAAAAGCAGTTTCATGTCGCGCTTTTCCCGGATCAACTCCACCACCCGGGCAAAGGTGGCATAGACCTGCAGCTGACCTTCGGCCAGCGCCACGGCCTGACCGGATTGCCTCACCGGGCCGCGCAACGGGGCGGCGGGGGCAATGCGCATCGTCGGTGCTTGGGCCGCGGCACCACCGCCACCGGCAGGGGCGCCGCCCGCAGCGAGGTGTGGCGGCGTCTGAGACTGCAGCTTGCGGATCAGGGTTTCCGGATCGGGCAGATCGGCCACATGGGTCAGCCGGATCACCGCCATCTCGGCTGCCATCATCGCATTGGGCGCCAGCGCCACCTCTTCGAGCGATTTCAGCAGCATCTGCCACATCCGGCTCAAGGCACGCATCGGCAGGCGGCTGGCCATGTCCAGCCCGCGGGTCTGTTCATCGGGCGGCGTCGTCGGATCCTGCGCCGACGAAGGGGTTATCTTGATGACCGAAATCCAATGCGTGATCTCGGCCAGATCGCGCAGCACCGCCGTCGGATCAGCCCCGTCGGCATATTGCGAGGCGAGTTCGGCCAACGCCGTCGCAGCTTCGCCCCGCATGATCAGATCGAACAGGTCGAGCACCCGGCCCCGGTCGGCCAGCCCCAGCATTGCCCGCACCTGTGCCGCCGAAGTTTCGCCAGCGCCATGCGCGATCGCCTGATCCATCAGGCTCATCGCGTCGCGGACCGAGCCTTCGGCGGCGCGGGTGATCAGCGCCAGCGCATCCGGGGCAAGGGTCGTGCCTTCCAGCCCGGCAATCCGCGCCAGATGCGTCATCATCACCTCGGGCTCGATCCGCTTCAGATCGAACCGCTGGCAGCGCGACAGCACGGTAACCGGCACCTTGCGAATCTCGGTGGTGGCAAAGATGAATTTCACATGCGCGGGCGGCTCCTCCAGCGTCTTCAGCAACGCGTTGAACGCACTCGTCGACAGCATGTGAACTTCGTCGATGATATAGGTCTTGTAGCGCGCCGATGCGGCCCGGTAGTGAACCGAATCAATGATTTCCCGGATATCGCCGACGCCGGTGCGCGACGCGGCATCCATTTCCATCACATCGACATGGCGGCCCTCGGCAATGGCAACGCAGGGTTCGCACGCCCCGCAAGGTTCCGTCGTTGGCCCGCCCGAACCGTCCTGCCCGACGCAGTTCAGCCCCTTGGCAATGATCCGCGCCGTGGTGGTCTTGCCCACGCCGCGTACGCCGGTCATCACGAAAGCATGCGCGATCCGGTCCGCCGCGAAGGCGTTTTTCAAGGTGCGCACCATTGCCTCCTGTCCGATCAGGTCGGCGAAGGTCTGGGGGCGGTATTTGCGGGCTAGAACCTGATAAGCGGGCTGGTCGGACATGGCGCTCCCCTCGGAACCGCAGCTTAGACCGCGCCGGTTAGAGGGGCAAGGCAACAGGCCTAGCGCTTGCTGCCGTCAGGCCGGGGCTTGGCAGCAGGGTTTGACTTTACCTGCCGGCCGAATTGGCGCACGCGCTTGCGCGCTTCGGCGGGGGTTTCACTGTTGAACCGGTCCTCCAGCTTCAACTTTTCCCATCGGTGAAGGCGGGCTTCGTCCAGACGACCTTCGTGGATCGCCTGCTGTACGGCGCAACCCGGTTCTGACTGGTGGGTACAATCGCGAAACCGGCAAAGGCCGACCAGTTCCGTCACATCCTCGAACACCGCGTCGATGCCACCCGCCGCATCGGTCAGGCTCAGCGCGCGAATGCCTGGGGTATCGATCAGCCAGCCGCCGCCCGTCATCGCGTGCAGCGACCGGATCGTCGTGGTGTGCCGTCCGCGCGCATCGTTTTCGCGGATCGCCCCGGTCGGTTCGGCAAGGCCGGTCAGGGTGTTGGTCAGCGTTGTCTTGCCAACCCCCGATGTACCCAAAAGCGCCACGGTCTGGCCATCCCCACACCACTCGGCCAGTTCTGCCGCCACGTTGGGATCACGGGCGTCTAGGCTGAGTGCCCGCAGATTTCGGCTTAGCGCTTCGGCCTGCGCGCGGTAACCTTCGGCGTCGGCACTGGTATCGGCCTTGGTCAGCAGGATCACCGCTTTCGTGCCCGCCTCGGCGGACAGCGCCAGATACCGTTCCAGCCGCGCCGGGTTGAAATCGGCGTTGCACGAGGTGACGACGAACAGCGTATCGACATTGGCGGCAATCAACTGCGAGGCGTGGGCCGTTCCCGCCGCGCGGCGGCTAAGCTCGGTCTTGCGGTCAAGGCCACGGATAATCCGCGTGCCGTCTGACACAACCCAGTCGCCGATTGCCAGATCGCCTGCCCCCATCGCCCCGGTAAACGGCAGGGTTACCGGCCCAGCGGCTGACAGGCCGTCGATCCGGGCGCGATGAACCCCGGCGATGCGCACGGGTGTCAGGGCAAGCTCGGACGGGTCAAGCTGCGTCAGAAAGAAATCGGACCAGCCCAGACCGGCGAGAGTGAGAGGTGGTGTCAACTGAAGCGGTCCTTGCGAACGAAACCCTTCCCCGGCGCAAATCCGGCACGGGCATGCAGGCGGCGAATTCGGGCAAGAGCGCAAAGAGGGCGAGGCCGCAGCCTCAGAGCGCCCGCGCCCGGAGTGAGCCACAGACAGCCATCGACACACTCCTTATTTCCCAGGTTGCACAAGGTGAGAGGCTGGACAACGACCCAAGCGGGGCTCGTTACGGCTGCTTCCTTCCGGACCTGACCGGGTTGGCGAGGCGCTTACCCGCGCCAACCTCT
>JAYSYZ010000230.1:0-8315 GCA_043727195.1 Paracoccaceae bacterium
CTGCCGAAGAAGATGGCGCTCGAGCTGTTCAAGCCCTTCATCTATTCGCGGCTGGAGGCCAAGGGGCTGTCCAGCACCGTCAAGCAGGCCAAGAAGCTCGTTGAAAAGGAACGCCCCGAGGTCTGGGATATCCTTGACGAGGTCATCCGCGAACACCCCGTGCTGCTGAACCGCGCGCCAACTTTGCACCGTTTGGGCATTCAGGCGTTCGAGCCGATCCTGATCGAAGGCAAGGCGATCCAGTTGCATCCGCTGGTTTGCAGTGCCTTCAACGCCGACTTTGACGGCGACCAGATGGCGGTGCACGTCCCCCTCTCGCTGGAAGCACAGCTTGAAGCGCGCGTTTTGATGATGTCGACGAACAACGTGCTGTCGCCAGCCAACGGCGCGCCGATTATCGTGCCGTCGCAGGATATGGTGTTGGGTATCTATTACGTAACGATGGAACGCAAAGGCATGGCTGGCGAAGGCATGGCCTTTTCCGACATCGACGAGGTCGAGCATGCCCTCGCATCGGGGGCGGTGCATCTGCATGCCAAGATCAAGGCCCGCCTCAAGCAGGTTGACGACGAAGGCAACGTGGTCTGGAAACGGTTCGACACCACACCGGGCCGGCTGCGGCTGGGCAACATCATGCCGTTGAACGCCAAGGCACCGTTCGATCTGGTGAACCGGCTGCTGCGGAAAAAGGACGTGCAGACGGTTATCGACACGGTCTACCGCTACTGCGGGCAGAAAGAGTCCGTGATTTTCTGCGACCAGATCATGACGCTGGGCTTTCGCGAAGCGTTCCGCGCCGGCATCTCGTTCGGCAAGGACGACATGGTCGTTCCGGATACCAAGTGGGATATCGTCAACGAAACCCGTGAACAGGTCACCGGCTTTGAACTGCAGTA
Source organism: Paracoccaceae bacterium (assembly GCA_043727195.1). Taxonomy (GTDB): domain Bacteria; phylum Pseudomonadota; class Alphaproteobacteria; order Rhodobacterales; family Rhodobacteraceae; genus JAUYQR01. The sequence continues at coordinate 897 of JAYSYZ010000230.1, forward strand.
CATGGACGGCCTGATCACTCAGGGCGAAAAGTACAACAAGGTCGTCGACGCCTGGACCAAGTGCAACGACAAGGTCACCGAAGCGATGATGTCGACCATCTCGGCCACCCATTTCGACGCCAAGGGCGCGGAAAAGGAACCGAACTCGGTCTACATGATGGCGCACTCCGGCGCGCGGGGTTCGGTCATCCAGATGAAGCAGCTGGGTGGGATGCGTGGCCTGATGGCCAAACCCTCGGGCGAGATCATCGAGACGCCGATCATCTCGAACTTCAAGGAGGGCCTGACCGTTCTTGAGTACTTCAACTCCACCCATGGCGCGCGGAAAGGTCTGTCTGACACCGCGTTGAAGACGGCGAACTCGGGCTATCTGACGCGTCGTCTGGTGGACGTCGCACAGGACTGCATCGTGCGCAGCCACGATTGCGGCACCGAAAATGCAATCACCGCGTCGGCGGCGGTAAACGACGGTGAGGTCATCGTGCCGATGGGCGAGCGAGTGCTTGGCCGGGTGGCGGCGGATGACATCTTCTATCCCGGCACGCAGGACATCGTCGTCGGCAAGGGGGAGCTGATCGACGAGCGTCGTGCCGATCTGATCAACGGGTCGGGTGTCGCTTCGATCCGCATCCGCAGCCCGCTGACCTGCGAGGCCGAGGAAGGCGTTTGCGCGATGTGCTACGGGCGCGACCTTGCCCGCGGCACGCTGGTCAACATCGGCGAGGCTGTCGGCATCATTGCCGCGCAGTCGATCGGTGAACCCGGCACCCAGCTGACGATGCGGACGTTCCACATCGGGGGCGTGGCGCAGGGCGGCCAGCAGTCGTTCCTGGAAGCCAGCCAGGAAGGCAAGATCGAGTTCCGCAACGGCAATTTGCTGTCGAATGTCTCGGGTGAGCAGATCGTGGTCGGGCGCAGCATGTCGATTGCCATCATCGACGATGCCGGGCAGGAGCGCGCGGCGCACAAGCTGACTTACGGCGCCAAGATTCACGTCAAGGATGGTCAGGCCGTCAAACGTGGCACCAAACTGTTCGAATGGGATCCCTACACCCTGCCGATCATCGCCGAAAAGACCGGCGTGGCGCGGTTCAAGGACCTGGTATCCGGCATCTCGATTCGCGAAGACACGGACGAAGCGACCGGGATGACACAGCGGATCGTGTCTGACTGGCGGTCGGTGCCGAAGGGCGGCGATCTGAAGCCTGAAATCATCGTGATGGACCCCGCCACCGGCGATCCGGTCCGCAGCGATGCCGGTGCGCCGATCAGCTATTCGATGTCGGTGGATGCAATTCTTTCCGTCGAAGACGGGCAGGAATTGCGGCCCGGCGACGTGGTGGCGCGTATCCCGCGCGAGGGGGCCAAGACCAAGGACATCACCGGGGGTCTGCCCCGCGTGGCGGAATTGTTCGAAGCGCGGCGTCCGAAGGATCACGCGATCATCGCGGAAACCGATGGCTATGTCCGCTTTGGCAAGGATTACAAGAACAAGCGCCGCATCACCGTCGAACCCGTGGATGAGACGCTGCAGGCCGTCGAATACATGATCCCCAAGGGCAAGCACATTCCGGTTCAGGAAGGCGACTTTGTCCAGAAGGGCGACTACATCATGGACGGCAACCCCGCCCCGCATGACATTCTGCGCATCCTGGGGGTCGAGGCGCTGGCGAACTACATGATCGACGAGGTGCAGGACGTCTACCGCCTGCAGGGCGTGAAGATCAACGACAAGCATATCGAGGTGATCGTGCGGCAGATGCTGCAGAAGTTCGAAATCCTCGACAGTGGCGAGACGACGCTGCTGAAAGGCGAGCATGTCGACAAGGCGGAACTGGACGAATACAACACCAAGGCTGCGAAGCTGGGCATGCGACCTGCCGTTGCCGAGCCGATCCTTCTGGGGATCACCAAGGCGTCGTTGCAGACCCGCAGCTTTATCTCGGCGGCGTCGTTCCAGGAAACCACGCGGGTGCTGACCGAAGCTTCGGTGCAGGGCAAGCGCGACAAGCTGGTCGGTCTGAAAGAGAACGTCATCGTGGGCCGGTTGATCCCGGCCGGCACCGGCGGGGCGACCAGCCGTGTCAAGAAGATCGCGGCGGACCGCGATCAGACGGTGATCGAGGCGCGCAAATCCGAGGCGGAGCATGCCGCGGCGCTGGCGGCCCCGGTCGAAGTGGCGGAGATGGAGATCGAGATCGACACCGGTCTGGTGGACACGGTCGAGAGCCGCGATTGATTCTGCTGATCTGAAAAGAGCCCGCCGTCCGAAAGGGCGGCGGGTTCTGCTTTGAATGGGGCCGTGATAACACGCGTGTTATTGAGGATAAGTCATTGTAGTAAAATGATATCACGAAATTTGTTAACCTTTTGGCAAGGTTTTGCGCCTGACCTGAGCAGGGCAATCAGAAAACCCGCAAGCACCAAACGAGGGACTGGCCGGGGGTGGGGCAGACTTTTCTTTCGCTGGGGTTTGCCTTATCGAACCGGTACAGGGCAGGGGCCAGATGCAGCTTTCCGACAATGCGCGCAGCGCGCTTTTGATGAATGTCGCCATGGCGGCATTTACATTCAACGATGCGGCGATGAAGGCCGCGATGCAGGCGGTGCCGCTGTTTCAAGCCATCGGCCTCAGGGGGGTGCTGGCGACGGTGGCTCTTTTGATCATCGGCTGGCGGATGGGGGGCCTTAGCCTGAATTTGCCGCGCCGCGATCTGGCATATCTGGCCCTGCGGTCGGCGGCAGAGGTACTGGGAACGCTGCTGTTTCTGGCTGCGCTGATCCACATGCCGCTGGCAAACCTGTCGGCGATCATGCAGGCCCTGCCCTTGGCGGTGACCCTTGCGGCGGCGGCGTTCCTGAAGGAGCCGGTCGGTTGGCGGCGGCTGACGGCCATCCTGATCGGGTTTGTCGGCGTGCTGATCATCATCCGGCCCGGCCCCGGCGGGTTCGATGTCTGGTCGCTGATGGGCCTTGGCGCGATGCTGTGCGTGGTCGTCCGCGATCTGGCGACCCGGCAGATGAGCGGGGCGCTGCCGTCAGTTACCGTGGCGATGATGGCCGCGGTGACGGTGCTGGCGCTGGGCGCAATCGGTACGGCGGTGGAGGGTTGGACGCCGGTTTCCGTATCGGACCTGTTGCTGATCGGCGTGGCGGCGGGGGCGCTGATCGTCGGCTATCTGACAGTGGTGATGACGATGCGGGTGGGCGAAATCGGCTTTGTGGCGCCGTTTCGATATATGGCGCTGTTCTGGGCGATCCTTCTTGGCTGGCTGGCGTTCGGCCAGTTGCCTGACCGATGGACGCTGATCGGCGCTGCAATCGTGGTGATCACTGGGATCTATACCCTGTTGCGGGAACGGCATTTGCGGCATGCCGAACCGAACCGGGCATGAGGCGCAGGGCCTGAGGAATTGAAACCTGGCCGGTAGTAGCCTAAGCAAACCACGGCGCGATACGGGTCGGTCACCTTGGAACAGGCAGAACATGGTCAACCTGAGCGTCATCATTCCTGCACGAAACGAGGCTGGCAATATCGTCGGGCTGGTTCAGGCCATCGACGTAGCGCTGAAAGCGCTGGCACCGTATGAGATCATCGTTGTCGATGACGGGTCCACTGACGAAACCGTCAGTCTGCTGGAGGCGCAGGCGCGAACGATGTTGCATTTGCGCGTGATCCGGCACGACACCTGTGGCGGGCAGAGTGCCGCGATCCACAGCGGGGTACTGGCGGCGGCTGCCGCGCTGATCTGCAGCCTCGATGGCGACGGCCAGAATCCGCCAGAAGACCTGCCAGGGGTCGTAGCGCCGCTTTTGGCCGATACAAGCGGCCGTGGCGGTCTGGTGGCCGGACAGAGGGTCGGGCGGCAGGATACCCGTTCCAAGCGGCTGGCGTCGTGGTTTGCCAATGGCCTGCGCGGCTGGTTGCTGCGCGACGGGACGCGCGACACCGGATGCGGGCTGAAGGCGTTTCGCCGCGATGCGTTTCTGGCGCTGCCCTATTTCGATCACATGCACCGCTATCTGCCCGCCCTTTTCGCGCGCGATGGCTGGGATATCCGGCATGTTGATGTCAGCCACCGGGCGCGCGTCGCGGGTGTATCGAATTACAGCAACTGGCAACGCGGCCTGGTGGGCGCTGTCGATCTGTTTGGCGTCATGTGGCTGTTGCGCCGGCGCAAGAAGGTTCGGCCAGCGGTGCCGAAGCTTTGAGGATTTCAAGATGCATCTGCTCATGATCATGTTCGGCACGACCACGGCAACCGATGCGGCGTGGCTGATCGCGGGGTTGCTGGGGCAATTGATGTTCACGGCGCGGTTCGTGGTACAGTGGCTTGCCTCGGAGCGGGCCGGAAAATCGGTGGTTCCGGTCGCGTTCTGGTATTTCTCGATCGCGGGGGGCGTCATCGTGCTGGCATACGGCATTCACAAACTGGAACCGATCATCATCGTCGGGCAGTTGCCCGGTGTGGTGATCTACAGCCGCAACCTTTGGCTGATCCGCCGGGAACACCGTGCAGACCGGGCCTGAAGCGCGGCGCCGGTCGCGGCTGCGTTTGACCGGGCCGGGATTTTCTGCTGATTGATAAGGTGGGCTCGGACAAGTGTTGCGTTGAGGGGGTCGGGACGGCGATGACGACAAGGGCAGGGCGGACGGTTACAATCCTGCCGGGTCGGGTGGGTGGGCTGGCGCTGATCTTCGGGATCGAGCTGGTCGGTCTGGCGCTGTTGTATCAGTTTCTGGCCGATATCGAATGCGGCCAGACCAGCGCGCTGGGGGCGTGCGATCTGTTGCGCAGCATGGTGCTGCGGGCGCTGGTGGTGATCGGGGTGGCGGCGCTGCTGATCCGCGCCTGGCCCGACACCTTTGCCGAGTTTCTGCACAGTGCCGGTTCGCATCGCCAGCCTTGGGCGCGCACCATCCACTTTGCCGGGGTGGGGCTGATGCTAGTGCCGCTGGTTCTGTTCTGGGGGGGCAATCTGTCGGCGGCCTTCATGCTGTCGCTGCTGCCATGGCTGGCCGGGGCCTTGGCTGCGATCGGTGGCGGGCTTTTGTGGCTGGCCCCGCAGGAGGCCTGGGCGCGCATGCTCTGGACCCGTCGCCACAGCGCTGCGCCGTTGCTGCTGGCGGCGGCACTGGTGCCCGATCTGGTGAATCTGGTCCGGCCGGTCTGGGACTTGCAGGTGCTGACGGCCTGGACCTTCCACGCGGTTGAGACGGTGCTGCGGCTGTTCAGCGCGACAGTGGAATCCTTGCCAGATGCCTATGTGATCGGAATCGATGAGTTCTACGTCAGTATCGCGCCGCAGTGTTCCGGGGTCGAGGGGTTCGCGCTGGTTGCGGTGTTTGTGGCGATCTACGCCTTTGTCTTCCGGTCAGAGGTCAGGCTGGCGCGGTTTCTGCTGGTGATATTGCCGTTGGGTCTGTTGCTGAGCTGGCTCTTGAACGTGCTGCGCATTGCGATGCTGGTGGTGATCGGGGCGAGAGTGTCGCCGGAAGTTGCGGTGAACGGCTTTCATTCCTATGCGGGATGGCTGTTGTTCACCTGTCTGGCATTTGCACTGATGGCGGTGGCGCAGACCGTGCCCTGGCTGCACCGCGAAGGCTTGCGCCCGCCAGTCAGCCTGCCGTTGCGGCGCGACCCGGTGGCGGCGCAGATTCTGCCGTTCGTCGCGTTCATGGTGACCAGCACGTTGATCGCCGCGGTGTTCCTGCAGCCGGGTTTCGGGATGCCGCTGAATACGGCGGTGCTGGCGTTGACGGTGGGGTTCTTCCTGCCGGTCTATCGCGCGCTGCCCTGGCGCCCGGATGCGGTGGCCCTGATCGCGGGGCTGGTGGTGGCCATCGGCTGGATCGCCGCCGCGCCGCAGGGTGAGGCGGGGCTTGGCGCGGCGGTTGCGGGCCTTTCGGCCGGGGGGCTGGCAGTCTGGGCGGCGGCGCGGGTGCTGGGCACGGCGCTGCTGGTGCCGGTTGTCGAAGAGATGTTCTTTCGCGGCTACCTGCTGACCCGGCTGGACGGGCCGCAGCCCTGGCGTCGCGCGGTGGCGGTGATCCTGTCGAGCCTGGCTTTCGCCTTGCTGCATGGGCGCTGGATCGAGGCGGGGCTGGCCGGGTTGGTGTTTGCCGCGGTGACGCTGCGGCGGCGGCGGGTGACCGATGCGATCTGGGCGCATGTGGTGGCCAATTCCGCTGTGGCGGCGCTGGCCGCATGGCGCGGGGACTGGAGCCTGATCTAAAAGAAAGGGCCCCCTGCGGAGGCCCTTGTGATCCGGTCGGTCTGATCAGCGATCAGGCAGCGCGGCGGCGACGTTCCCACACGAAGGCAAGAACGGCAAGCACTGCGGCAATCGCGAGAAGACCTGCGGAGGCGTCGATTTCGGGAACCGAGTGCACGCGACCGCCACCACGGCGCTGGAACATCCCCTGAGCAAGGAGCGGCGTTGCAGAGATGGCCAGCATGGTGCCGGCGAATGCGAGGTTGGAAAAGGTCTTTTTCATGACACGGCACCCTGAAAGTTAGTTTTACAGCATTAACTTACAGGTTTTTGTCGTTCGGGGAAAGCCAGAAAAAAGACATATTCATCTTTCAACTCCTGATTGCAATTTCCCGCGCTTTATCCGCCTTGTCCCGAGCATTCGCAGGCCGTGGGCGAGGGTCTGGCGTCGTGTTGACATCCCCTGCGACTCCCCCTATACGCCGCGCATCCGTGGTGCCGGGTCTGCCCTGTTCCGTGGTTCAGAATGCTTGATGTGGTCATGATCCGGGCCGAAACGCCCCGATCCTCTGGAATTCCACCGCGTCGCCCCCGCTACGGGGCCGGCTGCGGTTTTATCATTTTGCGATTCGCGCAAGGTGACGTCGAGAAGCAGTGCGGCCGGGTTCGGGCGCGAGTATTGACAGCGCGAAAGATTGCGCAAAACGAGGTATGTGAATGCCGACTATCCAGCAGCTTATCCGCAAACCGCGGGAGCCGAACGTCCGCAAGTCCAAGTCGCAGCACCTGGAATCTTGCCCGCAGAAGCGTGGTGTGTGCACCCGCGTCTATACCACCACGCCAAAGAAGCCGAACTCGGCCATGCGGAAGGTCGCGAAGGTGCGTCTGACCAACAGCTTCGAGGTCATTTGCTATATCCCCGGCGAAAAGCACAACCTGCAGGAACACTCGGTCGTGCTGATCCGTGGCGGGCGGATCAAGGACTTGCCCGGCGTGCGCTATCACATCCTGCGCGGCGTTCTGGATACCCAGGGCGTCAAGGAACGGCGGCAGCGCCGGTCGAAATACGGCGCCAAGCGGCCGAAGTGAGGGAATAGAGCATGTCACGTCGTCACGCCGCTGAAAAACGCGAAATCCTTCCCGATGCCAAGTATGGTGACCGGGTTCTGACCAAGTTCATGAACAACCTGATGCTGGACGGCA
>JAYSYZ010000231.1:0-8301 GCA_043727195.1 Paracoccaceae bacterium
CGGAACCGTTCCAGAACGGGCTCCAGCATCCGGCTGTGGGCCGCGATGTCGATGGCAATCCGGCTGGTCTCCACGTCCACCGCCCGCAACCGTTCGGCCAAAGCCGCCAGCCCGGCATCCGAGCCTGAAACCACCGTCAGTTCCGGCGCGTTCACCGACGCAATGTCGAGGTCCCCAACGAACGGCAGCAACGCCGCCTCCGACATCGGCACCGACAGCATGCCGCCCGCAGGCACCGTATCGAACAGTTGCCCGCGCAGCTGCACCAGCCCCACGGCATCTTCCAGCGTCATCACGCCCGCCAGACAAGCCGCCGCATTCTCCCCCATGCTGTGCCCGATCAGCACTGACGGCGTGACCCCCCAGCTTTCCCACAACCGCGCCAGCGCGATCTCGACGATCAGGATCAGCGGCAACTGCAACGAAGGCCGCCGCAACCGCTCCGCCGCCGCAGCCTCAAGCCCCGCCTCGGGCAACCAAAGCCCGCGAACCTCGGCCTCCATCGGCCCCAGCGCCGCAAGTCCCCGGTCCATCCATTCGGCAAAAACCGGCTCCGTCTCATACAGATCGCGCGCCATGCTGGGGTACTGCGCGCCCCCACCGGGGAACATGAACACCACTTCCGGCGCGTCGCCAACCCGGCGCTGGGTGAACACCCGGCGCGGATCGCCCGCCTCCAGCATCGCCGCCGCTTCCTCAGGCGACTTCGCCACCAGCACCCGCCGATGTTCAAACGCCCTGCGCCCTTCCTTCAAAGTAAATGCCACATCCGCCAGCGCCTGCTCCGGATGCGCCCGCAGATGTGCCGCCAGCCGCACTGACGCCTCCCCCAGGGCCGAGGCACTGCGCGCCGACAGGGTCAGCACCTGAAACGGCCAGTCCGACGCCTCAGACGCCGCCACCGCCGGAGCCTCCTCCAGCACCACATGCGCGTTCGTCCCGCCGACACCAAGCGAGTTCACCCCCGCCCTACGCGGTCCCCCTCGGCGCGGCCAGTCGGTCAGCCGGTCGTTCACCCGGAACGGACTGCCGTCAAAATCAATCGCCGGGTTCGGCACCTCGAAATTCAAACTCGGCGGCATCTGGCCATGATGCAGCGCCAGCGTCGTCTTGATCAGGCTCGCCACCCCCGCCGCCGTATCCAGATGCCCGATGTTGGTCTTGACGCTGCCGATCCGGGCATAGCCTTTGGCATCGGTCGTGCGCCGGAACGCCTGCGTCAGCGCCGCTACCTCGATGGGATCGCCCAGATAGGTGCCCGTCCCGTGGCATTCCACATAGTCCACCGTATCGGCCCGCACCCCGGCCACGCCCAGCGCGGTGGCAATGCAGTCCGCCTGCCCCTCGACCGAGGGCGCCAGATACCCGGCCTTCGCCGCGCCATCATTGTTGACCGCACTGCCCTTGATCACCGCCCAGATGTGATCGCCGTCCGCAACCGCATCCTCCAGCCGCCGCAGCAACACCGCCCCGGCACCCGATCCGAACACCGTCCCCTGCGCCCGGTGGTCAAAGGCATGGCACACCCCGTCGGGCGACAGCACTTCGCCCTCCTTGTAAATGTATCCCCGTCCCTGTGGCAGGTCGATGGTCACCCCGCCCGCCAACGCCATGTCACACTCGCCCGTCAGCAGCGCCTGCACCGCATAATGCACCGCCACCAGCGACGTCGAACACGCCGTCTGCATCGACAGGCTGGGCCCCTTCAGGTCAAAGACATGACTGACCCGGGTCGACAGGAAATCCTTGTCGTTCCCGGTATGGCGCAACAGGAACATCCCCGTGCTGTCCACCAGTGCAGGGTTGGAACACAGGTTGAAGTAGAAATAGCTCCCCATCCCGCAGCCCGCAAACACCCCGATCCGGCCCTTGAAGCGCTCCGGCGGGTGGCCCGCAGCCTCCAACGCTTCCCACGCCACCTCAAGGAACTGGCGGTGCTGCGGATCAAGGATCGCCGCTTCCTTCGGCGAAAAGCCAAAGAAATCCGCGTCGAACCGGTCGAACCCTTCCAGAAGCGCTGCATGCGGCACGTAGGCCGGGTTGCGCAGCATCGCCGGGCTTTCGCCCGAAGCCAGCAACTCCTCTTCGGTCAACCGCCGTACCGCCGACCGCCCGTCGCGCAGGTTTTCCCAGTAGGCGGCAATGTCCGCCGCACCCGGCAGATGTGCTGCCATGCCGACGATGGCGATGTCGGCCGTGTCCATCGGTTCGGTCAGGGATACGTCGCTCATGCCTCAGCTTTCTCACTTCGATATCGCCAGGCGCAACTCCGGCAACCGGCGGGTCCGCCGCGCCGGCCCGCTTCTGCAAATCGGGGACCGTCCGGGAATATCAATGATTCGGACGCTAAAATCTTGGTATGTTTTCCTATATCACTCTGGGGCCAGACGCACGAAGTCCGGGTACACTGATCATTACTTTCCATCGAAACTGCAGGATAGCCTGCCAATCCGGTCACTTTGTTGACAGTCCGTCACCAGTTTTCGGTCTTCCATCGCTTTGCGGTTAGAGTTTGCCTACATACGTGCGGTGGGCCGCGACTGCCGGGCCTGCCTGTCATAGGATGTGACGATGAGGACGGAAAGATTACGACGATTGTTCCCCGACCGTGAACGGGCCGGGGCACGGGGTGCCGCAGATCGGTCGCAGGCACCGGAAGCCCATGCTGCGGATGCGGACCTGCCCCAGCCTTCGGCGGCTGGTCGCCTTCTGCCGCGCATCCAGTCCGACACCAACCGCGGCGCTGCCACCTCGCCCGACATTTACAACGACCATTTCGGCCTGACCGCGCGCCCCTTCGCACTGGCCCCCGACCCGGAATTCCTGTTCTGGCCCCCCGCGCACAAACGCGCCTACACCATGCTCGAATACGGGGTGATGACCCATTCGCCGATAACCCTCATCACCGGCGAGGTGGGGGCAGGCAAGACCACGTTGCTGTTGCACCTGATTCGCTCACTGGGCCCCGAGGTGCGGGTCGGCCTGATATCCAACCCGAACGGCGCGCGCGCGGAACTGTTGCGCTGGGTGCTCATGGCCCTCGACCAGCCCGCCGGGATGGGTGAAAACTACGTCGATCTGTTTTCACGTTTCCAGACCTTCCTGATCACCGAATATGCCAGCCGCCGCCGCGTCGTGCTGATCTTCGACGAGGCGCAGAACCTCAGCGCCGACGCGCTGGAAGAACTGCGCATGTTCACCAACATCAACTCCGGCAAGGACGAACTGCTGCAGCTTGTTCTCGTCGGACAGCCCGAGTTGCGCGACGTCATCGCCCGGCCCAACATGCGCCAGTTTGCCCAGCGCGTCGCCGCGAATTTTCATCTGACCGCGATGGACCTGCGCACCGTGCGCGCCTACATCCCGCACCGGATCAGGATTGCCGGACGCGACAGCAAGATCTTCAGCACCCCTGCCGTCGATCTGATTTATCAAAGGACGGGGGGCGTGCCGCGTCTGGTGAACCAGCTTTGCGACCTGTCGCTCGTCTATGCCTTCAGCAAGGGCAAACAGACCGTCAGCTTGGCGACGGTGCAGCAGGTTCTGGACGACGGGGTGTTCTTCGCGGTAGACGCGTCCGGTACGATGGGTGACATGTAATATGATTTTCGATCTGCGCTTTTATCTGACCTTGCTTTTGCGCCGGCTGCCAACTGTGCTGATCATCATCGCGGCCTGTTCTGCGATCGGTTTGTTCCTGGCCTACACCCTGCCGCCGGTCTACCGGGCAGAGGCAAAGCTGCTGTTTGAAAGCGCGCAGATTCCCGACGAACTTGCCGCCTCGACCGTGCGCTCGACCGCCGACGAAAACCTGCTCGCCATCCAGCAGCGGATCCTGACGCGCGCCAATCTTCTGGCGCTGGCAGACCGCTTCGACATCTACGAAAACGTCGAGGACGTCACCCCGTCCCGAATCGTCGAAGAGATGCGTCAACGCATCGGCATTTACATGCCGCCGATGGAAGGCAGCACCGGCGTCGTCTTCGTATCGTTCGGCGCGGCGGAACCCGAAATCTCGGCCTCGGTCACCAATGCGGTCGTCGATCAGATCCTGCAGCAGAATGTCGAACTCAGGACCGAAGCTTCCGGCAGCACCCTCGATTTCTTTCAACAAGAGGTGCGCCGCCTCACCGAGGAAATGGCCCAGCAGAACGCCAAGATCCTGGAGTTTGAAGAGGCCAACCGCGACGCGCTGCCCGAAAGCCTCGCCTATCGCCGCACCCGGCAGACGTCACAGCAGGAACGCCTTTTGCAGGTCGACCGCGAACTTGCCTCGCTGCGCGACCGGCGTCAGCGCCTGACAGAGCTTTTTGATCGGACCGGGCGACTGGCGTCTTCGGTCGGGGAACTGACGCCCGAACAGGCGCGACTTGAAGACCTGCGTCAGGAACTGGCCTCGGCGCTCGTGGTGTTGTCACCGACAAACCCACGCGTCCGCGCGCTGCAGACCCAGGTCGCTGCCTTGGAAGAGGCGGTCAAGGAACAGCTTGGCGTTGCTGGTGCAGGGACACTTTCGTCGTTCGAGGTGCAGATGCTGGATATCGACGGCCAGATTTCCTATCTTGCCGAACAGAAAGGCGTGATCGAAGCCGACCTTGCCGCCATCGAGGCGTCCATCGAGGCGACGCCGGGAAATTCGATCCGCCTGGGGGCACTGCAAAGCGATTTCGACAACCTGCGCGTCCAGTATGATCAGGCCGTGGCCAGTCTCGCCGACGCGCGCATGGGCGACCGGATCGAGATTACGGATCGCGGTCAGCGCATCACGGTGATCGAACCCGCCGTGCCGCCGGCCTTCCGCTCCGAACCCAACCGCAAGCTGGTTGCCGCCACCGGCTTTGGCTCGGGCGTCATGCTGTCGGCCGCGCTGCTCTTTCTTGCCGAACTTCTCAACCGCACCATCCGCCGCCCCGCCGAACTGGTCAGGGCGCTTGGGATCGCGCCGTTCGGGACGATCCCCTACATTGAAAGCCGGTCCGAAACACGCCGACAGCGGCTCAGGCTGGCGGGCGGCATCCTGACTGTGGTCATCGGGCTGCCGCTTATGCTGTATGCGGTGCATGTCTACATCATGCCGATGGATGCCATCCTCGCAATCGCCGCCGAAAAACTGGGTCTCGACGGCGAGATCGAACCATCTGTGCCAAATACATCGGGATAAACTGTCCATGGACCGCATTCATTCAGCCATCGCCAAGGCCCGCGCCACCCGTGACGGCACCATCGACAGCCCTGCCCCAAGGTCGGGCAGGGCGAACCTGCCACAACCGGCGCAGGCCGGCGAGGATTGGTCGGCGCTGACGGAACTGCAGCTGTCCCCCCACGTTCTGGATGAAAACCGCATCGTCGCCCATCGCCCGGGCGCGACCGCCGCGGGCTTTGACGTGATGCGCACCAATCTTCTGCGCCAGTTGCGCGATCACAGCTGGTCGCGCGTGGCGGTGACCTCGCCCAATGCGGGTTGTGGCAAGACCACAGTCGCCCTGAACCTGGCCTTCAGCCTTGCCCGCCTGACCGACATCAAGGTGTTGGTGCTGGAGCTGGATCTGCGCCATCCCACGATGCTGCGGGCGCTGGGCCTTGACCGGTATCAGAACTTTGCCGGCGTTCTGTCGGGCACCGAAACCGTGCAAAGCCAGATGACCCGGTGGGGCGCGAACCTCGCCTTCGGCCTCAATTCCTTTCAGGTGCCAAGCCCTGCGGAACTTCTCTCCTCTGATCGTGCCGCGGATGTGGTCGACGCGATCGAGGCGCAGTACCGCCCCGATGTGATCCTTCTTGACATGCCGCCGATGCTGGTCAGCGACGACACCCTCGCCTTCCTCGACCAGGTGGATTGTGCCTTGATGGTGGCCGCTGCCGAAGAAACCCCGGTGAACCAGATCGACCAGTGCGGCAAAGACCTTGCGGCCCAGACCCCGGTGCTTGGCGTCGTGCTGAACAAATGCCGGCTGATGGATCGCCAGGAAAACTACGGCTACGACGCCTGATTTCTGCTGGTGACCCCGATAGGATTCGAACCTATGACCTGCCGCTTAGGAGGCGGCCGCTCTATCCCCTGAGCTACGGGGCCCCGTCGTGGCAGAGCCGTGCGCCCTGCATGCGTCGAAAAACGCCACAAGGCAACCGCCCGAGAACGAAAAGAGGGAGCAAGTTTTGGCCCACTGCTCCCCCTTCCGGTCCGTCGCATCCGGGCTGAGAGCTTGCAGGATACGCAGGATATGGCCAGCACTGGTTGCTGTTAGCGCTAGCACTAGCAGATCACAGCCCCTTGGACAAGCCTCCGCTTTAGCGGTAACAAGAACCATTCCAACTCTTTCCAGGCAGAGCATTGACCAGACCCACCGCCGCTGACCCGCGCCATACCCTGACCCTCCGCGATGTGTCCGAAGCCTCAGGCGTCAGCGAGATGACGGTCAGCCGCGTCCTGCGCAACCGCGGGGACGTCTCGCCCGCCACTCGCGAACGTGTGCTCGAAGCGGCCCGCGCGCTTGGCTATGTTCCGAACAAGATCGCCGGCGCGCTGGCATCGCAACGCGTCAATCTCGTTGGCGTCATCATTCCGTCGCTGTCCAACATGGTTTTCCCCGAGGTGATGACCGGAATTTCTGAAATGCTTGACGGCACCGGCCTGCAACCCGTCGTCGGCGTCACGAATTACCTGCCCGACCGCGAGGAAAGCGTGATCTACGAAATGCTGTCCTGGCGCCCCTCCGGCTTGATCATCGCCGGGCTGGAACATACGCCAGCCGCACAGGCAATGCTCGCCCGTGCCGGCATCCCCATTGTCGAGATCATGGATATCGACGGCACCCCCGTTGACCACGCCGTCGGCATCTCGCACCGCCGCGCCGGGCGCCAGATGGCCGAGGCGATCATTACCGCCGGCTACCGCCGCATCGCCTTCATGGGCACCCAGATGCCGAACGATCACCGCGCCAAAAAACGGCTCGAGGGGTTTGAGGAGGCTTTGGCCAAGGCCGGTCTAAACCTGGTGGACCGCGAATATTATTCCGGCGGCTCTGCGCTGCTCAAAGGCCGCGAAATGACCGCCGCCGTCCTGAACCGCTACCCTGAAGTGGATTTTCTGTATTATTCCAACGACATGATTGGGGCAGGGGGGCTTCTGTGGTGCCTCGACCAGGGCCTCGACGTGCCCGGCAAGATCGGTCTCGCCGGCTTTAACGGGGTCGAACTGCTGGATGGTTTGCCCCGGAAGCTGGCCACAATGGACGCCTGCCGCTTGGAAATCGGCCGCCGGGCCGCCCAGATCATCGCCGGCACGGTCAGTCCGGGGGAAAAGGTGGAGTTGTTCCCGACGTTGCAAAGAGGCGATACGATCCGCAATGCGCCGTAGGGCGCACAAGGGCGCGGGCTGAGACTTCTATAAAGCTGGTAAGATGTCAGATTACTTCCAGACGAGTGAATCAGAAGACGTACTCGGCTCACTCAGACACCTCAAACTGAGCCTTGCCCAAGCAGATCTTGATCCTCAAGCGTGGAAGTGGGTAGTCCTCAGCCTCTTCAGTGCCGTGCAGGGGGCAATTGTCTGTCATGCATCGGGAACGACCCAGATAGAGTGTTTGAAACAACATAGCGCCGAGCAGACGCTTGCTTGGCTCCGAAATTTATCTGGCCCGATGCCAGACGAACTCCTTGCAAGCCCAGAGGTCCTTTTCAAACGCATGAATGGAACCTTCACGGACTTTCCGCCGTATGGAGGCGTCATTCAGACTGATCATCAAACGGATAAAACTTTCAGGAGACTCAAGGACCTTCGCGATGGTCTTTCGCATTTTAGCCCTAAGGGTTGGTCTATCGAGAAAGCTTTCATAGCAGAAGCAATTCCTCCGCTGCTAAAACTGATAGCCGAAATTCAGGCTCGTGGTTGGGCGTTCAGACACCTCGAACCGTTAGGGGTCGTCGGGTGCCTTGTTGAAGAGCTACTCCGCGAACTTCCGAACTTCCGAACTGCCATGGCTGTCAGCCCTAAGGGCGCGCGTTCATAGCTCCGCACGACTGGACGGGGCTTCCCCCGGATCCTTCGTAGAGCGCGGTTCCACCCTATCGTCACCGGCAGAGCCCCGCCACGCCGGGACGTAATCGGAGGCCTGATCAGACGAAAAGTTGCCCGCAATATCCTTACCAAAAAGTTAACAAAAATTACGAAATGATTTGATATCAATATCTTGGCTTCTATAACACGCGTGTTATCACGCCCTCAACCGCCCATTTCCATGCCCCAGAATGACCGCCTCCACAACCGCGCCCTCCGGCTGGTCCGTCCCGAAATCCACTTCG
>JAYSYZ010000232.1:0-8271 GCA_043727195.1 Paracoccaceae bacterium
ACAGCTGAAACTGGATGCCCGCGTCAGAACAGCGCCCTATGGCCAGATCGTCGATCTTGCCACTGTCGACTTCGATGCCGACGTGGCCTTTACCTGGAATGGCACGACGTCGGGCTGCCGCCTGCCGAATGGCAATGCAATCCCGGCAAACCGCGCCGGGCTGACGCTTTGTGATGCCACCTCAGCCGCCTTCGCGATGGACCTGCCGTGGGACAAGCTGGATGTGACCACGTTCTCGTGGCAAAAGGTGCTGGGCAGCGAGGGCGCGCACGGCATGCTGATCCTCAGCCCCCGCGCCGTCGAACGACTGGAAAGCTACACCCCCGCATGGCCGCTGCCAAAGATTTTCCGCCTGACCGCCAAGGGCAAGCTGATCGAAGGCATCTTTGTCGGCGAGACGATCAACACCCCGTCGATGCTGGCGGTCGAGGATTACCTTGTCGCGTTGAAATGGGCGCAATCGGTCGGCGGGCTGCAGGGTCTTGTGGGCCGGGCCTCGGCGAACGCCAAGCTGATCTGGGATTTCTGCGCCGCCAATCCGTGGATCGCCAATCTGGCTGAAACGGCCGACATCGCCTCCACCACCAGCGTGTGCCTCAGGTTCACCGATGCCCGCATCACCGATGGCGAGGCTTTTGCCATAGCCGTCGCCAAGCGGCTGGAAAAGGCCGGCGTCGCCTATGACATCGGCGCTTACCGCGACGCGCCGCCCGGCCTGCGCATCTGGTGCGGATCGACGGTGGAAACCGCCGACGTGGCCGCCCTGATGCCGTGGATCGCGCATGCTTTCCACGCGGAAATAGCAGCATTGGCGCAAGCCGCCTGAGCAGTGGTGCGTCCAGGCGCACCCTATCCCGTATCGCAGGGTGCGTTCAGCGCACCCTCCCGCCCCCACAAAGGAGCCCCACCATGGCACCCAAGGTTCTCGTTTCTGACGAACTCTCTGAAACCGCCGTCCAGATCTTTCGCGACCGCGGGGTCGAGGTCGATTACCTGCCGAAACTCGGCAAGGACAAGGACGCCCTCGCCGCGATCATCGACCAGTATGACGGCCTTGCGATCCGGTCAGCCACCAAAGCCACCGAAAAGCTGCTGGAGAAAGCCACCCGGCTGAAGGTCATCGGGCGCGCGGGCATCGGCGTCGACAATGTCGACATTCCGGCGGCCTCCAAAAAGGGCGTGATCGTGATGAACACGCCGTTCGGCAATTCCATCACGACCGCCGAACATGCCATCGCGATGATGTTCGCCGTGGCGCGCCAACTGCCCGAAGCCAACGCCTCCACCCAGGCCGGCAAGTGGGAAAAATCGCGTTTCATGGGGGTCGAGCTTTACAACAAGACCCTTGGCGTGATCGGGGCCGGCAACATCGGCGGCATCGTCTGCGACCGCGCGGTGGGCTTGCACATGAAGGTGTTGGCCTATGATCCTTTTCTGTCCGAAGACCGGGCAAAGACCCTCGGCGTGCACAAGGTCGATCTTGACGAACTGCTGGCCCGCTCCGATTTCATCACGTTGCACGTGCCGCTTACCGACAAGACCCGCAACATCCTGTCGGCGGAAAACCTTGCGAAAACCAAGAAGGGCGTCCGCATCATCAATTGCGCCCGTGGCGGCCTGATTGACGAGGCGGCCCTGGCGGCGGCGCTGAAATCCGGCCATGTCGCCGGGGCGGCGCTGGATGTGTTCGAGACCGAGCCCGCCACCGACAACCCGCTGTTCAACCTGCCGAACGTGGTCTGCACTCCGCACCTTGGTGCATCGACCACCGAGGCGCAGGAAAACGTGGCGTTGCAGGTGGCCGAACAGATGTCTGATTACCTCCTGACCGGGGCGGTGCAGAACGCCCTCAACATGCCCAACGTGACGGCGGAAGAGGCTGCCATCATGGGCCCCTGGATCAAGCTTGCATCGCATCTTGGCAGCTTCATCGGCCAGATGACGGACGAGCCGATCAAGGCGATCAATATCCTGTACGATGGCACCGTGGCCGAGATGAACCTCGCCGCGCTCAACTCCGCCGTCATCGCGGGCGTGATGAAAACCCAGAACCCGGATGTGAACCTGGTCTCCGCTCCGATCATCGCCAAGGAGCGTGGCATCCAGATTTCCACCACCCGGCAGGAAAAGACTGGCGTGTTCGACGCCTATATCAAGGTCACCATGGTCACCGACAAACGCGAACGATCGGTCGCGGGTACCTGCTTTTCCGATGGCAAACCGCGGTTCATCCAGATCAAGGGCATCAACATCGACGCCGAAATCGGTGCCCACATGCTGTATACCACCAACGAGGATGTGCCGGGCATCATCGGTCTTCTGGGCATGACCATGGGCCGCAACAACGTCAACATCGCCAACTTCACCCTCGGCCGGTCGGGTGTGGGGCAGGACGCGATTGCCATCCTGTATCTTGACCAGCGGATTGACCCCAAGGTGATCGAGACGCTGGAAGGCACCGGCATGTTCAGTCAGGTCAAGGCACTGCAGTTCGAGGTGGCGTGACCCCGTTTTGCGCTTTCATCTTGGCCGAAATATCCCACAGGGGGTCTGGGGGGTGTGAAACCCCCCGGCCGTTCCAGCAAGAGTGACATCATGCACTGCTACGCCATCGGCGACATCCACGGCCAGCTCGATCTTCTTCGGGCGGCGCATGATCTTATCGCTGATGACATGGCGCGCCATGGCCCCGGCCCGGTGATCCATCTCGGTGATCTGGTGGACCGTGGCCCGGATTGCCGGGGCGTCATCGACTATCTGGCGGCAGCGTTGGCACGGGGCGAGGACTGGGTCATCCTGAAGGGCAACCATGACCGGATGTTCGCCCGCTTCCTGCGTGATCCGTTCGAGCCGGAGCCGGGCCTTCGGTCGGACCTCGGCTATCTCAACCCCAAGATCGGCGGTGCGGCGACGCTGGCCTCCTACGGGGTCAGGAATGCCGCCGACCGCCCGGTCAAGCCCGTCCATAGCGAGGCGGTGACCACGGTTCCCGCCGCCCACCGAAGCTTTGTCGAAACCCTCCCGCTGATGCACCGCTTTGGCGATGCGGTGTTCGTCCACGCAGGCATCCGCCCCGGCATCCCGCTGGAGGATCAGGCGGAAACCGATCTCTTGTGGATCCGCGGCTCGTTTCTGGAAGACCCGCAGTCACACGGGCCGCTTGTCGTGCATGGCCACACCGCCATCGACCGCGCCACGCATTACGGCAATCGGTTGAACATCGACAGCGGGGCAGCCTATGGCGGGCCGCTCAGCGCCGTCGTGATCGAGGGGCGCGGCGCGGCGCTGCTGACGCCCGGTGGCCGCCAAGCGCTGCCCGTCACCCGCTAGGGATGCTGGCGCCGGATCAGCCGCTTCACCGACCGACCGCCCAGATAGCCGAAAACTCCAACCGGCACGACCACCACCTCGGCCAGTGCCGGACCGTCCGGCAAACCAAGGTGGAACAGCGCGGCACTCAACACGGCCAGCCCGCCCAGACTGACGCAAAGCCAGAACCACAACTCGCGCCGCGTCGGCCCGAAACGGTACGCGTTCCGCTCGGTCATGGCGCGGTCAACCCTTGCACTGCGGCCACCAGTTCCGGGGTCGCAGGCTGCATCCAGACATCGCCGCAAAAGGTCTGCACGATCATCGGCAGGTCGGGGCGGAGATCGGTGACCATCGTAGCCGACGCCCGACCCGTTGCCATTGCACCGATCACGACGCGGCCCCGTGCGCGCGCTTCAGATGGCCCCATCGCCCCCCCATCGTTCCAGATCAGCACCATCTCTGCACCCGCCCCGCCCTTGATTGCTTCGCTCACCCGCACCGTCACCAGCGCCGCGCCCGGCGCTTCGCTGACCCGTTCAAACCCGGTCACCTCGCCCACCAGAATAATATCCGCCCTCAACAGGCTGTCGACCGCAAAAGCCGTCAGCTGCGCGTAGGCCGCCGCTACCCCCGGCAGCAGCACCGCACCAACCGCAACCGCAGCGAAAATCTGTCGCATCCCATCCTCATTCCTCTGGACGGGTGGCACAGCCCGTGATTCTGTCGCCGCATGATAAGACGCATCTCACCCGTGCTAGCCTTGGCCGCCATCCTGGTGTTGACCGCGGCCTGGCTTCTGTGGGTCGGGCGCGAGCCGATCTGCAAATGCGGATACGTCAAGCTCTGGCACGGCCAAGTGATCAGTTCGGAAAACTCGCAGCACATCGCCGATTGGTACACTCCCAGCCATGTCATCCACGGCTTTGTGTTTTTCGGTCTGCTCTGGCTGGTTGCCCGCAGGCTGTCGTTCGGCTGGCGTCTGGCCATCGCCACGCTGGTCGAATGCGCGTGGGAGGTTCTGGAAAACTCCGACGCCGTTATCGAACGCTACCGGACGGTCACCATTTCGCTCGATTATTACGGCGATTCGGTACTGAACAGCGTGGCAGACGTGCTGGCGATGATCGCAGGCTTCTATCTTGCGTCGCGCCTGCCGGTCTGGGCCACCGTCACCATCGCCCTTCTGTTCGAGGCAGGCACGATTTGGCTGATTCGCGACGGGCTGGCGCTGAACATCCTGATGCTGCTCTATCCGCTGGACGCCGTCGCCACCTGGCAGGCAGGGCGCTGAGGCCGGCCGTCGTGGGCATTATGCCAGATCGGGGGCTGACAGGGCGTCGGTCGATATCAGGAATTGTCGGGCGCTGTCCGCAGGCCCATCGATTTTATTTTTCGATACAGCGTCGGCCGGGAAATACCCAGCGCGTTTGCGGTAAGGCTGATGTTGCCGCGATGCCGGATCAGCGAACTTTCGATCAGCAAGATCTCGGCGTCCTTCAGGGATCTTGCATGCGCCTCGCGCTTGTCCTGGCCGGTGGCGGCCTGCGCGGCGACGCTCGGGGCAGGGGAGGAAATCGCCTGCGGCAGGTCCGAAAGCGTTACGATGCGCGACTTTGCCAGATAGTGCAGCCCCGACACGATGTTGCGAAGTTCACGCACATTGCCCGGCCAGGGATGTGCCATCAGGGCGTCCTGAACATCCGAACCCATCACCAGCAGGTCGCGCCCGGTCTCGGCGTGGATCTTGCGGTTGTAGTGTTCGGCGATCAGCAGGATGTCTTCGCCACGGTCGCGCAGCGGCGGGATTTTCAGAATGATCGTGCTCAGCCGGTAGAAAAGATCGCGGCGGAAGCGACCGGCCTCCACCTCATCCAAGAGCACCCGGTTGGTGAGAGAGATGACGCGCACAAAGGGGCCGGGCTGGTCAGGGCCGTGCAGGCCGGTCAGCCGCTCTTCCAGCACCCGCAACAGGAAAGGCTGGACGTCGGCGGGAAGTTCGCCGATTTCGTCCAGGCAAAGCGGCGCGGATAGGCCGCCCTCCAGCGGCAGCAACAGACCTTCACCAAAGACTTGCGGGGTAATTGCGCCGCAGTTGATCGCGTGGAACGGGTGGGCATTATCCGGTTTCATCTGCGAATGGATCAGACGGGCGAAAAGTTCCTTGCCCACCCCTGTCTGGCCTTCGATCAGGGTCGGCGTATTGACGCCTGCAATGCGGCTGGCGGTATCCAGCGCCTCAAGTATCGCGTCGCTTTTGCCGACAATCTTCAGGTCTGTGCCAGGAACCCGAACTCCCGGCACCGCAAGAACGGGCGGCGGGATCAGGCGTTGAAACATGGGATGGGCGGGCTTGAACACAAGCGCGGCGCCCCTGACCTCGCCATCGAACTCGATCAGGCGAATGTCCTGACAGCCGTGTTCCGCGGGCAGGGATGCCAGAATGCGTTCTTCGGTCAGCCCGTCGCGAAGATCAAGGAACCGGGCGCCAAGGCCCAGATCGCGGTCGGATCGCCCCGCATCCAGCCCTGAATTGCGGTTGAAGATCAGCCTGCCAAAACGATCCACAATCGCCAGACCATCTGCCGGTTCGCCGTTGCGGGTAGGGGCTATGCCGACGATGGCCTCCATCAGGCGGGTGTTCAATAAGGCCTGCTCATGTTCCAGCGCCACCTCGATATCGCGCGCCACGGTGGCTGCAAAGGCGGCGTTGTGTTTTTGAAAGATGCGCGTCAGGCCCGACAGATTGATGACGCCGATAATGGCACGGTCGATCGGATCGCGGATCGGGGCGGCGGCACAGCTCCACGCCTTCATGCCTTCGCAGAAATGTTCCTCGCCATGCACATAGACCGGCTCGCCCGCCCAAAGCGCGGTGCCGATGCCGTTGGTGCCGGAATCATGCTCGCTCCACAATCCACCGACGCTGAGGTTGATCTTGCTGGCCTTGGTAAGGGTGGAATTGTCGCCGACGGTTTCCAGGATGACGCCATTTGCGTCGGTCAGGATCAGCATCGCCTCGGCACCCGACAAAAGCTCGCCGATCTGGGTCAGCGAGGCGTGCGTGGCCCGGCGCAGTTCAGCGTGATCATAGGTCGATTTGCTGATCGGCGTGTTGCGCTCCAGCGAGGGGGCGGCGAACTGCTCGGGCTTGACCCCGGTGGTGTTGCTGCGGACCCATGATTGGTAGATGACGGACCGCACCCCGGTCAACGGCAGGGTCGGGGTATTGCGGTTGGCCAGAAACCTGTTCCATGCTTTGGAGGTTTCTTGCGGATCGACGTCCCGAAAATCGAATCCAAGACGAGAACGTCCCGACACGGCGCGTTGGTCTGAACTCATCATAAATCCCCTCCCGTGGATTTACTCGTAGTTGCCGTGCAAACGACGCGTTCGTCTGTTTGGGGGTCATTCCCCGATGGAGTGACACAAATTCAAATGGTTAAGCGATCTGTAGTCGCGCCTTGATGTCCTGCGCGAGGTCGTCTTCGGCGTAGCCGCGATTGACAACCACGTTGGCCAGATCGGCAATCTTTGCGTAAAGATCGGGGTCAAGCGGGGTGAAGAAGCCGTTTTCCTTGGTGGCGATGACAAAGCGCACTTCGCCGTCGATGCGCTTTAGCTGCCCCAGAAAGTGCATCTGGATGCTGGAACCGGTATCGGCAATGACAACCCGGCCATTGGTACTGATGCGCAGATAAGGGACCGGGTCGTCGGCCAGACGCGGTCGGGCCTGATCGACGATGATCAGCCCCTTGGCGTGCGGCGGCGCTACGGCCTTGCGGGCCTTGTCGGCCGAGTATTTGCCCCCGCTCAGCGTATCCGCAAGTTTCTCGATCGTGCCCCAGTTTCGCTGGAGATGCTGTTTTGCCTGCTGATCTTCTGCCCGCGGACCGCTTTTTTTAGAGATGATGTCCAAACGCGCACACTCCCCTGTTTTTTGTAATGGTGTCATTATGCCGCAGCAAGTTGCGGACACTAACACAGGTTGTCGATTCGACCTCATCACATCGAAAGCGATGGCGGCGCAGTGTAAACTGTAACGGTCCTTTACAGCTGTCGCGGGCACCGCTCAGTTCGGCCGTGGTGCGCTGCGCGTGTCTGGCGGTGCTGCAACCTTGCCCCCCATGCGGCCTTCGCTGATCCAGCGCGCCGCCAGAACGAAGGCACCGGTGGCAAACTCGCGCCCATGGGCGGCGATCATTTCTTCGCCGATCAGAGCAATGCGTTGAAAGAACGCATCTTTGCTGCGTTCCTCGGCGGTCAGTTCGATGGGGGGCGCGGTGGTCATTTGTGATACCTTTCAGGATTTGAACATGCTGTCGGGAAATTCGACCAGCGCCGCCGAGCCGTCAGCCCCGGCCAGTGCCAGATACGCACCATTGGCCGACCACGCCATCGCGGTGATGCCGGTACCGGTGTCTTCGCGCAGCAGGATTTCGGATGGCTGGCCGATCTGCGCCAGACTGACCAGGCCATTGGCATAGCCGACAGCGACCAGATTGCGGCTGGGGCAGGTGGCGATGGCATCGACCAGCACCAGCCCGGCCTTGCCCGATATGATGTCGTGATGGTCATCCAACGCCCAGGCGGCCAAACGGAAAGCGCCCGACGCCACGACCGCCCCGGTCGGGTCGCTGAAAGCGACGTTGCGAACGGGGGCGGGAAAGCTGCCATGCGGACGGGCTGCGCCGCTGGCGGTTTCGATCAGGCAAAAACCGTCTGACTGCAGTGATAGCGCAAGCCAGGCGCCATCGCTGCTGAACCGCAATCCGGTCGGTGATCCGGCAAGTGACGTTTCCAGCGCCGGCTGATCCAAGGCGGCCACCGACCAACGTGTCAGACCGTTTTCATGCGCCGCTGCCAGTGTCTGCCCATCGGGAGAGAATGCCAGTCCGGTGACGGTGGCGGGGGCAGTAATGCAATGTTTCAGGTCGGCATCGGCGGCGGCCAGATGAACAT
>JAYSYZ010000233.1:0-23471 GCA_043727195.1 Paracoccaceae bacterium
GACGAGACGGCCGGACTGATGCTGGCGCCGGTGTTCCCGTGAGGCCGATTACGTTGGTGAGGGTCTGATGGCGGGTCTGAAAGGGCTGAAAAAACAACGACGTATCCAGGTGATTGCGCTTGCGGCGGTGGCGCTTGCAGTATCCACCGGCCTGATCGGCTATGCCATGCAGGACGGCATCAACTTTTTCCGCAGCCCGACGCAGGTTTTGGAAGACCCGCCGGGGCCGACAGAAACGTTTCGCATGGGCGGGCTGGTGGTCGATGGGTCGGTTTTGCGCGGCGACGGGGCCACGATTTCATTTGCGGTGACCGATACCAATGCGACGGTGCCGGTCCGCTATACCGGGGTGTTGCCGGATCTGTTCGGTGAGGGCGAGGGCATGGTGGCGCTGGGGCGGATGGAGGGGGACACCTTCGTCGCCACCGAGGTCTTGGCCAAGCATGACGAGACCTACATGCCGAAAGAGGTGGTGGAGGCGCTGAAGGAACAGGGCATCTACAAGGACCCGAAAGCCAAGCCAGAGAGCTGAACGCACCGGTCAGGGGCGGTTAACGGATTTCATCGAGTCTTGCCGCAGGGGTGGTCTGTCACCTCGTGCGGAGGGGTTGACCGATGATATCTGTCAAAAAGATTGCCGAAGAGATTGTCGCACGCGAGGGCGGTTTCGTGAACGACCCCGACGATCCGGGCGGAGCGACGAACCATGGGGTGACCATCGGCACGCTGCGCCGTCTGGGCATCGACGTGAACCGCGACACCCGGATCGACGTGGCCGATGTCAAGGCGCTGAGCCGGGCCGAGGCGGTGGAAATCTATCTGCACCATTACTACACGCGCCCCGGCATCGCCGCGCTGCCAGAACCGCTGCAGGCCAGCGTGTTTGACATGTACGTCAACGCCGGGCGCAACGCGGTGAAGATTCTGCAGCGGTTGCTGGGGGATATGGGCTTTGCCTGCGACGCGGACGGTGATGTCGGGCCGCAGACCATCCGGGCGGCGCAACTGGCGTTCGAGGCGGCCCCGTCGCATCTGGCGGATGCGTACGGCATCGCGCGGCGCAATTATTATTACGCGCTGGCCGACCAGCGCCTGGCCAGCCGCAAATATGCGCGCCGTCGCGATGGCGGAAAGGGGGGCTGGATCACCCGGGCAGAGGAGTTCATCGCGCCGAAGTATCACCTGACGGCGGCGCAACATGCAGCACGGGTGGCGGGATGGGCGTGATCGGCAAACTGGTGGGCGCGCCCGGGGCAGTGACGGCCCTGGGCGAGGCGGCAAAGGGTTTGGCAGAGGTCTTCGTGCCTTCGGCGACCAAGCGGATGGAGTTGTCGGCCGAGGCGCAGATGGCGGCCTTGCGCCAGTTGGGGGACGAATTCGGCAACCCCTCGGCCGGGTGGTTTGACCGGCTGGTCAACGGGCTGAACCGCTTGCCACGGCCGATGCTGGCGTTCGGGACGATCGGGCTGTTCGTGTATGCGATGGTGGACCCGGTGAAGTTTGCCCAACGGATGGTGGGGCTGAACGCAGTGCCCGAGCCGCTGTGGTGGCTGCTTGGCGCGGTGGTGGCGTTCTATTTCGGCGCGCGCGAGACGCATTATTTCCGCAACCGCGAGGTCAGGATGCCGGCGGGGCTGGAGCCCGGCGCGGTGGCCGAGGCGAACCCGGCGCTGGCCGATTGGCGGCGGGAAACCTGAGCGATCCTTGACCTCCCACACGCCCTCTGGCATGGCCTTGCGGTGAATGAGGATGGGACCAGATGAACCTTTTCGCCGATATTCGTGACCTGGTGGTGGGCGAGCTTGCCGCGCTGGTGGCCGAGTGCAAGCTGCCGCCGGGGCTGGACTTTGCCGCCGTCACGGTAGAGCCGCCGCGCGATGCGGGGCACGGGCACATGGCCACGAATGCGGCGATGGTGCTGGCCAAACCGGCGGGAATGGTGCCGCGCGCCATCGCCGATGCGCTGGCAGGGCGGCTGATGGCCGATCCGCGCCTGGCGGGGGCGGATGTGGCGGGGCCGGGGTTCCTGAACCTGCGGCTGGTGGATCAGGCCTGGCAGGGGCTGGTGCGCGCAGTGCTGGAAACCGGCACGGCCTTCGGGCAGTCGACGATGGGGGCCGCGCGGCGGGTGAACGTGGAGTTCGTCAGCGCCAACCCGACCGGGCCGATGCATGTGGGGCATGTGCGGGGGGCTGTCGTCGGCGACGCCTTGGCGCGGCTTCTGGCGTTCGCGGGCTGGGATGTGACGCGGGAATACTACATCAACGACGGCGGCGCGCAGGTCGATGTGCTGGCACGGTCGGCCTATGAGCGCTACCGCGAGGCGCATGGCCTGGAACCGGAAATCCGTGAGGGGCTGTATCCCGGCGATTACCTGATCCCGGTGGGCGAGGCTTTGAAGGCAAGGTACGGCGACACGCTGCTGGACAAGGGCGAGCAGGTCTGGCTGGCCGAGGTGCGGGATTTCGCCACCGAGATGATGATGGCGATGATCCGGGGCGATCTGGCGCTGCTGGGCGTGCAGATGGACGTCTATTCGTCGGAAAAGGCGCTGTACGGCACGGGCCAGATCGAGGCGGCGATCGCCGCGCTGCGCGAGATGGGGCTGATCTACGAGGGGGTGCTGGAACCGCCGAAAGGCAAGGAGCCGGAGGATTGGGAACCGCGCGTCCAGACCCTGTTCCGTTCGACCGCGCATGGCGATGACGTGGACCGGCCGGTCCGGAAATCTGACGGCGGCTGGACCTATTTCGCGCCCGACATCGCCTATCATTTCGACAAGGTGCAGCGCGGGTTTGACGAGCTGATCGACATCTTCGGCGCGGATCACGGCGGTTACGTCAAGCGGATGAAGGCGGCGGTCAGTGCCCTGTCGGGGGGGCGGGTGCCGCTGGATATCAAGCTGGTGCAACTGGTCAAGCTTTGGAAGGGCGGCCAGCCGTTCAAGATGTCGAAACGGGCAGGCACCTTCGTGACGCTGCGCGATGTGGTCGACGAGGTGGGTGCCGATGTGACCCGCTTCATCATGCTGACCCGCAAGAACGACGTCGCCCTGGATTTCGATTTCGACCGCGTGCAGGAACAGTCGAAGGACAATCCGGTCTTTTACGTGCAATATGCCAATGCGCGGGTGAACTCGATCCTGCGAAAGGCGCGCGAGGCGGGAATCGACGTGACGGAGGCGGTTCTGGCCCATGCCGATCTGTCGATCCTCAGCCATGAGGCGGAGATCCAGATGGCCCGCAAGCTGGCCGAATGGCCGCGTCTGGTGGAAATCGCGGCCCGGGGCAACGAGCCGCACCGGGTGGCATTCTACCTGTACGAACTGGCGTCAGATTTCCACGGGCTGTGGAACAAGGGCAACGACGACGCGTCCTTGCGCTTTTTGCAGGATAATCCCGGCGTATCGCAGGCGAAAATCGCCCTGGCGCGGGCGGTGGGCGTTGTTATTTGCTCAGGTCTTGGTATCCTTGGCGTCACCCCGGTCGAGGAAATGCGCTGAACACCCGCGCCCGGTTGAATGAACGAGCGTGAAAGCAGGGGCGGCCAAACCACCCCGCGAGCAGAGGCGGCATATGGCAGACGCGGATTTCGACGGTTTCGGCGGCAGCTTTTCCACAACCGGTCAGGGCCGGGCGGCCAACTTGCAACGATATGTCAACCTCGCCGGGGCGTTGTCGTCGGTGGCATTGGTCATCGGGCTGGGGTTCTGGGGCTACAGGCTGGCGGTGCGGGATGTCAGCGGCGTTCCCGTGGTTGAGGCGCTGGAAGGCCCGATGCGGATCGCGCCCGACAATCCGGGGGGCGACGTGGCTGATCATCAGGGGCTGGCGGTCAATGCCGTGGCCGAGGTTGGCATCGCAGCGCCGCCGCCTGAACGGCTGGTACTGGCACCGCGCCCGGTGGAGCTTGCGCCGGAGGATGCGGCCGGGCTGGCCGGTCAGCCGGTGCCGGATGTGGCCCCCACGCCGGTCGCGGTTATCAATCCCGATCTGGCACTGGCTGCCGAGCCTGTGGCGGAAAGTGCCGACCCCATCGAAGTTGCCGTCGAGGCGGCCCTGGCCGAAGCCTTGGGCCTGGACACCTTTGCCGAAGCGCCGTCTTTGGAAACGCTGGTGTCAGACGACGCCATCGCCCGGTCGCCGCGCCCGAAGGCACGGCCCGGTCAGGCCGCCGCAGCCCCGCAAACGGCGGCGGCTTTGGCCGCCCCGATCGAGGTTGACGAGGCCACGCTTGCCCCTGGCACGCGGCTGGTACAGTTCGGGGCGTTCGATACGGCAGACGGGGCACGCGCCGAATGGACAGTGCTGCAGGCGCGCTTTACCGATCTGATGGCCGGCAAGGCACTGGTGTTGCAGACAGCCGAAAGCGGCGGGCGGGCCTTCTATCGGTTGCGCGCGCACGGGTTCGCCGACGAGGACGAGGCGCGCCGCTTCTGTTCCGCCTTTATCGCCGAAAATGCCGCCTGCATCCCGGTTGCGCAAAGATGAGCGTCGGCACCGGTGCAGCGATCTTTGGCTGCGCCGGGCCAAGGCTTTTGCCCGACGAGGCGGCATTTTTCCGTGCGGCGGACCCTTACGGATTCATCCTCTTTGCCCGCAACGTCGAGACGCCGGATCAGATCCGGCGGCTGACTGGTGATTTGCGGGCGGCGGTCGGGTGGAACGCGCCGATCCTGATCGATCAGGAGGGGGGGCGGGTGCAGCGCCTGCGCGGACCCCACTGGGCAGAGTGGGCGCCACCGCTGGAGACGGTAAGGGCCGCGCCCGATCCGGCAACTGCGGCGCGGCGGATGCGGTTGCGGTCGCAGGTGATCGCGGCAGAGTTGCGGGCGATTGGGGTGGATGCAAACTGCGCGCCGGTGGCGGATGTGGCGTCAGAGGTGACGCATCCGTTCTTGCGCAACCGCTGTTACGGCACCGACCCGGCGGTGGTGGCCCTGATCGCGCGGGCGGTGGCAGACGGGCTGCTGGCGGGCGGCGTGATCCCGGTGGTCAAGCACATGCCGGGCCATGGGCGAAGCCATGTCGACACGCATCTTGCCCTGCCGACGGTGACGGCAACGGCAGACGATCTGGCAGCGGTGGATTTCGCGCCGTTCCGCGCGCTGGCCGATCTGCCCATGGCGATGACGGCGCATCTGGTGTTTTCCGCTCATGACGATCTGCCCGCCACGCAGAGCCCCCGGATGATCCGGCTGATCCGGGAGGAGATCGGATTTCAAGGCCTGCTCATGACCGATGATCTGAACATGGAAGCATTGTCGGGCACGCTGGCGGAACGGACGGCCCGGTCGCTGGCCGCAGGGGTGGATATCGCGCTGCATTGCAAAGGTGATCTGGCCGAAATGCAGGCGGTGGCGGCGGCGGCGGGCCGGATGGGGCCACAGGCAATGCGGCGCGCGACCGCAGCGCTGGACGGGCGGCGCGATGTGGTGGCGGATGTGCCCGCACTGATGGCGGAGCTGGCGGATGGCTGACGATTGGGACCAGCCCGAGCGGTTACCCCAGGCGGAGCGGCTGGCAAGCGAGGCGCTGATCGTCGATGTCGACGGGTTCGAGGGGCCGCTGGATCTGTTGCTGACCCTGTCGCGCACCCAGAAGGTCGATCTGCGGAAGATTTCGGTGCTGAAGCTGGCCGAGCAGTATCTGGGGTTTGTCGAACAGGCGCGGTCGCTCAGGATCGAGCTGGCGGCGGATTATCTGGTGATGGCGGCCTGGCTTGCCTTCCTCAAGTCGCGGCTGCTGCTGCCGCCGGACCCCACTGACGACGGCCCCTCGGCGGAGGATCTGGCGGCGCATCTGGCATTTCAGCTGGAGCGGCTGGCGGCAATGCGCGAGGCGGCGGCGCGGCTGATGGGGCGCGATCAGCTGGGCCGCGATTTCTTTGCCCGCGGCGTGCCGGAGGATGTGACGCATCACAAGGCGGTCAGCTATACCGCGACGCTGCTGGATCTGATGCGGGCCTATGCGCGCATCCGCACCAAGGATGATTTCCGCCCCTTCGTGATGGACCGCGACCATGTCTACACGATGGAGCAGGCGCTGGAGCGGCTGCGCGGTTTGATCGGCTTTGTCGGTGAATGGGCGGAGCTGACGACGTTCCTGCCCGAAGGATGGCGCGCCACGCCGATGGCGCGGCGGTCGGCGATGGCGGCGCATTTCGCCGCGGTGCTGGAACTGGCCAAGACGGGGCAGATCACGCTGCGCCAGGGCGAGACCTTTGCGCCGATCCAGTTGCGGAGGCGGCAGCCGTGACGGAAGAGGCGGCGCAAAGCCTGTTCGATGCCCCACCGATGGGCGAACAGGAGCGGATGGTGGAGGCGATCCTGTTCGCGATGGCCGAGCCGGTGACGCTGGCCGAACTGACCGCGCGGCTGCCGCATGGCGCGGATGCGGGCGAGGCGCTGGCGAACCTGCGCGCGCGGTATCAGGGGCGGGGGGTCAATCTGGTGCGCGTCGGCGACGCCTACGCATTCCGGACGGCCCCGGACCTTGGCCATCTGATGCGGCGGGAATCGGTGGAAACCCGCAAGCTGAGCCGGGCCGCGATCGAGACGCTGGCGATCGTGGCCTATCATCAGCCGGTGACACGGACCGAGATCGAGGAGATTCGCGGCGTGGCGGTCAGCCGGGGGACGGTGGACCAGTTGCTGGAACTGGACTGGATCCGCCTCGGCCGGCGCAGGATGACGCCCGGGCGGCCGGTGACCTTTGTGGTGACCGAGCATTTCCTGGACCACTTCGGTCTGGAATCGGCGCGCGACCTGCCGGGGTTGAAGGAATTGCGCGCGGCGGGGCTGTTGGACAGCCGCCCCGCACCGGGCCTGGCGTTGCCTGGCGATGACGAGGATGATGCGGCGGTCGGGCAAAGCGAATTGTTCGAGGATTGAGGGGGCTGAGATGAACCTGAATGGGCTTTTCCAGATGTTGATCCGGATGGTGATCAGGACGGCGATCAACACCGGCATCGACGTTGCTGCCCGCCGAGGCAAGCCCGAGGCCGAGATGACCCCGGAGGAGCGGCTGGAGGCTGCGCGGGCGCGCGATCTGGCGGGCCGGGCGAAAGAAGTGGCCAAGGTGACCCGCCGGATGTGGCGCTAGACCGGACGCGGCGCTGGCGCGACTTGCAAAGAAGGCGGGGCGCCCGCGGGTCACGCCCGAAACTGTTTGGCCAGTTTCAGACCCTGACCCTGGTAATTCGAGGAAATGCCCGCACCATAAAGGCTTTGCGGCCGTTCGCTCATCCGTTCATAGACCAGCCGACCGACGATCTGCCCATGTTCCAGCACGAAGGGCGCCTCGTGGCAGCGCACCTCCAGCACCCCGTGAGAGCCGTTGCCGCCGGCACTGGCATGGCCGAACCCCGGGTCAAAAAAGCCCGCGTAATGCACCCGGAATTCGCCCACCATCGCCAGATAGGGGGCCATTTCGGCGGCGTAATCGGGGGGAATGGTCACCGCCTCGCGGCTGACCAGAATATAGAAAGCCCCCGGATCGAGGATGATGCTGCCGTTATCGGCATGCACCTCTTCCCAGAAATCACGGGCGGGGTAGTGGCCGATCCGGTCAAGGTCGATCACCCCGGTATGCGGCTTGGCGCGGTAGCCGACCAGCGTGCCCCCGGCAGGCCGCAGGTCGACCGAAAAACCCAGACCCTCGGAGATGACGGGGGTGCCGTCGACCAGAGGTTCGTTGCAGTGCAAGGCGGCAAGGTCCGCATCCGACAGCACCGCCTGCCCCCGCCGGAAGCGGATCTGGTTCAGCCGCTGGCCTTGCCGCACCAGCACCGAGAAGGAGCGGGGGCAGACCTCGGCATAAAGCGGGCCGGTGTAACCTTCCGGGATGCGGTCAAACTCGGCCCCGCCATCGGTGATGGCACGGGTCAGCAGATCCAGTCGGCCGGTGGAGGATTTTGCATTGGCCACAGCGGTGATTCCGGGCGGCAGGGCAAGGCGTTCGGCCAGCGGGATGATGTAGACGCAGCCCTTTTCCAGCACCGCACCCGGGCTGAGGTCAACCGTGTGCATGCCGAATTCGGCGATGCGGTCCGCGACGGTGCGGCCCTGACCGGTCAGGAACGATGCGCGCACGCGGTAGGCGACGGCCCCCAGCCGCAGATCGAGGCTGGCGGGCTGGACCTGCGCATCCGTCACGGCGGGCGTGGCGGCAATCGCACCGGTCACGATCAATTGGCGCAGCGCGCTGTCAGGCAGGACGCCGGCTGTCATTGTGGTGGCCCCCCCTGGCCGGAATGAAAAACCGCCCGCGCTGCGCTGCAGGCGGGCGGTTTTACAGTGGTCGGGCCGGAGAGATTCGAACTCTCGACCTCCCGCCCCCCAGACGGACGCGCTAACCAGGCTGCGCTACGGCCCGACACGCCGCAACTCATAGCGGGTTTCCGGGCCGGAGCAAGCCAGAAAGCGCAGCACGGGGTCAGCCCCGCCCGCCTTCGGCGTGGTCCGCCATGCGCGCCCGAAGTGTGGCAAGACGGCGGGAAAGTGCCGCAACGGCGGGCTTGGAGTTCATGAAGACTGAGGGTGGCAACGCTCTGATCCGGCTGGCAAAACCGACATCGTCGCGCGGGCGCGCGGGGGGTGCGGCGGGGGTGTCGAACAAGGGCAGGCTGGACTGCGCCGGCGCAGCCGCAACCGCCGGTGCCGCCGCAGCCGGGGAAGGGGCAACCGGGACCGGGGCATCGGCAATGCTGCCGAGCGGTTCCCCTTCGTTGGCCGGAACGGTCGCTTCGTTTGCCGCCAGATTGTCACCCTCGGCCTGATCCTCAAACGTGGCCTGATCCTCGAACGCCGCCTGATCCTCGAACGCGGCCAGATCGTCGGTCAAGCCGGGCGTGCCGGACAGGCCCGCCACATGCCGCACGCCATGTTCGCGCAGGATCTTTTGCACGCCCCGGATCGTCAGGCCTTCGTCATGCAGCAGCCGTTTGATGCCGGTCAGCAGGGCAATGTCAGAGGGGCGGTAATAGCGCCGCCCCCCCGCCCGCTTGACCGGGCGGATTTGCGGAAACCGGCTTTCCCAGAATCGCAGCACATGGGCCGGCGTTTCCAGATGATCGGCAACCTCGCTGATCGTGCGGAAGGCGTCGGGTGACTTGTCCATCCGCGGCTATCCCTCAGCGTTTCTTTCCGGCGGCGACGCGATCTTTCATCAGATGCGAGGGGCGGAAGGTCAGGACACGGCGCGGGCTGATCGGCACCTCGTCGCCGGTTTTCGGATTGCGGCCGACACGGGCGGACTTTGACCGCACCGAGAATGTGCCGAAGGACGAAATTTTAACCATCTCGCCCGAGGCGAGAGAATTCGACATGTGCTGCAGCACGGATTCGACCAGCGTGGCCGATTCGTTGCGGCTCAGGCCCACTTCGCGAAACACCGCTTCGCTGAGATCCATCCGCGTCAATGTGTTCTCGCTCATCCCGTCCCCCCGAGTGTTATCTGGGAGCAGGATGCGGCGGATGGATTTCCGAGTCAATATCAACCACTTGGCACACGTGGTTAAAGACGTTTACCAGCGGATGATCACCGATCCCCAGGCCAGGCCGCCACCTATGGCCTCGGTCACCAGAAGATCGCCCTGCTTGATCTGGCCGCGGTCGCGTCCGACAGACAGGGCCAGCGGGATCGAGGCTGCCGAGGTATTGCCGTGATCCTGCACCGTGACCACCACCCGGTCCATCGGCACCTGCATGCGTTTGGCGGTGCCTTCGATGATGCGGATATTGGCCTGATGCGGCACGATCCAGTCGACATCCGCAGCCGTCAGACCTGCCTTGTCAAGCGCGGTGTGGGCGGTTGCGGCAAGCTTTTCAATGGCATGGCGGAAAACCTCCTTGCCCTCCATCACCAGATGGCCGGTGGTGCCGGTGGAGGTGCCGCCATTGACGTAGAGCAGGCTCTGGTAGCGACCGTCAGAATTGAGGTCGGTGGCAAGGATGCCGCGGTCGGCATTCGTGCCGGGGCTTTCGGTCGCCTCAAGGATCACCGCGCCGGCGCCATCGCCGAACAGAACGCAGGTGGAGCGGTCCTGCCAGTTCATCAGCCGGCTGAACGTCTCGGCACCGATCACAAGCACGCGCTGCGCCTGGCCCGACAGGATCAGCGCGTTGGCGTTGGTCAGGGCGAAGACGAATCCGGCGCAGACGGCCTGCACATCGAAGGCAAAGCCGCGCGTCATGCCAAGGGCTGCCTGTACCATCGTGGCGGCCGAGGGAAAGGTCAGGTCGGGGGTGGAGGTGGCAAGAACGATGGCGTCGATGTCGTCAGCCGCCAGCCGCGCATCCGCCAGCGCGGCGCGGGCGGCGCGGGTGGCGAGGTCTGACGTTGTCTGCCCCTCGGCGGCGAAGTGGCGGCGTTCGATGCCGGAGCGCGCGCGGATCCATTCGTCAGAGGTTTCCACGATGGCTTCGAATTCGGAATTCGGCACCACACGGTCGGGCAGGTAGTGCCCGACGCCCCTGACTACGGCGCGTATCGTCATGGCGTTGGATTGCCCCCCGGCCCGGTCGGTGCGGGCTCTGCCTGCGCGGTATCCTGCCTTGCGCGTTCGGCGGATGCAACCCGTGCGGCAAGCCGTTCGGTAAAGCCGGAGTGGGCCAGTTGATAGGCCAGGCCGATGGCGGCGGCAACGCCGGTGCTGTCAGCGGAACCGTGCGATTTCACCACGGTGCCGTTCAGCCCCAGAAACACGCCACCGTTGACCCTGCGGGGGTCGATGCGTTTCTGCAACCGTTTCAACGAGTTCATCGCCAGAAGGGCCGCGAATTTCGACATCAGGCCCGCACCGAACGCCTCGCGCAGGAAATCGGCGATCAGTTTGGCGGTGCCCTCGCCGGTCTTCAGCGCGACGTTGCCGGTAAAGCCGTCGGTCACGATCACATCGACCCGGTCGGAGGGCAGATCGCCGCCTTCGACAAAGCCGACATAGTCGAAATCGCCGATCCGGGCAGTGGCGGTCATCCGGTCATGCGCCTCTTTCAATTCGGCGCGGCCCTTGTGTTCTTCGGTCCCGACATTCAACAGGCCCACCCGCGGGCGCGGCACGTTCAGCCCGTTGCGGGCGTAAGAGGCGCCCATGGTGGCGTATTGCAGCAGGTCGTCCGCTTCGGCCTTCACATCGGCGCCGACGTCCAGCATCAGATTGAACCCGCCGGGATTGCGCGAGGGCCAGAGGCAGGCGATGGCCGGGCGGTTGACGCCGGGCAGCTTGCGCAGGCGGATCATCGACACGGCCATCAGCGCGCCGGTATTGCCGCACGACACCGCTGCTGTCGCCTCGCCATCGCGAACACTGTCGATGGCGGACCACATCGAGGTGCCCATGCCGTGGCGCATCACCTGTGCGGGCTTGTCATCCATCGTCACGACACGGGGGGCATGGCGCAGGGTGCAACGGTGCGAAAGGCCGGGCTGACGTGCCAGCAGCGGTGCCAGCAGCGCCTCGTCCCCGTGCAGGACCACATGCATGTTCGGCAGGCGGCCAACGGATTCGGCAATACCCGCAACAACCACCGTCGGGCCGCGATCGCCGCCCATCGCATCAACCGATATCACGATACGCTCGGCATCAGAGGTTACCGGAGTGTCAAGTCCGTTGGCCATCGGCAAGGGCGCGGGCGAGGTGCGGCTTACGCCGCATCCTCATCAAGATCGACTTCCTTGGCCATGGCGACAACCTCGCGCGCCGCGTAGTGGCCACAAGACGGGCACACATGATGCGGACGCTTCAGTTCGCCACAGTTGGAGCATTCGTTGGGGTTCGCGGCCACGAGCGCGTCATGCGCCCGGCGCATGTTGCGCTTGGATTTCGTGGTGCGGTTCTGCGGGACAGCCATGTCACAACCTCGGGCAGTGGGGACATGCCCCGGATTTCCTTTGCGAAACAGATCCTTGCATTGCGTCTAGGCAATAACCGGGGGATGCTGCTGCACAGCTTGGATGAGGCGCGGAACATACGCGGATTTCGGGGGTGCGCAAGCCCCTTTTCGCCGGGTCCGGCCCAGCGGCTCATCCGCCGCCGCCGGTGCCTTCGGGTGGCTTTGATCCCAGCTTTGCCGCAAGGCCGGCAAGGCCCGCAAACGGCTTGAGATCGGCATCGGCCAGCGGTTTGACACCGTCATCGGCAAACACCGCCTCGCCCAGAGCGGCCCCCGCTGCGCGGGGATACAGCGGCAGGGCAAGCGTCAGCGCTTCGGCCACCACCTCAACCAGATCGATCAGTTCGGGCATCGGTTCAGTGGCGTCATCCTCGGGCATCTCAACCTCGTCGCCTTCGGGCTGGGGCAGGCCCGCCACGTAGCGGCGGCGTACGGTTTCGCTGATCCGCGCGGCCACCGGCACCAGCGTCACCACGCAGGCCTGATCGACCGAGGCGGTCAGCGTGCCGGTCAGCGTCATCTCATCGCGGCCCGACGGGGTGATGCTGCCGGCAAAGCTGAGCGCCCGGATTGCCAGGATGTCGAGACTGCGGGCCAGATCGGCGCGGGCCGTGGCATCCGGGCTATAGGCGAAATGGGTGGGTTTGCGGGGGCTGAGGCCGCCGGTGCGGAACGACGTCGGTTTGGCAGCGGATTCTGGCATCGGGCAGACCTTTCGGCATCGGTGGGCGCGCTGCACGCAATGGTGCGGCGTTCCATTCTTGAACAAGGGGCTGTCCTTCTGATATCCCGTTTGGCAAGGGTTTTGAACCCCGCCTCACTTTGCCGGAAACAACCGGCAGATTCGGCGTCGCAAAAGGCACGGGGACAGGCATGGCAGTTAACCGGTGGGCAAGGACGGTCATGGCATCCTGCCAGCGGCCCCGGACGCAGGGCATGGCGCTGATGCTGGTGGCCGGGCTGGCGGCCTGTTCGCCGGTCTATCGCAACCACGGCTACGTACCCGCCGAGGATGAGCTGGCGCTGGTCGAGGTGGGCGTGGACACGCGCGAAACGGTTGGGCCAAAGATCGGCCGCCCCTCCACCTCGGGCCTGCTGAACGACGAGGGCTGGTTTTATGTGCAAAGCCGCTACAAGCTGGTCGGCCCCCGCGAGCCGAAGGAGATCGAGCGGCAGGTGCTGGTGGTGACCTTTACCGAAGCCGGCGTGGTGGAAAACATCGGCCGCTACGGGCTTGAGGATGGCCGGGTGGTCGAAATCTCGCGCCGGGTGACCGAGACGAACATCAAGGGCATCACCCTCATCCAGCAGCTTCTGGGCAGCTTTGGCCGGGTCAGGGCCGAGGATATCGCCGGTTAAACCGCTGCTCAGTCTGCGGGATCGAACGTCAGTGCCACGCCGTTGATGCAATAGCGCAGACCGGTGGGGGCCGGGCCGTCGGGAAAGACATGGCCCAGATGCGCCTCGCAGCGGTTGCAGTGCACCTCGGTGCGGCGCATGAACCAGCCGTTGTCCTGCTGTTCGCCGACCATTTCGCCATCAAGCGGCGCGTAGAACGAGGGCCAGCCGGTGCCGGATTCAAACTTGGCTTTCTGATCGAACAGGGGTGCGTCGCAACAGATGCAGCGGTAGGTGCCGGGGCCCTTGGGAAAATCCTCGTGGGTGAAGGCGCGTTCGGTGGCATGGTGACGGGTAACCTTGTAGGCAAGGTCTGACAGTTGCGCCTGCCATTCGGCATCGGATTTGGTGATCTTGTCCATCAGAGCGGTCCTTCCTTTGGGCGCCCGTCTTGCATGGTGCGCGCTGTTCTGGAAATATCTAGGCGGCGTTTGGCCCGGTGCCAAGGCGCGACCGGGCCGGAAAGGCAGAATCGTGATCGCAATTGAACGCGGCCGCTACCGGGCGAGGCTGGCCGAGGGGCCGCTGGACATGGATCTGGTGCTGGGGCTGCGCCGCGCCGTGTTTCGCGGCGGGCTGGTGCCGGATGCGGACAAGTTCGATCCCCTCTGTCGCCATCTGATCATCGAAGAGGTGTCGGGCGGGCTGGTCGGGGCCGCCCGGTTGCTGGCGGTGACCGGGGCGGGGATTGATGCCAGCTATTCGGCGCAGTTCTATGACCTGTCAGCGCTTGCCACCTATCCCGGCCCGATGCTGGAACTGGGGCGCTTTGCGCTGGCCCCGGGCTTGCACGACCCCGATATCCTGCGGCTGGCCTGGGCGGCACTGGCACAGGTGGTGGCAGAGGGGGGGATCAGCCTGTTGTTCGGCTGTTCGTCCTTCAGGGGGGCGGACCCTGCGCCGCATCTGAACGCGCTGGCGCTGCTGGCCGAACGGCATCTGGCCCCGCCGCGCTGGATGCCCGAGGTGAAGGCCCCTGCGTTTCCGTTCGGCCGGGTGCTGGCGGGGCACAGGGTGGCCACCGACACTGCATTGCTAGAAATGCCACCCTTGTTGCGCAGTTATCTGAACCTGGGCGGCTGGGTCAGCGACCACGCCGTCGCCGATGCGGAACTGGACACGCTGCATGTCTTTACCGGCGTCGAGGTGGCGCGCATCCCGACCGCGCGGCTGCGCGCCCTGCGCAATCTGGCCGGTCTTTAGCCGGTTTTTCAGCCGCGTGCGCGGCGACCGCCACGGCGGCCCGAGGTGGCCTGCGATGCGGCGGCGGAGGCTTCGGCAAAGCTCATCCCGCTCTCTACCGCTTCGATCACCTTGGCAAAGCGGATCCATTCGCCGCCGTTGGCATCGTGGTTCATCAGGAAATTGGCGGCGCGGATCGCCTCCATCTCCATTTGCCGGACAGGGTTCATGATGGCGCTGGTCATTCCCGCACCGATGGCCATCGGCAAAAAGGCTGCGTTGATGCCGTGGCGCTGCGGCAAACCGAAGCTGATGTTGGACGCGCCGCAGGTGGTGTTGACACCCAGTTCGTCGCGCAGGCGGCGGACCAGGGCAAAGACCTGATGCCCTGCGGTGGCCATCGCCCCGATCGGCATGACGAGGGGATCGACCACGATGTCATACGCCGGGATGCCGAAGTCGGCGGCACGCTCGACAATCTTTTTGGCCACGGCAAAGCGGACGTCGGGATCCTGGCTGATGCCGGTATCGTCGTTCGAGATTGCTACGACGGGCACGTTGTATTTCTTGACCAGCGGCAGGACGAGCTCCATGCGCTCTTCCTCGCCCGTCACCGAATTCAACAGAGGGCGGCCTTCGCACACCATCAGACCCGCCTCCAGCGCGCCCGGTACGGAGGAATCGATACACAGGGGCACGTCGACAGTGGCCTGAATGATCTCGATCAACGCCTTCATCAGCGGCGGCTCGACGAAGTTGTTGTCGGCGTAACGCGGGTCTTTCGCCATCATGTTGGTGAAGACCGCGCCGGAGTTCACGTCCAGGACCGTGGCACCACAGGCGACCTG
Source organism: Paracoccaceae bacterium (assembly GCA_043727195.1). Classification (GTDB taxonomy): domain Bacteria; phylum Pseudomonadota; class Alphaproteobacteria; order Rhodobacterales; family Rhodobacteraceae; genus JAUYQR01. Next base: position 15,322 of record JAYSYZ010000233.1, read on the forward strand.
CTCCAGCGCATCGCGGATCACCGTCTCGAAATTGCCCGCCTCAAGCTCGGCTGCCAACTTCTTGCGGCCTGTCGGGTTGATGCGCTCGCCGATCACGCAAAACGGCTCGTCAAAACCGATGATGACGGTTTTGGTCTTTGATTCTATTACGGTACGGGTCATTCGTGAACCTTTTCCTCAAGCGTTTGCGGGCACGCCAGAGGCGCCGCCATTTTCGGTGACGTAGGCGGCATTGGTCTTGATCCCGCCCAGCGGGAAGAAATGAACCTGTTCGATTCCAAAGTCGGGGTTCGCGGCCTTGTGGGCGGCAAGGGCTGTCAGAACATCGGTCGGCTCGTAGGGCAGCAGCAGTTTCGTCACATCCATCGCGCGCTTTTGCAGCACGCGCAAGCTGGGGCCGACACCGCAGGCGATCGCGAACTTGATCAGGGTCTGCAGCTTGGCCGGGCCTGCCACACCGATATGGATCGGCAGCCTGATGCCTTCGGCAGCAAGGCGGTCGGCCCAGGCAATCACCGGTTCCGCCTCGAAGCAGAACTGGGTGGCAATGGCCATTTCGGCGTCGGATCGGTCGGCGAAGGCCTGCTTCCACTTCAGAGCCTGCAGGATCACCGCATCGCCGCCATCCTTGTCGATGTCGCGGTTGCCTTCGGGGTGGCCTGCGACGTGCAGGCGTTTGAAGCCGTCGAAAAGCCCGGTGCCGATCATCTGCATGGAGCTGTCGAAATCACCCGCCGGGGTGTTGACGCCGCCACCCAGCAGCAGGGCCTGCGTCACATTCGCCTCGCCCTGATAGCGGGCGATCCAGTCGGCAAGTGTAGCGCGGTCAGGGATGATGCGGGCTGGGAAATGCGGCATCACATCAAACCCTTCGCCGTTCAGGCGGCGGGCTGTGGCAACCATTTCCGCAATCGGCGTGCCCTCGATATGGGCGATGTAGACGCGGGTGCCTGCGGGCAGGATGTCGCGAAAGCTGTCGACCTTTTCGGCGGTGCGCGGCATCACCTCGATGGAATAGCCTTGCAAGAAAGCCTCCAGCGCATCCGGGACCGGAGCGGTTTCTTGGCGACGAAAGTTGAACAAGGCCATCACGGTCTCCCTCAGGGTCATGGTCAGTCAGGCTTGCGCCCAGCCATCGGCATCAATCAGCGCTTTCAGGCGCGCGGTGTCGTACTCGGCCTCAAGGCGGGCAGCCTCACCTCGGGCAATCGCATCGGGATCACCGTCAAGGTCGTGCAGCACGGCCTTGCGCCATTCGGCAAGGTAGGCATCGGCATCTTTCGCCCCGATCTTCATGGCGCAGCGGTCGATGGCCTGCTCAAACCGTTCGGAAAGCTGCACTTTCGATCCGCGCCGGCCCTTGCCGACGATGACCTGGGCCGGAATGTCGCGCCAGTAGACCACTGTGACTTCGGCCATGATCCGGTGATTCCCCGAGTGCTGTTGATCCAGTTGATAATCGCCAATCCCCGACATCTGATGCCGGATTTCGACATGGCGACGCAAGGATGCGACCCCGGCCTGCCAGTGGCGGGGTGATACAGCACCGCGCAGCACAATGCGACTGCAGCCAACGGGAAAAATCTTCATTGAGATCATGAGCTAGATTGCCCTGCCCAAGGCCCTTCCGGATCGCGGCTTGCGCGCCGGGGGCAACCGCACTACCCTTTCCGTCAACCACATATGGAGGGCGGTCATGACGCCCGAGCGTCCCCTAAGGGCGGACGTGACTGACGCGCTGGTCGAGTTGCCCGTGGGCGATTTCCGCGCTGAAGAGCCATCTGCCCTTGCCGATCCCGGATCGGCCCCGCTTTATGCGGCGCTGGATCTTGGGACCAACAGTTGCAGGATGCTGATTGCCCAGCCAAAGGGCAGTCAGTTCGTCATCGTCGACAGCTTTTCCAAGACGGTGCAACTGGGCGTCGGCCTCGAAGCGTCGGGGCGGCTGAGCCGGTCGTCGATGAACCGCACCATACAAGCGCTGCGCATCTGCGAAAAGAAGATCGCAACCCATGGCGTGCGGCGGATGCGTCTGGTTGCGACCGAAGCTTGCAGGCGGGCGCGCAACGCCCGGGATTTCATCCGGCAGGTGCGGCGCGAAACCGGTCTGCAGCTGGAAATCATCGCGCCGGAGGAAGAGGCGCGTCTGGCGGTGATCTCCTGCGCGCCGCTGGTCAGTTCCAAGACCGAACAATTGCTGGTGGTCGATATTGGCGGCGGTTCGACGGAACTGGTCTGGATCGACCTGTCCGCCGTGCCCGAGGAGGATCGCGCGCGCGCCATCATGCGGCTGCACATCGGATTCAACGCGCAAGGCGAAGGTGCCGTGGCGCGGGTGGTCGACTGGATTTCGGTGCCGCTGGGGGTGGCCACGCTGAAAGACCAGTTCGCCGATGTCGATGATGATGGGGCACGGTTTGCGCTGATGAGCTGGTTCTTTGAGGAGAATCTGGCCAGCTTCAGCCCCTATAACGCGCAAAATCCCCGCGAGGGGTTTCAGATCATCGGCACCAGCGGCACGGTCACCACCGTCGCCGCCAGTTTTCTGGGCCTGCGCCGTTATGACCGCACCAAGGTGGACGGATTGCAGATGACCAGCGACCAGATCGACTTTGTGATCCGGGAATACCTGACATTGGGGCCCGAGGGGCGCAGGACCGACCCCCGCATCGGCCGCGACCGGCACGCACTGATCATGTCGGGGGCGGCGATTTTGCAGGCGCTGATGCGCATCTGGCCGACCGACCGGTTGTCGGTGGCCGACAGGGGGCTTAGGGAGGGGCTTCTTTATGCGCAGATGAGCGCGGACGGTGTCTTGGAAGACGGGCCCTATACATGACGGAAAAGCCAAACTCGGGTCGGGGGCAGCGCGACCTGCGGGTGCGGGTCAAGACGGCGAAGGGGCGCAAGCTGTCCTCCACCCTGTGGCTGGAACGGCAGTTGAACGACCCCTACGTCATCCGGGCCAAGAAGGAAGGGTTCCGGGGCAGGGCGGCCTACAAGATTTCCGAACTGGACGACCGGTACGGGTTTCTGAAGCCGGGGGCGCGGGTGGTCGACCTTGGCTGCGCACCGGGGGGGTGGTGTCAGGTGGCGGTGGTGCGGGTCAATGCGCTGGCGCAGAACCCCAAAAAGCCCACCGGAACCGTGCTGGGCGTCGATCTGCAAGAGGTGGAGCCGATTGCGGGGGCCGAATTGCACCAATTGGATTTCCTGCAAGACGGCGCCGAGGATCAGGTGAAAGCCTGGCTTGGTGGCCGTGCCGATGTGGTGTTGAGCGATATGGCGGCGGCGGCCAGCGGTCACAAGGCGACCGACCATCTGCGCATCGTCGCACTGGTGGAGGCGGCGCTGGCCTTTGCCTTTGACGTGCTGGAGGACGGCGGCACCTTTGTGGCCAAGGTGCTGGCCGGCGGGGCCGAAAATGCCATGCAGGTGCTGCTCAAGCGCAATTTTACCAAGGTCGCGAATGTAAAGCCGGCCGCCAGCCGCGCCGACAGTTCCGAAAAATTCGTCGTCGCCATGGGGTTTCGCGGCCGCGCCGATCCGGACGGGAATTGAAAAAGGCGCCCGAAGGCGCCCCATTTCAACCGGTATGGCGGTTCAGCCGCCCCAGCTGCGCACCGGGCCGCAATCCATGTGCACGAAGTTCGACCGCGAATATTTGCCGACACCACCCGATGCGCAGGCCGCCGCCGCCTTGGCCATCTGCCCGACCGACCGCGAGCTGAGCCGCAGATCAGCCGCCTGACCCACCATGTGCAGCGAGTGCTTTGCAACGCCCCGCGACTTGGACCGCAACATCGCGTTGGTCTTCGGGCTGCGGTAGCCGGACAGCAGAACGTAGGGCTCGCTCACATCCATCAACCGGTGCGATGCGGCCATGATGTCGACATTGCGCGGGTCGATCTTGATCGCGTCACCAGACCGCCAATCGCGCATGAAATAGTTGATTTCCTTCAACACTTCGGGGATGTATTCCCCCTCGATCCAGTAGATCGTGTCGATGGCTTCCCCGGTGCGGCCGGAATACATCCGGATGCGGCGAATGTCGCCCGCACCTTTCAGCAACCCGAATGCATTCGAATATGTAGGCGCGGCGATCACTGCGGTCGCGGCAAAAGCGCCCAGCAAACCACGCCGGGTCACACCGATTTTTCCTGAATCCGTCATTCTTAACGCCTGTCCCCGTAGCTGTCTTTGACTGCCTGTACCGCAGTTCTGTGCCACTTCTTCCCCAAGTGCCTAAGTTGTATTGCACAAGTCGATTCGAAGCCCAAGCGCAGATTGCCTCTGGTTCCGGCAGTTCAACCGCAATAGGCAAAAAATTGCTGAACAGACCAAATTTTGCCGATCTGTGTCCCTGGTGCATCGGACGCGGCCAGCCGCGACCGGATGGGCGATAATTCCATCGGGTTTCCCGGCTTCGACAGGTTTGTGAATGGACAGCGGCCAGATTTTGAAGAAAACATCCGTCAAGGGTGCCAAGTTGTTGAGATTGAGGATCGAATGAGGTTTTCCACGCTGTGTGACCTGCCTGGCAGGTCGATCGTTCTGGCACTTTTCCTGTCGTTCAGTCCTGTGCTTGCCGCCCCTGCCTTGGCCGAGGCCACGGGGTTCACCCAGTCGCTGGCAACAGCAGCCGCGTCGGATGACGCGATTGCCGCGTGGTACCGCAAGACCGGTTACAAGACGCTCTGGACCGGTGCCGCGGATGCGGCGCGGCGGGGCGCGTTCCTCGTGGCCATCGCCAGCGCGCCGGACCACGGGCTGCCGGTGCAGCGCTATGACGCGACGGCACTGCGCGCGGCCTTTGCCGCTGCGGAAACCGAGGCGGACCGCGGGTTGGTCGAGGTTGCGATGACGCGGGCCTATCTGGCCTGGGCTGGCGATCTGACATCTGGCGCGTTGGAGCCGAAGGTGGTGGATGCGGGTATCGTGCGCGAAATCGCCAAGATTGACCCGCAGGTTATGCTGGCGCGCATCGCAGGCGGCGATCCCGAGGCGGTGCTGGCCAGCCTGTTGCCGAAATCGCAGGTCTATCTGCAGTTGATGACGGCGAAGTTCCGGCTGGAACGTCAGGTCGTCGCGGAGGGCTGGGGCGCACCGCTGGCTGTCGCGCCACTGGCACCTGGCGACAGTGGCGCCGCGGTGGTGGCCTTGCGTGACCGACTGGTCGCCATGGGCTATCTGGCGGCATCGGCGGGCCAGACCTATGACCGCGTCATTCAGGCGGGCGTGCGGGAGTTTCAGCTTGACCATGGGCTGGTGGCCGATGGTACAGCGGCGGAAAGCACCATCCTGGAAATCAACATCAGCCCGGAACAGCGGCTGAAATCGGTGATCGTTGCCCTGGAGCGCGAGCGCTGGATGGATATCGACCGGTCAGCCCGCCACGTCTGGGTCAACCTGCCGGATTTCACTGCAAAGATCATCGACGCGGGCCAGACGGTTTTCCAGACCCGCGCCGTGGTGGGCAAAAGTGTGCCCGACCAGCAGACCCCGGAATTTTCCGACCAGATGGAACACATGGTCATCAACCCGTCATGGGGGGTGCCAAGGTCGATCATCGTGAAGGAATACCTGCCCTTGCTGCAGCGCAACCCGAACGCGGTGGGTCATTTGCAGGTGGTCGACCGACGTGGCCGTGTGGTGCCGCGCGGGGCGGTCAATTTTGCTGCCTACAATGCGCGGAACTTTCCCTTTGCGCTGCGTCAGCCGCCGTCTGATGACAATGCGCTTGGCCTTGTAAAGTTCATGTTCCCCAACCCCTACAACATCTATCTGCATGATACGCCGTCGAAATCCCTGTTCGACAACGAAGTGCGCGCCTACAGCCACGGCTGCATCCGGCTGGCCGACCCGTTTGATTTTGCCTATGCTCTGTTGGCCGCACAATCCACCACGCCGGTGGCAGAGTTTGCGCGGGATCTGAAAACCGGCAAGGAAACTCTGGTCAAGCTGATCACCACGGTGCCGGTGCATCTGGTGTATTTCACCGCCTATCCCACGGAAAAGGGCAAGATCAGCTACCGGCGCGACATCTATGGCCGGGACGCGGCGCTTTATCAGGCGCTGGCCGAGGCCGGGGTGGCCTTGGGGGGCGTTCAGGGCTAAACCTTGCGGGGCAATCCGGAGGTCGGTCATGGCGCACAGCATACGCGAAATTGCCGCAGCCCTTGGGGCCGAGGCGGCGGGTGATCTTGACCTGACGGTTACCGGCGCGGCCGAACCCGAGGCGGCCGGGCCGGATCAGCTGGCTCTGGCGATGGACCCGCGTTATGGCGACGGGATCGGGCGTGGCCGGGCCCGCGCGGCAGTGCTGTGGCCGGGTGCGGACTGGCGGGCGATGGGCCTGAAGGCCGCGATCTTTGCGCCGCGCGGGCGGCTGGCCATGGCGGGCCTGACCGGATTGATGGACCCCGGGCCAGATATCGCACCGGGCGTGCATGCGATGAGCGTTGTCGACGCGACCGCCGTTCTGGGCGAGGGGGCGGCCGTCGGGCCGTTTGTGACCATCGGCGCGGGCGCGGTGATCGGGCCGGGGGCCCGCATCGCCAGCCACGTCTCGATTGCCGAAGGCGCGCGGATCGGGGCGGATGCGCTGATCCTGCAGGGCGCGCGGATCGGGGCGCGGGTGACGATCGGCGACCGGTTCATCTGCCAGCCCGGCGCAGTGATCGGGGCGGACGGGTTTTCCTTCGTGACGCCGGAGAAATCCGGCGTCGAAGAAATCCGCGAGACCCTTGGCGCGCGCGACGGCATCCGGGGGCAAAGCTGGATGCGGATCCATTCGCTGGGGGCGGTCACCATCGGGGATGACGTCGAACTTGGTGCGAATGTCTGCATCGACCGGGGCACCATCCGTGACACCGTGGTGGGGTCGGGAAGCAAGCTCGATAATCTGGTGCAGGTCGGGCACAACGTGCAGATCGGGCGCGATTGTCTGCTGTGCGGGCAGGTCGGCGTTGCCGGATCGGCCCGGATCGGCGACCGGGTGGTGCTGGGCGGGCAATGCGGGGTCAATGACAACATCTTTGTCGGCAATGACGTGATCGCGGGCGGGGCCACCAAGATCTTCACCAATGCGCCGGCGGGGCGGGTGCTGCTGGGCTATCCGGCGGTAAAGATGGAAACGCATGTCGAGATGCAAAAGGCGCTCAGGCGGCTGCCCCGGTTGGCGGCGCGGGTGGCGGCGATGGAGAAGGTCGTATCGCTTGACCCCGAGTCCGATTAAGGCTGCGTCGGGACGGGCTGACAACGGGCTGGGGGCGTGCATGCGGGCGGATATCGAACAGGCGGTCATCGCGATTCTGGCGGCGCAGGCGCTGATCCTGCCGTCTGACGTCGCAGCCGATGCCCGGCTGGACGATCTGGGGCTGGACAGTCTGGGCAAGGTGGAGGCGCTGTTCGCGCTGGAAGAACGCTTTGACATCGCGATCCCGTTCAACGCGAACGCGCCCGGGGAGGACATCGCGACGGTGCAAAGCCTTGTCGCAACGGTTGAAAATCTGATCGCGCAGAAGGCGGGATGAAGCGGGTTGTGGTGACCGGTGCGGGTACGGTGAATGCGCTGGCGCATGATCTGGCCGGCACCTACGCAGCGTTTCGGGCGGGGCGCACCGGCATCGGGCCGCTGACGTTTCGCGATGCCGACCGGCTGACGATCCGGATCGGGGCCGAGGTGCAGAACTGGCGGCCCGAGGTGTATTTCGCCGGGGCCGATCTGCCGCTTTACGACCGGTTCACCCAATATGCGCTGGCTGCGGCACGAGAGGCGATGCGCGCGGCAGGCTTGAAAGGCCCGCTCGGGGGTCGGGTGGGGGCCATTCTGGGGACGGCGGCAGGTGGCATCGGCACGTGGGAGGACAGTTACCGCACGGTCTTTGCGGCGGGGCGCAACCGGGTATCGCCGCTGGTGGTGCCACGTCTGATGCACAATGCCGCGGTGTCGCATCTGTCGATGACCTACGGATTGCAGGGGCCGGTGTTCACCGTCGCTTCGGCCTGCGCCAGTGCAAATCACGCGATGGGGCTGGCCCTGCAGATGATCCGGTCGGGGGCGGCGGATGTGATGCTGACCGGCGGGTCGGAGGCGATGCTGTGCTTTGGCGGCATCAAGGCGTGGGAGGGGTTGCGCGTGCTGGCCC
>JAYSYZ010000234.1:0-23315 GCA_043727195.1 Paracoccaceae bacterium
CGCCGACACGCTGCGGGGCCTTAACCCCGAGACGACGCTGGTGGTCGTCGCGTCGAAGACCTTTACCACCATCGAGACGATGACCAACGCCGATACCGCGAAACGCTGGTTGGCAGCCAAGGTGGCCGACCCCGCGGCCCAGTTTGCTGCCGTGTCCACCGCCAGTGACAAGACTGCCGCCTACGGCATTGAACCGGCGCGCGTTTTCGGCTTCGAGGATTGGGTCGGCGGGCGCTATTCCATGTGGGGGCCGATCGGCCTGTCGCTGATGCTCGCCGTCGGGCCTGAGGGTTTTGATGATTTTCTCGCCGGGGGTGCGGCGATGGACCAGCACTTTCTGACTGCCGCTTTCGGGCAGAACATGCCGGTGATGCTGGCTCTTGTCGGACTGTGGCACAACCAAATCTGCGGCTATGCCACCCGCGCCGTGCTGCCCTATGACCAGCGCCTGAGCCGTCTGCCCGCCTATCTGCAGCAACTGGAGATGGAGAGTAACGGCAAGCGCGTCGCCATCGACGGCAGCGACCTGCCCATCCACTCAGGGCCCGTGGTCTGGGGCGAACCCGGCACCAACGGGCAGCACGCCTTTTACCAGCTGATTCATCAGGGCACCCGGCCGGTGCCTTGCGAATTCCTTGTAGCCCGCAAGGGGCATGAGGCGGACCTTGCGCATCAGCATCTGCTTCTCGTCGCGAACTGTCTCGCGCAGGCCGAGGCACTGCTGCGCGGACGCAGCCTTGACGAGGCGCTGGCGATCATGCAGGCGAAAGGCCTGACCGGCGCGGAACTGGAGCAACAGGCCCGGCACCGGGTTTTCCCCGGCAACCGCCCGTCGACCGTGCTGGCCTATGACCAATTGACGCCGTTCGTTCTGGGCCAGATCGTGGCGCTGTACGAACACCGGGTGTTTGTCGAAGGGGTCATTCTCGGCATCAACTCGTATGATCAATGGGGGGTGGAGTTGGGAAAGGAACTGGCGCTAGCGCTGCAGCCGGTATTGGAGGGCAAGACCGGGACCGACGGCAAGGACGGATCGACCGCTGCCTTGGTGGCCTTTCTGCGCGGCTGATTTCACTTGCCCGCCCTATGGTCGCTGGGGTGCAGCGGTTCGCATTACCCGTCAGCGCAGCGCAGCCGTCACGATAACCTCGACCTTGTAGTCCGGCGTTGCCAACTTGGCTTCGCCGGTGGCACGGGCGGGTGTATGCCCCTGCGGCACCCACGCGTCCCAGACCGCATTCATCTGCGCAAAGGTGGCGATATCTGCCAGCCAGATCTGCGCCGACAGGATGCGGGTCTTGTCGGTGCCCGCAGCGGCAAGGATGCGGTCGACTTCCGCCAGACACTGCCGCGTCTGGTCGGCGACCGAAGCACCCGGCTGGCCGACCTGTCCCGCGACCCACAAGATGCCGTTATAGGCTACCGCTTCGGACATGCGGGGGCCGGTACCGTGGCGGATGATGTCGTTGGTCATGGAATGCTCCGATTGATTGATGGCGCGGTAGTACTGGTGCGAACGAAACCAGCGTTTACAGCCGACGGCAATTGAACTGATCGCCGGTTGCACCGGACACCCACGTCATCCCGGTCTGGGTAACCGCCGCAAGCGCGATCATGTAACCGTCGGCAAAGGTCAAGGTGTAGTTGCTGCCATCCATGGCGACGGATTCGATTTGGTAGGTCTGGCTGCCGTTGTTGTAGGTTGTGTTGGTAAAGGTGAACACTTCCACCTCGCAATCCCATCTGCCGACGAAGGCATAGGGTTCAGCGGCGCCTTCGTCACTCACGCATGCCGCAAGGGCAAGGGCGGACAGGCAATGTGTGGTACGATTTGGCATGACGGGGTTCCTGCAAGGTTTGCCACAGGCTAAACGGCGTAGAAGCCGTGTCAATCGGCAAGGCAGAGCAATGGAGCGGGTGAAGGGAATCGAACCCTCGTCGTAAGCTTGGGAAGCTTCTGCTCTGCCATTGAGCTACACCCGCAACGTTTCTTGACCTAAGTCAGCGATACTGCGCCGTCAAGACGGAACGGCGCCTTGATGCGGGCAATGGAATTTCATCTCGCATTGCCGTCGCCGTCACGGTTGGCACCGCGTCGGCATGAGCGGGCAGGGGCGGCCTAATAATAAACGGGCCTTCGGGGGGAAACCCGAAGGCCCTACCGGGGCCGCGCCATATGTTATTGGGGACATTGCACTCACAACCCGGCCCGGATCAGTCTTCGGGGAAGCAAAAGATGAGTGACGCACCCTCTGCCGCCCCGAAGCCCACCACCGACGAGAGGGATTACATCGCCGGCAGAAGGACCGTGTCGATCACATGGATCACGCCGTTCGACTGTTTGACGTCGGCGATGGTGACGGTGGCGACATTGCCTTGACCGTCTTCGATCATCACCTTGCCGTCCTTGGTCATCAGCGTGAACTCGCAGCCGCCCACGGTGGTGACCTTGTGCTTGCCGCCGTCAGCATCGACCATGCCCATGATATCGGACGACAGTGCATTTGCGGCGATGACGTGGCAGGTCAGGATCTTGACCAGGGTGTCCTTGTTTTCCGGCTTCAGCAGATTTTCAACTGTGCCTGCGGGCAGTTTGGCGAAAGCATCGTTGGTCGGCGCCAGGACGGTGAAGGGGCCAGCGCCCTGCAGCGTTTCGACCAGGCCAGCTGCCGTCACTGCAGCAACCAGCGTCGTGTGATCAGCCGAATTTACCGCGTTTTCGACAATGTTCTTGTCTTCGAACATGGCAGCGCCGCCGACCATCGGATTTTCAGCCAGCGCCATGCCGGTGGACAGGGCAAGGATCGCGGTCGCGATACGGAAAGATTTCATTTGGTAGCTCCCTCAGGGTATCCAAGGTGGGCCATTCCCACCTCATACCGGAAGATACGGCGCGGAGGTGGGAGAGTTTCAGGAGCACTTTCAGATAACGTCTTCGTGATGGATGCGCCTACGCATCCGTAGCACCCACCTCGGCAGTAAGAATGACGGGGCCGGTCGGTGCACCGGTCGGCGAACCGCCGGTCGGCTCTACCGACACGGCAAGTACCCAGCCGGCCGGCGGGGTCGGATAATCGATGACCAGGGGGCCGGTCTCCAGCATTCCCAGCGACACCGGGGCTGCACCCGGGGCAATCACCCAAAGTTCATGCACCTGCCCGGCAACAGCAGGCACGCCAGCGACCCGGGTGACGGTCATCCGCCCGCTGAACTGACGGACCTCATAAGACAACCGCGCATCCTCGGTCGCCAACACTGCCACAAGCCCGGTTTGGGGCGGCACGACAACTGTCAGTCCAAGAACCACCAGAGAGGCGGCAACCGCCATTCCCGACAGCCAGCGCAGAGGATTCATCCTGGTGCGCAAAGGTTGCCGGACCGCTGCCGCAGCGGTGGGGAACAGTCGCGCCTCTATGGCGGGCAACAGGTTTGGCGCCTTAACCTCGGCATAGGCGTCATTCATGTCGCCAAGGCGGAACTCCCAGGCGATCACCCGTGCCGCAAACTCGGCATCGATGCGGATCCGCTTTTCGGTGGCACTGCGCTCGGCAAGGTTCTGGACGCCGATCACATACTCTGCCGCAACGGCCTCGTCGACATCGTCCGGCGTGATGGGGGCTGTGTCGGTCATTGGTCCAGACACTCCCGCAATTTGAGCAGGCTGCGGCGCAGCCAGGTCCGCATCGTGTTCAGCGGCACGGCGTGGCGGTTGGCCAGATCGACGTATGACAACCCCGCGATATAGGCCCCGCGTACCGCATCTGCGCGTTCCTGTTCCAGCGTGCCAAAGCAATCGGAGAGCCGCCGCATCTCGCCTTGCGCGATCACACGAATCTCGGCACGTGGCGCGCGGTCACGGATGGTTTCCATGTCATCGTCGCCGGCGGTTTCGGTACGCACGCGCAGGCGGTCGATGGCAAGGTTGCGGGCAATCGAGATCAGCCAGGTCATGCCCCGACCTTTGGCCGAATCATAGCGTCCCGACTTGGTCCAGACCCTCGTGTAAACTTCCTGCAACGCATCCTCCGCCTCTGATCGTTCTCGCAAGATACGCAAGAGAACGCCCATGAGTTTCGCGGAACTGTCACGATAGAGTGTTTGAAAGGCGACACGGTCTTGCGCCGCGCATTTTTGAATCAGCTGAGCAATCGGATCTTCGGTCATGAACTGAGGTTTAACCACTGGCGCGGGCGCTGTCACCCCCTGCGCCGCCGCCCCCGGTCACCACCCGAACCGGAGGTGTTGAAGCTGACCTCCGGCAATGTCACGATCTTTGACAGTTCGGGAAAAGGGTCAACGGCGTTCGGAATGGCGCTGGCATTGACAAAATGTTCCTGAAAGCGTGGCTCGATGGCGGTTTCGACCTTGTGTATCTCGTGCACCGTCGCCTCGATCGCGGCACGCGAGGCGACGTTGCAAAGCGCGATCCGCGCGCCGGTGCCGGCAGCGTTTCCGGCAGAAACCACGCGGTCGAGCTTCACGTCCGGGATCATGCCCAGAACCATCGCGTGTTTCGGGCTGATATGCGCGCCAAACGCCCCGGCCAGGGTAACCCGGTCGACCGTATCGACCCCCATCTCGTCCATCAGCAATTTGGCCCCGGCATAGAGCGCGGCCTTGGCAAGCTGGATTGCGCGGATATCGCCTTGCGTGACGGTGATCATCGGGCCGCCTTGTGCGGTGCCGTCGTGCAGCACATAATCATGCGTGCGCCCGACGCTGATGCAGCGCGCGGTCCCCGTCTGATCCGGTGAGCCGATGAGGCCACCCTGATCGACCAGCCCAGCCATCCGCATTTCCGCCACCGCCTCGATGATCCCGGATCCGCAGATGCCGGTGACGCCGGTCGTGGCCGTCACTCCGGCAAAGCCGGGCTCGGTCGACCACAGGTCTGATCCAATCACCTTGAAGCGCGGCTCTTTGGTTGCCGGATCAATTTCCACCCGCTCGATCGCACCGGGTGCGGCGCGCTGGCCCGAACTGATCTGCGCGCCTTCAAACGCAGGGCCGGTGGGGGATGAACAGGCCAGCACCCGGGTCTTGTTGCCCAGCAGGATTTCCGCGTTGGTGCCGACATCGACGATCAGCACCATATCCTCGGATTTGCCCGGCTCTTCCGACAGCGCCACGGCCGCCGCATCCGCGCCAACATGCCCCGCGATGCAAGGCAGCACATAGACCCGCGCCTGAGCATTGATCACCGTCAGTTCAAGGTCGCGCGCCGCAAGGCTGAGCGAGCCTGAGGTTGCCAGCGCAAATGGCGCCTGACCCAACTCCACCGGATCGATGCCCAAGAGCAGGTGGTGCATCACCGGATTGCAGACAAAAACTGTCTCATAGATCGACGCCGCAGGAACCCCCGCCTCGGTCGCCAGTGCCCCGGCCAGTGCGTTGATCGCCTCGCGCACGGCGCGCGTCATCTCGACATCGCCACCGGGATTCATCATCGCATAGCTGACGCGGCTCATCAGATCCTCGCCGAAGCGGATTTGCGGGTTCATCACACCCGAAGATGCCAGCACCCGCCCATCGGCAAGGTCGCACAGATGCGCTGCGATGGTCGTGGACCCAAGATCAATGGCCAGCCCGTGCAGCGGGCCGTCGTGAAAGCCGGGAAAGATATCCAGAATGCGGGGCAGGGCGTCGTGGTTGCCCTTGTTCAGCACCACGGTGACCTTCCATTCGCCCTTGCGCAACACCGGCTGCAACCGCCGCATCAGCGCCAGATCGCAGGTCACATCAGCGATCTGCCACTGGTCGCGCAGGGCCAGCGCCAGACGTTCGAAATCCCCCGTGGGTTCGTGCATGTCAGGCTCGGCCACCTCGACATAGACTGCGCGCGTGGCGGGATCCATCGCGATGACCCGTTCGGTCGCCGATTTGCGGATGACCTGCTTGTGCACCTGGCTTTCCGGGGGCACGTCGATGACCACATCGCCCATCACCTTGGCCTGACAGCCCAGACGGCGCCCTTCGGTGAGGCCACGGATGCGCTTGTACCGGTCTTCGACGGTATTCCAGTCCGACAGCGCGTCAGGCTCCACGGTGACGCCGTGCTTGGAAAATTCGCCGTAGCCGGGAGTGATCTGGCATTTCGAACAGATGCCCCGCCCGCCGCAGACGGAATCAAGGTCCACCCCCAATTGCCGCGCCGCAGTCAACACAGGGGTGCCGTAAGCAAAGCGCCCGCGTTTACCCGAGGGGGTGAATATAACCAGCGCGTCTGTGGTCATGCCTGCCTCTGCCCCGCGTCGGGGTCTTCATGGGTGAACTGGTAGGCGATCTGGTCAAAGCTGTCGCGCGCGAAAGCATAGACCCAACGCAGCGGCCCCGCCACGGCGGGAACCCCGTGTTCGGCCATGGATGGGATGTAGATCGCAACCCCCGGGGCCAACCGGTGCGCGGCGCCGTCGATCACCACCAGACCTTCGCCCTCCAGTCCGAAATATACCTCGGGCTCTGCATGGCGATGCGGGGCAAAGTGATCGCCCGCCGCCATCTCGGCAACGCCGCACACAAGGCCCGCAGATGCGGTCATCGGGGCCGAGATGAGCGTCCGCCAGTGCAGCGTGCCGCGCGCCGGATCCTCCCAGCCTTCGGGAAGGCATTCGCGGGCGTCTACCCGCGTCGGTTCGTGGCGGTGATCTTGCTCCATCTTGGCCCGGTTGTAGCTTGCGCGCCGTCAAGGGCAATGCCCGATTGCGGCAGGTCCGGTGGTCATTCCGGCGTTTTGGCTGGTGTCCTCGCAGGGGTGACACCATGCCATGCCATGTTCTTGCAAAGCCCCGTTGACGCCGCGCCCGCGCCCGCTTACCTCGCCCCCATGGCACGCGCACCCCTTTTGCAACTCTCCGACATCTCGCTGACCTTTGGCGGCAACCCTGTGTTCGATGGTCTTTCGCTGGTAATCCAACCGGGCGACCGGGTTGCGCTGGTCGGGCGCAACGGATCGGGAAAATCGACGCTGATGAAAGTGATGGCCGGTCTTGCGGAACCTGACCGCGGCATCCGCGTCGTCTCTCCCGGTGTCACGGTGGGCTATATGGAGCAGGACCCCGACCTGTCTGGTTATGCCACCCTTGGCGACTTTGCGTCCAGCGGCCTGCATGAGGGCGAGGGGTACAAGCTGGCGGTTGTCGCCGAAGGTTTGAAATTCAATCCCGACATGCCAGTTGCCACGGCCAGTGGCGGCGAGCGTCGCCGTGCAGCGCTGGCGAAACTTCTGGCCGAAGCGCCCGAACTGATGCTTTTGGACGAACCGACCAACCATCTCGACATTCAGGCCATCGAATGGCTGGAGGCGGAGCTTTCCACCACCCGTACCGCCTTTGTCCTGATCAGCCATGACCGCGCCTTCCTGCGCGCGCTCAGTCGCGCCACGCTCTGGATCGACCGGGGCGAGGTGCGGCGGCGCGAGAACGGGTTCGACGGCTTTGAGGAATGGCGCGAAACCGTCTGGACCGAGGAGGACGACGCGCGTCACAAGCTTGACCGCAAGATCAAGGCCGAGGCGAAATGGGCCGTTGAAGGCATTTCGGCCCGGCGCAAGCGCAATCAGGGGCGGGTGCGGGCTCTGGCGGCGCTGCGGTCGGAACGCTCGGCCCAAATCCGGCGACAGGGCACGGCGGCAATGGAATTCGACGGCGGTCAAGTCAGCGGCAAAAAGGTGATCGATGCCGCCGGTCTGGTGAAAAGCTTCGGCTCCAAACCGATCGTCAAGGGCTTTGACCTGCGTGTTCTGCGCGGCGACCGGGTGGCCTTCGTCGGTGCCAATGGCGTTGGAAAGACCACACTTCTCAAGATGTTGACGGGGGAGGTTGAACCTGATCAGGGACGCGTCAAGCTGGGCACCAACCTTGATATCGCAGTCTTTGACCAAACCCGCGCGCAACTCGACCCAGATGCGAGTCTGTGGGATAATTTGACCGGCGATCCGACGATGCGGGTGTCCGGTGCATCTGATCAGGTCATGGTGCGGGGCAATCCGAAGCATGTCGTGGCTTACCTCAAGGATTTCCTCTTTGATGAACGTCAGGCCCGCGCTCCGGTACGCAGCCTGTCGGGCGGAGAAAAGGCCCGGCTTTTGTTGGCAAAACTGATGGCGCGCCCCTCCAACCTGCTGATTCTCGACGAACCCACCAACGATCTTGACGTCGAAACGCTGGATCTTTTGCAAGATATCCTTGGCGATTATGACGGCACGGTTCTGCTGGTCAGTCATGATCGTGATTTCATCGACCGGATCGCCACCGCCACCGTGGCGCTGGAAGGGCAGGGGCGCGCGACCGTCTATCCGGGCGGCTGGTCGGACTACGCGGCGCAAAGGGGTGTGGTGGAGGCCGAGGCGATTGCGCGGGCAGCCAACAAGGCGCAGCCGAAGCGGGATGAAGCGGTCCCGGCCAGCGGCTTGAGCTTTACCGAGCGTAAGCGCCTCGACGACCTGCCAGGCCAGATCGAGCGGCTGGAAGCCGAGATCGCGAAGCTGATGGAATTCCTTGCCGCCCCCGATCTTTTCATCAGCCAACCCGCAAAATACCGCAAGGCGAGCGACGCTTTGGCAGAACGCCAGACTGCTTTGCAAACTGCCGAAGCAGAATGGATGATTTTGGCTGATCGCGGATAAGACAGCAAATGTCGGCGGAAATCAGCGCGCGGTTTAGCCGCCGATACGCGGCACATTGCCTGCGCTGATCTCGGCCGATCACTCCCCCGTGAGTACCGGTTGTGGCGCGGAACTAATCCATCGCATCTGCGTTTATCCGCACTCGGCATTGCGCGGCATCTGCATCGGGTGCCCGCAACGCGGTTCATACAGGAGAAAAAAATGAAAACTATTGCAGTACTTCTCGCTACGGTCACCTTGACCACCCCCATCTTTGCAGGCGGCATGACCACGCCGGAAGCCGAGCCTGAAATCATCGCCGCCGCCCCGGTCGCGATGGCCCCGTCGATGGATTGGACCGGGTTCTACGCCGGTGTGCAGCTTGGCTATGCAGATGTCGATTCCAACGGTGCCGGGCTAGACGGCACCGGCGAATTGTATGGCGTGCATGCTGGCTACCGTCGGGATTTCGGTCAGTTCGTTGCCGGTGCAGAATTGGACTTTGACAATGCCAACGTCGATCTGGGCGCTGTGGCAGGTGATCAGCTTGACGACGTGGCCCGACTGAAGCTGATTGGCGGCGCAGACCTTGGCCGCACCCTGGTTTATGGCACGGTCGGCGCTGCACGTGCCAATGCCACCGTCGGTGGCGTTGGTCTGTCGGACACCGGCTACTTCCTTGGGGCTGGCATGGACTTTGCAGTCTCTGAGCGTGTGACAGTCGGTGGCGAGTTGATGCAGCACCGCTTCAGCGACTTTGACGGCTCGGGCGTCGATCTTGACGCGACGACCATCAAGGCAAAGGTCGCCCTGCGGTTCTAATGACTTCGGGCCGGGGGACACATCCCCGGCCCAATTTATTCACAACCCTCGACCGCGGGCAGCATGAAACTGCGGTCGTCACCACGGTCATGTTCCAGCATCACAAAGCCCTGCGCGCCCTCCAGTCCGATGCCGAGGGTGCCGACGGTTAGCAGGACAGAACCGTTTCTCGCCGGTGCGACGGTAAAGCCACCGGCATCCCCTTCCAAACTGCAAAACATCCTTTCGGCGCCCGCTGGTTCGCAGTAGCTGATCGCCTCCAGAATTTCGTCGGAAGTTTTGATTTTCACCAGAAGGATCAACCGCAGATCCGGATCGTCAGAGGTGCCAATATCTGGCGTCAGGGCGATATTGGTCACCCTCTGTGCCGGGTGTTTGGCCAGATGCGTCTGGCTATAGCGGCGGGCATAACAGGAACTTTCTGTCGGAAACATCGCATCCCGCAGGTCTTGTGCAATAACAGGCGCAGCCGCAGCCAGAGCGATCATAATGCGGCCGCCCTGTACCAACCGTTGCATCCTACCCCTTCCTACCATCGCCCGGTGCCGCCACCACCAGAGGATGATCCCCCACCGAACCCGCCACCGCTGCTGCCACCGCCT
Organism: Paracoccaceae bacterium; assembly: GCA_043727195.1. Taxonomy (GTDB): domain Bacteria; phylum Pseudomonadota; class Alphaproteobacteria; order Rhodobacterales; family Rhodobacteraceae; genus JAUYQR01. Next base: position 10,027 of record JAYSYZ010000234.1, read on the forward strand.
CTGCCGCTGCGGCGGTCATCGTCGCGGTCGCTGATCGCCGGTATCCGGTAGTGATCCCGGTCGACAAAGCCGCAACTCGGGCAGTTCATATGCCGGATGCCATTGCCGGAGCTGTGGCGGGTCGCCGCCGTCAGGACTTCGTTTTGCCGAACCAGCGTCATCTCGCCGCATTTCGGGCAGCGCTTGCGTGCCCTCCAGATCGACCTGCCCGCCAGAATGAGCGCGGCCGCCACCGCAAACAGCCCACCCGCCCACAGGGGCATTGTTGACGCAGGCTCGGAAAACCCTTCGGCGGCTGTCACCGGCTTACCGGCAAGAAATGGCGTGATCAAACGGTCGCGCGCAGACAGAACGCCCGCTTCGATGCCTTGGGGGATGCGGCCCGCACGGAATTCGGGCAGGACGGCGGTGTCGATCACCCGCACCGCCCGCCCGTCGTAAACCGCGTCATAGCTTGAACCGAGCGCGATGCGCGTCACCCGTTCCTCCACCACAACCAGAAACATGATTCCATCATCGCGTGCGGCATCGCCCACACCCCACTTATTGAACAAGCCTTTGGCATAAGCCTCGATCCGCATGCCTGCGCCGCCGAACATGTCGATCCGGTCCATGGTGACGACCACGATCTGTACCCCGGTTTCGCCCCTGATCTGCACCAGTTCTGCCGCGATCCTCGATTCGTCCTCGGGCGGAAGAATATCGGCAAAGTCGGATACTGTGTCGGTCAGGGGGTCGGGAAAGTTCTGCGCCAGGGCGGGTGCCGAAAACACAACGGCAATAATCAAGGCGCGCATGAACATGGTTTACCCCAGCAAATCGGCAACGGTTTCGGATATCAGCATCACATCCTCGCGGGTGCAGTCAAACTGGCCGACCTGCACGCGGATCACGGTCCGCCCCTGATGCCTGGTCTGGGTCAAATAGATACGCCCGTCATCATTGATCCGGGCCAACAGCGCCTCGGTTGCCGCATCGCATTCCAGCGCAAAGGTGAACAGCGACAGCGACGGTTCCGTGATGATCTTGACCCCCGGCAGGGTGGCCAGCAAATCCCGCGCCTCTTGCGCCCAGACAACATGGTTGCGGATGCGCGTCCTCAGCCCTGAAAGGCCATAGGCCCGCAGCACGAACCACAGCTTCAACGCCCGAAACCTGCGCCCCAAGGGCACGGTCCATTCGTTGAAATTGACGATCTCTTCGCGGCCCGCCGTCTCCAGATAGCTGGGGCGCAGGCCAAGGGTACGCACCTGTGGCCCTGGATCGCGCAGGAACTGGACCGAGCAGTCGAACTGCGCGCCCAGCCATTTGTGCGGATTCAGCACAATCGAATCAGCGCCCTCAACCCCGAGCCAAAGGTTGCGAAACTCTGGGCAGATCATCGCCGACCCGGCCCATGCCGCATCGACATGAACCGGCAGGCCCGCCGCCTTGGCGACGGCAATGCACTGGCCTATACGGTCGAACGCCCCGACCGACGTGCCACCGGCACACAGGATCACCCCTGCCGGATGCATCCCCGCCGCTGTGTCTGCCGCAATGGCCGCAGCCAGCGCCGCAGGGCCCATTGCATGGGTCGTGTCGGTCGCAACCTTTACCAGATTGTCCTGGCCGATCCCGGCCACCCGGATCGCCTTGTCAACCGACGAATGCGTCTGCGCGCTGGCATAGAACCGCAAGAAGGGCCCACCGGCCAGCCCTGCCGTCAGCCCTTGAAAGCCCAGCGCCTGTTCCCGCATCGTCAGAACCGCCGATAAGGTCGCCGTAGTTGCCGAATCGTGGATGGTCCCGGTGAAATCCGCTGGTAATCCAACGGCTTGCCGCAGCCAGCCGACCATCACCTGCTCGATCTCGGTCGCGGCGGGCGAGGTTTGCCAGATCAGCGCATTGCAGGCCATTGCATTGGCCAACTGTTCGGCCAGCATCGAGGCGGGGGCGGCATTCGCCGGGAAATAGGCGAAAAACCGGGGGTGCTGCCAATGCGTCATCCCGGGCGGCACGATGCGGGTAAAGTCGTCGAAAATCACCGCCGCAGGTTCGGCGTCCTCGGGCGCTGCGCTGGGCAATTGTGCCGAGATGGCACCGGGGGTCAGCGGCGCGCGCACCGGCAGGTCACGCAGGCCCGCGTGATAGCCATGCGTCCAGTCGGCAGCCACCTTTGACCAGTGGCGAAGCGCGTCGTGATCCATGGTCCCTCTCGTTCCAGACGCAAATGGGCATGACCAAGGCAAAACGGCAAGCCTGTTTCCAGTTCTTGCCATGATCGGAACTTGTTCGGGCCATGGAAGGTCATTAACGAATTTGCAGTAAGATATGTCCCTGAACTCTGCCTGTGATAAGGAAACCCCATGTCGTTGTCGCGTCGCGCCCTGATCGGTCTGTTGGCCGTCACCACCCTTGCCGGCTGTATTGGCGGTGCAAGCTTCCAGACCTATTATGAGGCGCCGTTGCCGGCTTCCCTCACGTCGGGCTGGCAAGTGGCCGATGTTCGTGTCGCGGTCCGCGAGACGCTGGTGGTCAGCGAGGCGAAGACACTTTTGCCGAAGGCCGACATCGTCTGGCGTGAAGATCCGCTGGGCGACCGTCGCGCCCAGGTCGCCACGATCATGCGCAGCGCAGTGCAGCGCGGCGCGTCGGGCCTGCGCGGGTCGCGCCGGGTTTACATCGACATCACCATGACCCGTTTCCACGCCCTGACGTTCGAGGCTGAAACCCGGCTGTCCAACGCGGGCGTCCACAACGTCAACTTCCTGGTTCAGATCGTCGATGCCGCCACAGGTGAGGTTTTGGTGCCAGCAACGCCGATCCAGGCCGAACTGCCCGCGCTTTCGGGTGAGGAGATGCGCGCCGCGCGCCGCCGGGGTGAAACGCAGAAATCCCAGATCTCCGCTCATGTCGCCCGCACCATTGCAGGCTGGCTCGGCACCGGCCCCGATCCGCGCAATGCCTTCGGCCGTTCGGGCAACTGACCTGCGTCGGGCTGGTGCGAAATCCTTGCGCCAGCCGCTTGGCCCATGTTACCACCACGGAATGATGAGCACCGGCTCCTACAATCGCTGCATTTGCCGCTGACTTCTGTCAGGCGGGCCCGGTCTTCTGTTTCCAAATACAGTCGAAATTGGTAAGCCCCGCCGGGATCACCGGCGGTGCGGCTTTGGGCCATTTTGCAAGGATACGACTATGGCGGGGCTGAGACTTTACAACTCCAAGGTGCGGGCAAAGCTGGACTTCACGCCCATCGATGCGGCAAATGTGCGGATGTATGTCTGTGGCCCCACCGTCTATGACCGCGCTCATCTGGGCAACGCCCGGCCCGTGATCGTGTTCGACGTGCTCTTCCGTCTGCTGCGGCACCTTTACCCCGACTGCGTGACCTATGTCCGCAACTTCACCGACGTCGACGACAAGATCAACGCCGAGGCGTTGCGCCGGCAAAAGGCCGGAGCGACGGGCACGCTGGAGGAATTGATCTACCAGCGGACCGAGGAAACCATCGCCTGGTACCACGCCGACATGGACGCGCTGGGGGCTTTGCGCCCGACAGTGGAGCCGCGCGCGACCGCGTTCATCGCTCAGATGGTAACGATGATCACAGGGTTGATTGGGAAGGGCCACGCCTATGCCAAGGAAGGCCATGTCCTGTTCCGCGTCCGGTCTTATGCAGACTATGGCAAACTCTCGGGCCGATCAGTCGATGACATGATCGCAGGCGCACGGGTGGAGGTCGCACCCTTCAAGGAAGACCCGATGGATTTCGTGCTGTGGAAGCCGTCATCGGGCGAGGAGCCGGGTTGGGAGTCTCCATGGGGCAAAGGTCGCCCCGGCTGGCACATCGAATGCTCCGCCATGGCCGATGAGTTGCTGATGAAAGACCAGCCCGATGAGAAGAAGTCGTTCGACATCCACGGCGGCGGGCTGGACCTGCAATTCCCCCACCACGAAAACGAGATCGCCCAAAGCGCCTGCGCCCACCCACACGGCGAGTTCGCACGGGTCTGGATGCACAACGAGATGCTGCAGGTCGAGGGCAAGAAGATGTCCAAGAGCTTGGGCAACTTCTTCACGGTGCGGGATTTGCTGGACCAAGGCGTGCCGGGCGAGGTGATCCGGTTCGTGTTCCTGATGACGCATTACCGCAGCCCGATGGACTGGACGGCGGAGAAGGCGCGGCAGGCGGAGGCGACTTTGGGCGGATTCTTTCATCAGACGGACGGCATAAGAGCTTCTGAAATGGTTCCGACGGAGTTTGTAGGCGCACTTGCCAATGACCTGAATTCGGCTGGGGCAATTAGTCTGCTGCATGACTACTCGGCCAATCAGAGACTAGGTGAACTGAAGGCTTCACTTAGGTTGGCGGGCTTTCCCGACGCCGAGAACGTCGAATGGTTTCGGGATCGGAGAATCTTTGTCTCTGTCACCAATGATCCTTACCGCGCCCATGTATTATGGCCTTATCTGGACACATGGATGGCTCTCCGGAAGGCGAAAAACTTCGATGCTGCTGATGGCTTCAAGGCAATGATCGAGTCGTCAGGCACAATCCTGACAGTCACCTCGTCTGGTCCCAACGCCGAGGTACTTCCCGGTTTCGACCCAGCCAAACTGGACTCTCTCCAATGACCGCCTTACGGGTTCGGCCAAACTCAGGACAACCCGTCCCGGGCTTGACCCGGGTCCTCGACCAGCAACACGCGCACCGCGCGGCCCCGGATCAGGTCCGGGGCGGGGTTGGTCCTCATGCCAGCGTGGTCCGCGCGCGACCCCCGAGTTTTCAAAAACTCCGGGCAATCTTCTTCGAAGAAAATTGCAAATTCCTTCCAAGGAATTTGTCTCCCCACCCTCCAATCCTTAACAAAACCTTCCAGACCCCCCCCGTAACCCATTGAATCTTCGTCAGCCACTCCCTCTCCACGCGTGGAGAATGCCCGGACCCACCCCATGACCCGCGAACGCCTCTACCTTTTCGACACCACCCTGCGCGACGGCCAACAGACCCAGGGGGTCCAGTTTTCCGCTGCCGAAAAGCACCAGATCGCCCATGCCCTCGACAGCCTCGGGGTCGATCACATCGAGGGCGGCTGGCCGGGGGCGAACCCGACCGACAGCGAATTCTTCGCGGCCCCCCCGACCACTCGCGCCACCCTGACCGCCTTTGGCATGACCAAACGAGTCGGGCGGTCGGCTGAGAACGATGATGTCCTCGCCGCCGTCCTGAACGCCGGAACCCCCGCCGTCTGCCTCGTCGGCAAGACCCACGAGTTTCACGTCACCACCACCCTCGGCGTGACGCTGGAGGAGAACCGCGACGCCATTGCCGCGTCGATCAAACACCTCGTCGCCAAGGGGCGTGAGGCGCTGTTTGATGCGGAACATTTCTTCGACGGCTACCGCGCCAACCCCGGTTACGCCCTGTCCTGCCTGCAAGCAGCCCTCGCCGCAGGCGCGCGCTGGATCGTGCTGTGCGACACCAACGGCGGAACCTTGCCCGCCGAAGTAGGCCGCGTGGTGGCGGAGGTGGTCGCCAAGGGCATTCCCGGCGACCGTCTTGGCATTCATTGCCACGACGATACCGGCAATGCCGTCGCCAACTCGCTTGCTGCGGTTGACGCGGGTTGTCGGCAGATTCAAGGCACGCTGAACGGGCTGGGCGAGCGGTGCGGCAATGCTAACCTCACCACGCTGATCCCGACGCTTTTGCTGAAACAGCCCTACGCCAGCAGGTTTGAAACGAGTGTCTCGCAGAATGCTTTGGCGCAATTGCTGAAAACCAGCCGGATGCTGGACGATATCCTAAATCGGGTTCCGCTGCGCGCCGCACCCTATGTCGGGGCCAGCGCGTTTGCCCACAAGGCCGGGCTGCATGCGAGTGCGATCCTGAAGGACCCCTCGACCTATGAGCATGTTGAACCATCGTTGGTCGGCAATGAACGGGTCATCCCGATGTCCAATCAGGCGGGCCAGTCCAACCTGCGGACACGGCTCGCGGCGGCGGGCATCGCGGCAGACCCCAAGGATGTGCGGCTGGGGCGCATTCTGGAGGTGGTGAAGGACCGCGAGGATCAGGGCTATGCCTATGACGGCGCGCAGGCCAGTTTCGAGCTGGTGGCGCGCCGCGAGCTTGGCCTGATGCCGCAGTTCTTCGAGGTCAAGCGCTACCGCGTCACGGTTGAGCGGCGGAAGAACAAGTATGACCAGATGATCAGCCTGTCAGAGGCAGTGGTTGTGGTGAAGATCGGCGATGCAAAGATGATGTCGGTCAGCGACAGCATGGATGAGGCGGGGTCGGACCGGGGGCCGGTGAATGCGCTGGCCAAGGCGCTGGGCAAGGACCTTGGGCCTTATCAAGCCTGCATCGACGACATGAAGCTGGTGGATTTCAAGGTGCGGATCACCAACGGCGGCACGGAAGCGGTGACACGGGTGATCATCGACAGCGAGGACGGGCAGGGGCGGCGCTGGTCGACGGTGGGCGTTTCCGCAAACATTGTCGATGCCAGTTTCGAGGCGCTGCTGGATGCGATCCAATGGAAACTGATCCGCGATGTCGGCCAGCCCTCGCCATGAACATAGCCTCCCTCTTCGCGGGTCTGAATCGGGCCGCCCCGGGGGAGACAGGCACGGTGGCTTGGGCCGTCACAGTTGCCGGTACATCGCCAGGTGCAGCAGTGCTGGATGCTGGATGTGGCACCGGTGCTGACCTTGCGGAATTCAAGCGGGCGATTCCCGGCGCAGGCATCGAGGCTGTGGAGCTTGCGGAGGAATTCATCGCCGAGGTGCGCAGAAAGCATCCGGAGGTCACCACGTTAGTGGCCGACATGACCGATCCTCTCGGCGGGCAGTTCGATCTGATCAGGAGTGCCGGTTCGATTTATCGCGTTGGTGTATCCGGCGGGCTTGCCGCATGGCGGGGGCTGCTCGCCGCCGGCGGACGTGTTGCTTGGGCTGCATGTGACGAACCCCTTGCGGCGCGGATTGTGGCATTGCAACCGGATGCGTTTGACGTGGCAATGAACACGGGGCTCAAAGCGGGGATCGACCTCTGGAGGGTGCATGGAGCCGAGTATGGCTATCGGCTGATCGTCGCGGCGCCAGCATGAGCATTGATGCCTGCGCCAGGCTGGTTGAGCGGGGCGATCCCGACAGGTTTGCCGCCGTGATGGCAGCACCGGTGGAGTGCCGGGCGCAGTTGTTTCCACTTTATGCCTTCAATCTGGAAGTGGCACGGGCGCCTTGGGTAACGGAGCAACCGCTCATCGCACAGATGCGCTTGCAGTGGTGGCGCGACGTGGTGGGCAACGCCGCATCAGGTGCCGCGCGAGCGCATGAGGTGGCGGGGCCGCTGCACGTGGTTATCCGGGATTTTGGCTTGCCGGTCGATGTGCTGGACCAGCTGATCGTAGCCCGGCGATGGGACATTGATCGAGACGCGTTTGCAGACCTTGCCGCGCTGGCAGATTACATCGAGGCCACGGGCGCGGGGCTGATGTGGCTCGCCGCCCGGGCCTTGGGCGCTCCACAAACAGCAGAGGCTGCGGTACGCAATTACGGCTGGTCGGCGGGATTGGCGGGGTTTTTGCAGGCGGTGCCAGACCTGATTGCGCGGGGCAGGTTGCCGTTGCCGGCGGGCGTGGTCGTCCAGGACATCGCCGCCGCCGGGTTAAGGCGGCTGGCGCACGCACGGGCGGGGCGCAAGACCGTACCAAAGGATGTGGCCCCCGCACTTCTGGCGGGGTGGCAGGCCGGCCCGATGTTGCGCCATGCTCTGGCAGATCCAGCCGCCGTGAGCGAGGGGCGTCTGCGGCCGTCCGAGTTTCGCCGCCGTGGCGGATTGATGTGGCAGGCGTTTACCGGGGTCTGGTAGGCGCAAGGTACCAGCCAGCAAACAGCCTGCACCGCCCCCATTCCAACCGCATCCCGATTCCGCCGATTCAGCCCCGAATCTCCTTGGGCCGCAGCCACAGCCAGATCAACGCTCCGCCTGCGAAGATCAAAAACGGCAGCATTGCCACGTTGACGAGCTGCCAGCCCTGCTGCACCGACCCGCCGGAGCAGTTCATCAGACCGCCGGACGAAAAGGATGCTGTGGTGACGCCGCCGAACACCACCAGGTCGTTCAGGCCCTGCAAGCGGCCCCGCTCCTCGGGCCGCTGGGCGGCGGTCAGCATGGTGGTGGCCCCGATGAAGCCAAAGTTCCAGCCGATGCCAAGCAGGATCAGGGCGATAAAGAAGTTTTCCAGTTGCACCCCGGCGATCGCCACTGCACCGGCGACGGTCAGGATCGCCAGACCAAGTGCAATCACCCGCTCCACCCCGAAGCGGGCAATGATGTGGCCGGTGAAGAATGAGGGCGCATACATGGCCAGTACATGCCCCGTCACGACATCGGCGGCATTCGCGGTCTTGAAGCCGCAGCCGACCACTGCAAGCGGGGAAGACGTCATCACCAGATTCATCAGCGCGTAGGACACCGTCGCACAGATCATCGCGACGGCGATCACGGGGGTCCGGATCAGTTCAGCCCGGCTGCGGCCGATGGGGGCCCCGGCGTCGAGCGGCTTCGGCGTCGGGATCCTGAGACCGGCGAAAAGGACCACGCCGACAAGGTTCAACCCGATCACAGCAAGGTAGGTACCAAGAAAGGGCACGGCCATGCTGTCTGCGGTAAGCTTGACGATCTGCGGGCCGAGCACTGCCGACAGCAGTCCCCCGGCCATGACCCAGCTGATCGCCTTGGGGCGAAATCCGTCAGAAGCGGTGTCAGCGGCGGCAAAGCGGTAAAACCCTTGGGCGGACATATAGATGCCGGTAATGAAGGCGCCGAGGCAGAAAAGCGCGAAGTTTGCGGTAGACAGGCCATAGGCACCGATTGCAGCCCCGATAGCGCCGCCGGCAGCGCCGATGACAAAGCCTGCGCGGCGTCCATATTTCTGCATGAAGGCCGAAATCGGCGTGGCGGTCAGCATGGAGCCGACGACGGTGCACGAAATTGGCAGCGTCGCCCAGCACTGGCTGGGCGCAAGGGTGTTTCCGGCAAGCCCCGCGATGGTGAAGATGATCGGCATCTGCGCCCCGAGGATCGCTTGGGCGCCAACGAGGACAATGACGTTGCGTTTGGCGAGGGCATCTTGGCTCATGCCGACAGGGGTAAGGTGGGGCGGTGGGCGCTGCAAGGGTCAAACGGTCGCGCAGGCGGGCAGGGTGCTTGTGTCGGCCGGGGATATTTGGGCAGGGTGATTCATGGTTGGACGGATCATACATTCGCTGGAGTGCCTGGCCGAGGGGGCCGGGTGGCTTGCATCCCGGGAGCCGCGGTTTGCCCAGGCTTTAACGTTGGTGGGGCCGTTGCCCCTCAGGCGGGAGGCCGACGGGTATGGTGCCCTGCTCAGCGCAATTGTCGGCCAGCAGGTATCGGTGGCCAGCGCCCGCGCGATCTGGAGGCGGCTGGAGGGCGCGGGGCTGACCGAAGCGGCGGCGATGGGCACAGCGTCGGATGAGGCGTTGCGCGCCGTGGGCCTGAGCCGCCAGAAGGCGCGGTACGGGAGGGCATTGGCGCAGGCTGATCTGGATTTTGCCGGGCTGCGGGCGCGGCCAGACGGCGAGGTGGTGGCGGCGCTGATAGCGGTGCCGGGGATCGGGGTCTGGACGGCAGAAATCTACGCGATGTTCGCGCTGGGACGGGCTGATGTTTTCGCGCCGGGGGACCTTGCCTTGCAGGAGGCGGCGCGGATGCTGTTCGGGCTGGAGACGCGGCCGACAGAGAAATCCTTGCGGGCGATGGCAGAGGCGTGGTCGCCGTGGCGGTCGGTTGCGGCGCGGATCTTGTGGGCCTATTACCGGGTGGCGAAGGAACGGGACGGAGTGGCTTGATGCGGGACTTGCAGTTCGGACGGCGGGGGGCGGTGTCGGGGGTGGCCCGGTCGATCGTTGTGTTGGTGCATGGTTATGGCGCGGACGGGTCGGATCTTCTGGGGCTGGCCGACAGCCTGGGCGAGCATCTGCCGGACACGGTGTTTGTCGCCCCGGATGCGCCGGAGCGGTGTGTGGGAGGCGGGTTCGGATATCAGTGGTTCCCGATCCCCTGGCTGGACGGGTCCGCGCAGGAGGCGGCGGAGCGGGGGCTGGATGCGGCGGCAGAGGATCTGAACGGGTTCCTGGACGCCCGGCTGGCGGAAGCGGGGCTGGGTCCGGATCGGCTGGCATTGGTCGGGTTTTCGCAAGGCGCGATGATGAGCCTGCATGTCGCCCCCCGGCGGGCGGTGGCGGTGGCGGGGGTGGTGGCGATTTCAGGCCGGCTGCTGCGCCCCGAATTGTTGCGGGCCGAGGCGGTGGTGAGGCCACCGGTGCTGCTGGTGCATGGCGATCAGGATCCGGTGGTGCCGTTCGCGGAGATGGGCCGGGCGGGGGATGCGCTGGTGGAGGCGGGATTTCCGACCTTTGGCCATGTGATGGCCGGAACCGGGCACGGGATTGCGCCGGATGGGCTGGGGGTGGCGCTGCAATTTCTGAGGGAGCGGCTGATATGAAAGGGTGCGATAACACGCGTGTTATGCGCGTTAAGCCACTGTAATACAGTTATTTTCAATATTTTGTTAGAGATGTGATAACCAAGATTCGCCCTCAGCCTGCGCCAAACCGGCGGCTAGGCTGATGCGGCGGCAAGGTACGCGGCGCAGCCGGTCAGCGCGGCATAATCATCTTCGACCACCGTCACGGCGAAATCCTTTTGCAGCAGGTCGACACGTCGGGATTCGCGAAATTCGGCGGTCAGGTTCAGGCTGGCGAAGGACGGCGTCATTGCACGGGACATGCCGCCGATCAGGAAGATGCCGCCGTAGGGCAGGTGGATCAGGGCAAGGTCGGCAAGCGTCTGGCCGAGGATGTGCACGTAAAGCCGTGCCGCATGGGCGGCGACGGGGTCGCCTGCGGCAAGGGCGTGGAGCACTTCGGCCGAGGTGAGGCTGGCCGGCCGGCCGGCCTCGGCCGCGGCGAAGGCGTGCAGATTGGCCAGACCGCGACCGGCAAGCACCTCTTCGACGCCGGCGTGAGGTACCTCGCCTTGCGCGGCGAGGCTGGTTTCAATGAACCGGGCGAGGCGGAAATCCTCGTCTGTCCGCACCGGCATGTTGACATGACCGCATTCCGACGGGGGCACGACGCGGCCCGGTGTGCCGCTGTGCACGGGGGCCGCATTGACGCCGGTGCCAAGGCCGACCACCAGCATCGCCGCACCGGGTTTGACCGGGCCGTCGATCACGGTGCGGAGGTTTTCGGCAGGGATATGCCCCAACGCCTGACCCTGCGCCTGCAGGTCGTTGAGAATGGCCACTTTCCTGGCACCCGTCGCAGCCGAAAGCTTTGCCGCATCCATCACCCAATCGAGGTTGGTCATGGTGGCGACACCGTCCTGCACCGGACCGGCCGCCGCGACGCAGACGCCGGTGACGGCAGCGCCGGTCTGTGCCAGATAATCCTGCAGCACATGCGCGATGTCCTGCCCGCGTGCCATGTAATCGGCGTTCGGAAAGCGGCGGATCGAGCCGAGCCTGACATCGGTGCCATCGGCCAGCGCCACGCGGGTGTTGGTGCCGCCAATATCAGCGAGAAGGACGAGGGTCATCGGCGGTTCCTAATCGTTGCGCGCCAGAGCGCGCGCGAGGGCGTGATAAGAGGATTTCGGCACCCGCGCCAGCGTGTCGAAATCGACATGCACCAGGCCGAACCGCTTTTCATAGCCTTCGGCCCATTCGTAATTGTCCAGAAGCGACCAGTAGAAGAAGCCCTTCACGTTCGCCCCGTCTTCGATGGCCTGTTTCGTGGCGGCGAGGTGGGCGAAGAGGAAATCTTTGCGGATATCGTCGGTTACGGTGCCATGTTCGAGTTGGTCGGCATTGGCCATGCCGTTTTCGGTGACATAGATCGGGGTCTGGCCGACATATTCATTCGCCATCCGGGTCAGGAAATGATGCAGGCCTTCGGGGTAGATTTCCCATCCCATCTGGGTGCGCGGACGGTCGCCGGGCACGGGGCGCAGGCTGGGCCATGGCGTGCCGGAATCATGGGCCAGAAGGTGGCGGGTGTAGTAGTTGACGCCAAGCCAGTCGAGCTTTTGCCCGATCACGGGCATGTCGTCCTGCCAGTTCGCGGGCATGTGCGGGCCGAGGCCTTCAAGAACATTGGCGGGGTAGGACTGCCGGGTGATGCCTTCGATGAACCAGCGGTTGAAGATCCCATCCCAAAGGTCTGATGCTGCTTGATCTTCCGGGCTGACAGAGGCAGGGGCGGCATGATCGAAGTTCAGCACGATGCCGAGGTTCGGCTGACCCATGCCGCGCAGGCGTTCAACCACGAGGCCATGCGCCAGGAGGATGTGATGCATCGCGCGGGCGGTGGCGCGGATGTCACGCAGGCCTGGGGCGTGGATGCCCATGAAGTGCGACAGCCAGGCCACGCACCAGGGTTCGTTCACCGTGGCGATGCTGGCTACACGGTCGCCAAGGCGGCGGGTGATAACCTCGGAAAAATCGGCGAAGCGGTGGCAGGTGTCGCGGTTGGTCCAGCCGCCCTGATCGGCAAGCGCCGAGGGCATTTCCCAATGATACAGGGTCTGGAACGGCTGCAACCCGCGCGCCAACATGCCATCGATCAGTCGGTCATAGAAATCAATACCTTCCGGGTTGACAGTCACGCCGTCGGGCATGACCCGCGCCCAGGAGGTGGAAAAGCGGTAGCCGTCCATATGGGCGGCTTGCAAAAGGTCCAGGTCGGCGGGCCACTGGTGGTAATGGTCGCAGGCGCGCGCGCCATCTTCGGCGCGCACCACATTGCCGGGGGTGGCGGCGAAGCTGTCCCAATGGCTGGGGCCGCAGTTGCCGAAGGCGGTGCCTTCGATCTGATAGGCGGCGGTGGCGGCCCCGAAGATGAACCCCTCGGGGAAGTCGTAGCGCGAAAGGGACATGTCAGCCTCGGAGTGCGGGGCCGGTCGACTGGCCGATGATGAGTTCCGCCTCGAGCAGGCGTTGCTGGGGGCCGCCTTCGGGGTGGGCGATGACGTCAAGCAGCATTTCGGCGGCCAGCCGGCCGGCCTCACGCACGGAAGAGCGGGTGGCGGTGAAGATCGGCACATCCTCGCCGTTCTTCATGTAGCTGAGGTCGTCGTCGTGGATGATGATCGAGACGTCGCGCCCAACCACAAGGCCCGCCCCTTCGACCGCACGGCGCACGCCCATCGCCGAGATCATCGAGGCGGCGAGGATGCCGGTGGGGGGCTGGGGCAGGGACAACATGGCGCG
>JAYSYZ010000235.1:0-23124 GCA_043727195.1 Paracoccaceae bacterium
CCGCGCGGAAACCCCGCGCGGCTTCCGCGACTATTTCGGCGCGGAAGTGACCGAACGCAAGGCGATGCTGGACGCGATTGCCGAGGTCTACCACCGCTATGGCTTTGATCCGCTGGAAACGTCTGCCGTGGAAACGGTCGAGGCTTTGGGCAAATTCCTGCCCGACGTGGACCGCCCGAACGAAGGTGTGTTCGCCTGGCAAGATGAAGACGCTGACTGGCTCGCCCTGCGCTACGACCTGACCGCCCCGCTTGCGCGAGTTGCCGCGCAGTACCGCAACGACCTGCCCTCGCCGTATCGGCGTTACGCAATGGGGCCGGTCTGGCGGAACGAGAAAGCGGGGCCGGGGCGGTTCCGGCAGTTCTATCAATGCGATGCCGATACGGTGGGGTCGGGGTCAGTGGCCGCCGACGCTGAGATCTGCGCGATGCTCGCCGATGCGTTGGAGGCCGTGGGGATCGAGCGCGGCGACTATGTGGTGAAGGTGAACAACCGCAAGGTTTTGAACGGGGTGATGGAAGTGGCGGGCCTTGCCGGCGACGACAAGGAGGCAGAGCGCGGCATCGTGCTGCGCGCCATCGACAAGATCGACCGGCTGGGGCCGGAGGGGGTGCGGGCGCTGCTTGGTGCGGGGCGGAACGATGAGAGTGGGGATTTTACAAAGGGTGCTGGGCTGGATGCTCTCCAAGTAGAGAAGCTGATGAGTTTCGTTGGCGCACATGGCGCGGTATTTGAGAAGCTCGCGCGCGAAGCAACAAATGCATATGATGAAGGCGACGAAGCGCGCGGGAAGCTACTGGATCACGCGCGCTACTCAGTTGCGCCAGAGACCATAAGTTCAGGTGATTACGGCTGCACCAGGCATATCTGGAACAAGCGAATGCTGGACCACCTTGGTGAGTTGATCACTTCGTCTGACTCTGGCCGGCAAGGCGTCGAAGAACTTCGGCAAATCTATGAGGTCTTGTGCGCGCAGGGGTTCACGGACGCTCGCATTCTGATCGACCCCGGCGTGGTCCGTGGCCTCGGCTACTATACCGGCCCGGTCTACGAGGCCGAACTCACTTTCCAGATTACGGACGAAAAGGGCCGTCCGCGCAACTTTGGCTCGGTCGCCGGGGGCGGGCGGTATGATGGCCTCGTCAAGCGCTTCACCGGGCAGGATGTGCCTGCGACCGGGGTCTCCATCGGGGTGGACCGGCTGCTTGCGGCCTTGCGGGCCAAGGGGCGCAGCGCCGGTGATGCGGTGGGGCCGGTGGTCGTGACGGTGATGGACCGGGACCGGATGGCGGATTACATGGGCATGGCGGGCGATCTCCGCTCTGCCGGTATCCGGGCGGAAGTTTATCTGGGCAATCCCAAGAACTTTGGCAACCAGCTTAAATACGCCGACAAACGGCAGTCGCCCATCGCTGTGATTCAGGGCGGGAACGAGGCTGCCGAAAGCAAGGTCATCCTCAAGGACCTGATCCTGGGCGCAAAGATCGCCGAGAGTGCCACGCTTGAGGAATGGAAGGATCGGCCCGCGCAGCAGTTGGTGGACCGCAGCGATCTGGTTGCCGCAGTCCGCAAGATGCTGGCGCGATGATCCCCAAGGCCACGATCCGGGTTGAGGCTGCGCGGCTGCATGCCGCCTTTGTCGCCGCCGGCGCGGTGCCGGTCGAGGCGGATATCCTATTGCCCGCCGAAACCCTCCTCGACCTGTACGGCGAGGATATCCGCGCCCGCGCCTACACCACCCGCGACCCCCTGCGCGGCGAAATGATGCTGCGGCCTGATTTTACCGTGCCGGTGGTGCAGGCGCATATGTCCCACGGCGCGGAACCGGCGCGCTACTGCTATCTGGGCGAAGTGTTCCGCAAACAGGATGGCGTTTCCGACCGCGCGTCAGAGTATCTGCAAGTCGGGTTCGAAGTGTTTGACCGTACCGCGCCGGAGGCCGCAGATGCCGAGGTGTTTGCACTGTTTCAGGGAATTCTGTCCGCTCTGAACTTGCGGCCCGCGACGGGGGATATCGGCATCCTGATGGCTGCCGTGCGCGGCCTTGATACGACGCCACTTCGAACCGCCGCACTGTTGCGCCACATCTGGCGACCAAGGCGGTTCCGCACTTTGCTCGACCGGTTTGCGGGCCGCGCACCGGTGCCTGCGGCGCGGGCGCGTCTGCTGGACCGGCTGGCCAAGGGCAGCCCGCAGGCGCTGGTCGCAGAGGCTGGCAGTTTCGTCGGCCTGCGGTCTGCGTCCGAAATTGCGGCGCGGGCAGAGGCGTTGCTGGAAGACGCCCACGCCAAACCGATATCCGCCCCCGAGGCGGCAATGTTGTATGATCTCATGACATTGCAGGCCCCTGCAGCGGCGGCGTTGGCGCATCTGCGCGGGATCACCCCGATGCTGCCCGCAATCGCCCCTGCGGTGGACCGGTTCGCGGCCCGGCTGGAAGCGCTGGCGGTCCGGGGCGTGGATGTCGCCACGCTGCCGTTTGAGGCCAGCCATGGGCGGACATCGCTGGAATACTACGATGGGTTCGTGTTCAGCTTTCATGCCGCCGATGCAAGCTTGCCCCCGGTGGCCAGTGGCGGGCGGTACGATGCCCTGACAGCGGTGCTGGGTCAGGGTGCGTCGATCCCGGCCGTCGGGGGGGTCATCCGCCCGGGGCTGGTGGCGCGGCTTAGGGGGGCTGCATGATCAAGATCGGGGTGCCCTCGAAAGGCCGGCTGATGAACCAGACCTTCGACTGGTTCGGCGCGCACGGCCTGGCAATGCGGCGGACCGGGGCGGAGCGGGAATATTCCGGCGCGGTGGATGGAATGGACGGGGTGGAGCTGGTCCTGATGGCCGCGTCCGAGGTGCCCCGCGAATTGCAGGCGGGCCGGATTGACCTGGGGATCACCGGCACTGATCTGGTGCGCGAGGAGTTTGCCGACTGGACCGCAGTAGTGACCGAAGTGCACTGTCTTGGGTTCGGACACGCAGATCTGATCCTGGCTGTGCCGTCGGTCTGGGTGGATGTGGACACGCTGGATGATTTGGACGCGGCCGCCGCAGCCTTCCGGGCGACCCACGGCTTTCGGCTGCGAATCGCGACGAAATATCATCGGCTGGTCCGGGAGTTTCTGACCGAGAATGGCGTCGCGGATTATCAGTTGGTCGACAGTCTGGGCGCAACGGAAGGGACGGTAAAGAACCTGACCGCCGAAGGGATCGCCGATATCACCTCGTCGGGAGAAACGTTGCGGGCGAACCATCTGAAAGTGCTGTCAGACGGCGTGATCCTGCGCTCACAGGCGATGCTGTACCGGGCCAGGGCATCGGGGGCTGACCTTGCACCGCTGCTGGCGCGGCTTGGCCTCTAGGGCCTAACCGGCGGCAGCTCTGACCTCGACCCTGCCAAGGCCGAAGCGGTCATCAGCGCAGGCCGATTTCGGCCAAAGCCTGGGCGAGGGCATGAGGCAGCGCCTCTTCCCTTTCGCGGCCTTTGACCAGATCGCGGGGCGCTTCGGCGGCGTCGAGGTAGCGCCAGCCCTGAAACGGGCGGCGGGGGGCAGCTTCGGTGCGGATGATCGCGGCATCAAGGATCAGCGCGCAACGGGTGATACCGTCACCTTCGGTGATCTGTTCCATTCCCAGAATGCGCTGGCGGCACAGGATCACGCCCTTGATCACCCAATACAGTGAGCCGCCATCCAGCACCTCGGCCTCGCGTTTGGGGAACATTCGCGTGACGTGCACGGCGCGGCCGGGCGGCCAGCGGCGGCGTTGGCTGGCTTGCCAGTCAGCCAGGTGTTCGATGCTGTCGGCACCGACGCAGAGTTTCAGGATGTTCACCGCCATGACCCGAACATAGCTTGTCTGAGGGTGGCTGCAAGATTGACCAGCAGGGGCCATGCGCGTATCTTGTGGGTCCGCCCGACTTATCCACAAGTTCAAGGACCTCGCCCCATGTCGCGATTCTCTGCGCCCATTGCCGAAGCCATTTGGGACATGAAGTATCGCTTCAAGGACGCTGACGGCACTCCAATTGACGGGACAGTCGAGGATACCTGGCGGCGGATCGCCCGCGCACTGGCCGAGGTTGAAGCGGAGCCGGAAAAGTGGGCGGCGGAGTTCTATGCGGCGCTGGAGGATTTCAAGTTCCTGCCCGCAGGGCGCATCACGGCGGGGGCGGGCACCGGGCGCAGTGTTACCCTGTTCAACTGCTTTGTCATGGGCACGATCCCAGACAGCATGGGCGGCATCTTCGACGGGCTGAAAGAGGCCGCGCTGACGATGCAGCAGGGCGGCGGGATCGGGTATGATTTCAGCACCATCCGGCCCAAGGGCGCAGAAGTGAAGGGCGTGGCGGCGGACGCGTCAGGCCCGCTCAGTTTCATGGACGTCTGGGATGCGATGTGTCGCACGATCATGTCAGCGGGGTCGCGGCGCGGAGCGATGATGGCGGTGATGCGCTGCGATCACCCGGATATCGAGGCGTTCATCGAAGCGAAGAAAGACCCGGCCCGGCTGCGGATGTTCAACCTGTCGGTTCTGGTGACCGATCCCTTCATGGCGGCGGTGAAGGCCGACGGCGCGTGGGAACTGGTCTTCGGCGGCAAGGTGTACCGCACCGTGCAGGCGCGCGATCTGTGGAACCGGATCATGCGGAATACGTTCGATTTCGCCGAACCGGGGGTGATCTTCATTGATCGGATCAACGCGGCGAACAACCTGAGTTACGCAGAGACGATTGCCGCCACCAACCCTTGCGGTGAACAGCCGTTGCCGCCTTACGGCGCGTGTCTGCTGGGGTCGATCAATCTGGCGAGCCTCGTGAAAGACGCGTTCGGGGCGGGTTCGTCGATGGACATGATCGCGCTCGACCGGCTGGTGCGGGTGGCCGTTCGGATGATGGACAATGTGGTCGATGCCAGCCGCTTTCCCTTGCCGCAACAGGCTGCAGAGGCCCGGGCAAAGCGACGCATCGGATTGGGGGTCACGGGGCTGGCGGACGCACTCCTGATGCTGGGCTTGCGCTACGGCTCGGAAGAGGCGGCGCAGATGACCGAGGCATGGATGCATGCGATTGCGCGGTCGGCCTATCTGGCATCGGTCGATCTGGCGCGGGAAAAAGGCGCGTTCCCGCTGTTTGAGGCAGAGAAATATCTGGCATCGGGGACGATGCTGGGGATGGATGCCGACGTGCGCGAGGCGATCCGCGAACACGGCATTCGCAACGCCTTGCTCACGTCGGTCGCGCCGACGGGAACAATCTCTTTGTATGCGGGAAATGTGTCCAGCGGGATCGAACCGGTCTTTGCCTATGCCTACACCCGCAAGGTTCTGCAGAAGGATGGCTCGCGGACCGAGGAAGAGGTCGTCGATCATGCCGTGCGGCTGTGGCGGGATAAGTTTGGCGATGCACCCCTGCCGGAGCATTTCGTGAACGCCCAGACCCTGCCGCCACTGGATCATGTGCGGATGCAGGCCGCAGCGCAAAAATGGGTCGATTCAAGCATCTCAAAGACCATCAACTGCCCGGTCGACATCAGTTTCGATGATTTTGCGCAGGTCTACATGGCCGCCTGGGATCAGGGCTGCAAGGGCTGCACCACCTACCGGCCAAACGACGTGACGGGGTCGGTGCTGACAGTATCGGAGGCGTCCGACAAGGTTCCCGCAGAGGCGCCTGCCACGTCGCAAGGCGGCGAGGTTGTGTATCTGAGCGAACCGTTGGACCGGCCCGCGGCACTGGACGGTGCGACCTACAAGGTAAAATGGCCGGGGTCTGAGCATGCGCTTTACATCACGATCAACGACATCGTGATTGCGGGCCACCGGCGGCCGTTCGAAGTTTTCATCAACTCGAAGAATATGGAGCATTTTGCCTGGACGGTGGCCCTGACCCGAATGATTTCGGCCGTGTTCCGGCGCGGCGGCGATATTTCCTTTGTGGTTGAAGAACTGAAAGCCGTGTTCGATCCGCGTGGCGGGGCGTGGGTAGAGGGGAAATACATCCCCTCAATCCTGGCCGCCATCGGCGGGGTGATCGAGCGGCATCTGATCGACATCGGCTTTATCGAAGGCGAGGGGCTGGGGCTGAAATCCGACCCCAAGGCGGAACTGCTGCGGGTCGGCGAGGCGCCTAAGGGCAAGGCCTGCCCGTCGTGTGGAAGCTATGACCTGCGGATGGTCGAGGGATGCCTGACCTGCGGGTCGTGCGGGCATTCGAAGTGCGGGTGAGGGCGGCGGTGAAATGGCAAAAAGATTCAAGTCGTACCTTTGGATGCCTCTGGCGCTTCTCTGGATACTGGTTTTTCAGCCAATCTGGAATCTCAATGTCGAGACAATAGCGACCAGTCAGGGCCTCAATGACGAGCTTAATGATGCTGCAAAGGGCGTTGATCCGAGCATGTTCCCTGCTTGGTTCTGGGACTGGGTGTCGTTTCTAATCGGAGATTTTCTTTGGGGTGCCGTGACAGTTGGCTCAATGTATTTCATGATAGATTTTGTAGCTTGGATGCGACGGCAAAGGAGTGCCGCTGGAAAAGAAGCAAGAACACTGCTAGTTCTCTCATCCATTTACTCCGATGCTCACAACTTGGAGAAGCATTTAAGAGCGGAAACTAGCACTGCATACTCGGGACGACCTCGTTCAGGCACGACCCCAATTCCCGTTGGCGTAGGTTCGAAAGTGCGCTCGTTTTTTGCCCAGTTGGACGAATTCGATGTCCCCGTGCCGGTCGTTTCAAAGGAAGTGACTCTAAAGGACGCGCTTGTAGTCTTGGACTTTCTGGCGGTTGCAATGCCATTCATCGGCAAATCTCAAGTCGCTCAGCTACGCGCGGAAGCGAAGGATTTTATCGCGAGATTGGTCTAATCGAATTTACTCCACCCCATTTGCCCGCGCGACAAAATCCGTCAGGTGGGGGACGTAGTCCTCTGGCCCCGCCCCGCCTTGCGCCATTGCGACCGCGAAGCTGTTCTTCACCGCGCTGGCCATGGTTGTGGTCATGGTTGCGGCGTTGGCCATGCTTTCCACATAGCGCAGGTCCTTGTGGGCGTTGGTCAGGGTAAAGCGGTGCGCCTCGCGGTTGCCGTCCAGCGCGTAGCCCATGAAGGTCTGGTAAAAGCCGCAGTCCATGCGGCCGCCCCGGATCACGCTGTCAAAGGTGGCGACGGGGATGCCAACCTTGCGGGAGAGAGCCAGCGCCTCGGCATAAAGCGCCGCGTAGCCGAGCGACAGGAAGTTGTTCAAAAGCTTCATCCGGTGCCCGTCGCCGACCCCGCCGATATGCACGATCTTGGCGGCCCAGGTCGCGATGATCGGCTTGATACGGGCAAAGGTGTCGTCGGTCGCGCCGACCATGCAATCGAGGGTGCCTTCCCAAGCTTCTTTCGGGGTGCGGCTGAGCGGTGCGTCGGCGAAAGCAACGCCTGCCGCCTCCAGATCGGCTGCAAGACGTTCGGTCACCGTGGGATCGCTGGTGGAGCAATCCACCACCACGCTGCCGGGCCGAAGCTGCGGCATCATCCGGGCGACGGCCGCTGCCACCTCGGGTGATCCGGACAAGCAGAGGAAGACGACAGAGGATGCCGCGGCCACATCCTCGACCGTCGCCGCCTCCGCAGCCCCGCGGGCGACCAGATCGTCGATCGGTTTGCGGTTGCGGTGGGCGGTCACGGTGAGGGGATAACCCTTTTCAACGATGTTTTTCGCCATGCCATGCCCCATGAGGCCGGTGCCGATGAAGCCTATGGTCTCGCTGTGCGTCATATGCATGTCCTCTTCGGTGGTTCGGCGCGGGTGCGGGTATTGTGTCGGTCATATGCTGACGAGGCAAGTCTGCGCGCGCAACGCCAGAATGCGGCTGTGTGGCAAGAATGCATGTTGCACACGAGGCATATCCAACCAGACGAACACCTGCTAACCTTTGCATATAACAAAGAAGAAACGGATGCGGGGCAGGCAATGGGGACGGGCGCGCGAGCGACTTATGTGATTTCATGGGCACAAACATCCATCGGCGGCCTTGCGGCTGCGCCGGTGCAGGCACTGGTGCCAGCGGCTGTCTGGCGCTGGACAGGGTCGGTGGCGCGGCTTGACGGACCGGATGGGCCGCTCATCCTGGGGGCGGATGGGCTGGAGGCGCTAAGGCGCAAGGCATCGGCCTCGGTGCGGCGGATGCTGCGGCAGGCCCCGTCGTGCGACCCGGTCTACAGCGACGGGGAAACTTTGCCAGAGCAGGGGTTCCTTGTGACGGATGGTAAGAGGCGCTACGTGGTGCGGCTTGTGCATTCGCCGGAAACTGGCGCGCGCATGGTCATGTTTCAGGGCGATCTGCCCCCGCGCGGGCGGGATCTGCGTATCTTGCGGGCGCAGGTGAACCCGAAGGCCGGGTTGGACGCCAAGAGGGGCATGATTTGTTTCACGCCGGGGACGATGCTGGCAGCCCCGTCCGGCCAGCGGCGGGTCGAGGATCTGCGACCCGGCGATCTGGTGCAAACGTGCGATGACGGGATGCAGCCGGTGATCTGGACGGGGCAACGGAGGATTGCTGGCGCGCGGTTGTTCGCGACGCCCAGCCTCAGGCCGGTGCGCATCCGGGGTGGCGCTTTTGGCATCGGACGGCCGGATAATGACCTGACCGTTTCGCCGCGTCACCGCATGCTGGTGCGGGGTGCGGCGGTGCGCGAGGTTTTCAACACTCCGGAAGTGCTGATTGCCGCCGAGGATCTGGTCAACGTTCATTCGGTGGCGGTGGACCTGGCGCCGGGCGATGTGACCTATGTTCATTTCCTTTTGGAGCGGCACGGAATTGTTCTGGCCAACGGGTTGGAGACGGAAAGCTTTCATCCTGCGGGGGCGGCGCTGGAAGAATTGGCGGCGGCGGATCGGAGCAGCCTCGTCAGCGCGCTGCCGGGCGCTGCTGGCGATCCGGAAAGCTATGGCCCCTACGCCCGGCGCAGCCTGACAGGTGCGGAGGCCGCGATCCTGCGGCATCAGATGACGGCCTGACGGAACTTCATCCCGGGGGTATGTTGACTCTGCGCTTTGCGCTTGTATAAGCCGCGCAAGTTCCGGGGCATGCCTCGGGGCTTTTCATTGGTGTTGGCGGTCTTCGCAAGAAGTTGCCTGTCGCCGGGGAGACCCGGAAAGGACAACGCCCTTCAATGCGCCCTCAGGGCGCGGCACACAGAAGGAGATCAGCGGTGACGAAACGCACCTCTGCCAAGCACAAGATTGACCGCCGGATGGGCGAAAACATCTGGGGACGTCCGAAATCCCCGGTGAACAAACGCGAGTATGGTCCCGGCCAGCATGGCCAGCGCCGCAAGAACAAGCTGTCCGACTTCGGCACCCAGCTGCGGGCCAAGCAGAAGCTGAAGGGCTACTACGGCGACCTGACCGAAAAGCAGTTCCGCAAGATCTATGGCGAAGCGGAGCGGGTGAAGGGTGACACCGGCGAGATGCTGGTCGGCCTTCTGGAGCGTCGGCTTGATGCGGTGGTCTACCGGGCCAAGCTGGTGCCGACGATTTTTGCCGCCCGCCAGTTCGTGAACCATGGCCATGTGATGGTCAACGGCAAGCGGGTCAACATCGCGTCCTACCGGGTGTCGGAAGGTGATCTGATCGAGGTTCGCCAGAAGTCCAAGCAGATGGGGCTGATCCTGGAAGCGATCCAGCTGACCGAGCGGGACGTGCCGGACTATCTGGAAGTCGACCACAACAAGATGATCGTCAAGTTTGTCCGCACCCCGGCCCTGGGCGACGTGCCCTATCCGGTGCAGATGGAACCGAACCTGGTCGTGGAATATTACGCGAAGAACTGACCTGATCCGGGGGTGCATGCTCGCGCCCGGCGGAAGATCGAGAAAAGCCGCGCCGGAAGGTGCGGCTTTTCGCATCCGTGGGTGTGATAACACGCGTGTTATACCGGACAAACCCTTGAAATTGCGCAATTTCAGGATTTTTGTTTACGTCTGGTTAAGTATGTTATCGCCTTTCCCTGCCCTGAAGATTTGGGGCTGATCAGCCTGCCGTCCTGCGCTATGTGGGGGTTGCGGGGTGATCTGGCCCCGACCCTTCGGGAGAGTATCGCGCCATGTCTGACAAGCGAAGCCTTGAAAACCGGTTCGAGCAGGGCCTGTTTGCCAGCCGCTGGCTGATGGCGCCGATGTATCTGGGGCTGGTGGTGGCGCTGGCGATGATGTCGATCATCTTCATCAAGGAACTGTTCTACTATGCGCCGCAGGTCTTGCAGATGACGCCGGAGGAGATGATCCTTGCGGCGCTGACGCTGATCGACCTGACGCTGGCGGCGAACCTTCTGCTGATCGTGCTGTTTTCCGGATACGAGAACTTCGTGTCGAAGTTCGATTTCGATGCGGGGGCTGACCGGCCGGAATGGATGGGCAAGGTTGATTTCAGCGGACTGAAGATGAAGCTGATCGCCTCGATCGTGGCAATCTCGGGGATACACCTCTTGAAGAAATTCATGGAAATCAGGGATATCGATTCCGCCGTGACCTTTGGCCAGTCCGAGATGTTCTGGCTGGTGGTGATCCACCTGACCTTCGTGATTTCGGGTGTGCTGATGGCACTGATGGACTACTTGCAGGCCAGATCGACCAAAGTCTGAAAGGTATCCCCATGACATATCCGGTTCACGCCCGCATTGACGGGCCTTTGGTGATGATCGGTTTCGGGTCCATCGGCCGGGGTACTTTGCCGCTGATCGAACGCCATATCGCATTTGACCGCGCGCAGTTCACAGTGATCGAGCCGTCGGCGGAATTTTCCGGGCTGTTGGCAGAGCGTGGCATCCGGCATCTGCAACTGGCGCTGGTGCCGGACAACTTTGCCGAAGTGCTGCGCGGCCTGTTCCCGGACGGGCGGGGGTTCGTGGTCAACCTGTCGGTGGACGTGGATTCCATTGAACTGATGCTGCTGTGTCAGGAGTTGGGGGTGCAGTATATCGACACGGTGGTGGAGCCGTGGCCGGGATTCTACTTCGGGTCGGACCTGCCCAATGCGGAGCGGACGAATTATCCCCTGCGCGAGAAGGTGCGGGCGCTGGGCACGCGGTTTGTTGGCGGGCCGACGGCGGTGTCGTGCTGCGGGGCCAATCCTGGGATGGTGTCGTGGCTGTTTAAGGAAGCGTTGTTGAGGCTGGCGGCGGATACCGGCGTTCCTGCAGCCCCGGTGACGCGCGCCGATTGGGCGGCACTGGCGATGACCCTAGGCGTCAAGGGCGTGCACGTGGCCGAGCGCGACACGCAAGTATCCGCCCGGCCAAGACCGCCCGGAGTTTTCGTCAACACCTGGTCGGTGGACGGGTTGTTGTCTGAGGGTTACCAGCCCGCCGAACTGGGCTGGGGCACACATGAAAAACGGCTGCCCCGCGACGGGCATGCCTTTGATTTCGGCCCCGGCTATGCGATCTGGATCGACCGGCCCGGTGTCGATACGCGGGTGCGGTCGTGGTGCCCGGATGTGGGGCCGCAGTTCGGCTATGTCGTCACGCATAACGAGGCGCTGTCGATCCCCGATTACTATACCGTGTGGGACGGCGACCGCGCGGTGTATCGCCCGACCTGCCATTACGCCTATCACCCCTGCGCCGATGCGATCCTGTCGTTGCACGAGATCAACGGGGCGGGGCGGCTGCCCGAGGCAAAGCACATCCTGACGGCGGACGAGATCGTGTCGGGCGGCGATGATCTGGGGGTTTTCCTGTACGGGCATGCGAAGGGGGCGATGTGGTACGGCTCGCGTCTGTCGATTGCAGAGGCGCGGGCCTTGGCGCCCTATCAGAACGCGACGGGCATGCAGGTGACCAGCGCGGTTCTGGCGGCGATGGTCTGGGTGGCGGAAAATCCGCGCGCAGGCGTTGTCGAGGCGGACGAGATGGACCATGTGCGCTGCCTGCAGGTGCAGCGGCCCTATCTGGGATCGGTCGAGTGCCACTATACCGGTTGGACGCCGCTGGCGGACCGGATCAACCGGTTTGCCGATGACCGCGACGACAGCGATCCGTGGCAATTCGTGAACTTTCTGGCAGTGTGACGCTTTCGCGGGGCAGGCAAATGCTGCTGGCATTGCAACGGCCCCGCCGCTAAAACGCGGGCCTGTCCTTGGGGAATCCGATGAACAACCAGATCCACCCGCAGCCCGGCATCCTTGACATTGCCCTTTACGAGGGTGGCCGCGCGCATGTGGCGGGGGTGGCCAATGCGGTAAAGCTGTCGTCCAACGAAAACCCGTTCGGGGCGTCGGACAGATCGAAAGAGGTATTTCAGCGCACGGTGCATACGCTGCACCGCTATCCGAACACCGATCATCTGGCGCTGCGCACCGCGATTGCCGACGTGCATGGGCTGGATGCGGGGCGGGTGATCTGCGGCGCCGGGTCGGATGAGATCATCACCTTTCTGTGCCAGGCCTATGCCGGGCCGAAGGACGAGGTGGTGTTCACCGAACACGGCTTTCTGATGTACCGGATTTCGTCGATGGCGGCGGGGGCGACCCCGGTAGAGGTGGCCGAACGCGAGCGGACGGCGGATGTGGACGCGATCCTTGCGGCCTGCAACCGGCGGACAAAGCTGGTGTTTCTGGCCAATCCGAACAACCCCACCGGCACGATGGTTTCGGCAGCCGAAGTGGCGCGTCTGGCGGCGGGGTTGCCTGCGCAGGCGATCCTGGTGCTGGACGGGGCCTATGCGGAATATGTCGAGGGGTATGACGGTGGTGCTGCGCTGGTGGATGCGCGCGACAACGTGGTGATGACGCGGACGTTTTCCAAGATCTACGGTCTGGGCGGCTTGCGCATCGGCTGGGGCTATGGGCCGCGCCACATCATTGATGTGCTGAACCGTATCCGGGGGCCGTTCAACCTTTCGACCACGCAATTGGAGGTGGCCGAGGCGGCGGTGCGCGATCAGGATTATCTGGCAAAGTGCCGGTCGGAGAATGCGCGGATGCGCGGCTGGCTGGCGGGCGCTCTGGCGGAACTGGGCGTGCCGTCCGACACGTCGATGGCGAATTTCGTGCTGGCCCGGTTTGCCAACCCTGAGGAGGCGGAGGCCTGTGACGCCTTTCTGCAGGGGCAGGGCCTGATCGTGCGGCGGGTGGGCGGCTACAAGCTGCCGCATTGCCTGCGCATCACCATCGGGGATGAATCCTCATGCCGCCGGGTGGCGCATGCGGTGGCGCAGTTCAAGGGGGTCAGATGACCTACCGTCGCGTCGCCCTGATCGGTCTGGGGCTGATCGCGTCATCCATGGCGCATGCGATGCGGGCGGGCGGGCTGGCGGGCGAGATCGTGGGCTATGCGCGGTCGCCCGAGACGCGGGCGGTGGCGCGCGAGTTGTTCTGCGACCGGGTGAGCGAAAGCGCGGCTGCGGCGGTGGTGGGGGCGGATCTGGTGGTCTTGTGCGTGCCGGTGGGGGCGATGGAGGCGGTGGCCGCCGAAATCGGGCCGCATCTGGCACCGGGGACCACGGTCACGGATGTGGGGTCGGTCAAGCAGGCGGTGATCGCGGCTGTGGCACCGCACATGCCGGAGGGGGTGGATTTCATCCCCGGCCACCCGATGGCGGGGACGGAATATTCCGGGCCGCGGTCAGGCTTTGCAACGCTGTTTCGCAACCGTTGGTGGCTGCTGACACCTGCCGAGGGCACCGATCCGGCGGCGCTGCAACGGCTGACCGGGCTGCTGACCGCGATGGGGGCGAATGTCGACACGATGGATGCGGCCCACCATGATCTGGTGCTGGCCGTGGTCAGCCATGCGCCGCATCTGATTGCCTACACGATGGTCGGTGTGGCCGATCATCTGGAACAGGTGTCCGACAGCGAGGTGATCCGGTATTCGGCCACCGGGTTTCGCGATTTCACCCGGATTGCGGCCAGTGATCCGGTGATGTGGCGCGACGTGTTCCTGACCAACAAGGAGGCGACGCTGGATATCCTCGGCCGCTTTACCGAGGAGCTGTTCGCGCTGCAGCGGGCGATCCGGATGGGGGACGGCGAGATGCTGCATGCCTATTTTACCCGGACGCGGGCGATCCGGCGCGGCATCATCGAGGCCGGGCAGGATACGGCGGCCCCGGATTTCGGACGGGTGGCCGATGCCAAGGGGGGCTGATCCGGTGCTCCGCGGCGTCTGCGCGGCGCTGCTGATCTGGCTGGCCACGGCGGTGACGGCAGATACGGTAGAGCGGTCGCCGCGCCCGATGCCAAGGCCGATCCTGGCAGCGGCCGAGGTGGCCGTCGAGGCCGAGGCTGTGCCGGTGGCCAATGCGGCGGCGCCGCGCGACACGCTGACCGGTTCCCTGCGCCCGAAGGCACGGCCCAAGGCGCTGACGGCCAAGGTCGCGGCGGCGCGCGGGGCCAAGGCACCCGATCCGGGGCTTGATCTTGCAACGGCCCCGGCAGAGCCGGAACTGGCCGCCGCTGCGCCACCCACGAAAAAGGAACTGCGCCGCAAGAAACGCGAGATGGCTGCCACGGCCGGATCAGTCTGTGGTGTGGCCGCCATCAAGGGCGAGGTGATTGCGCCGATCCAGTCAAAGGTCAATGGCTGCGGCATACCCGAGGCGGTGCGCGTCACCTCAGTCTCGGGCGTGCGGTTAAGCCAGGCCGCGACGATTGATTGCAGTGCGGCGACGGCGCTGAACACCTGGGTCGATCAGGTGGTGCAACCGGCCTTTGACGGCAAGGTGGTGGAACTGCAGGTGGCGGCCCATTACATCTGCCGCAGCCGCAACAACATCAAGGGTGCCAAGGTCAGCGAGCATGGCAAGGGCAAGGCGATTGATGTCGCGGCCTTCGGGCTGGCGAATGGCAAGGTGCTGACGGTGCTGGGCAATTACAACAAGCTGATGCGACGGGTGCACAAGGGGGCCTGCGGCATCTTCAAGACCACGCTGGGGCCGGGGTCGGACGGGTATCACGAGAACCATCTGCATCTGGACACGTCGGCCCGCAAGGGCGGGGCATATTGCCGGTAGCCCGGGTTCAGTTCGTGGGTGCCACCAACAGCGGGGCCGGGCCAAGCGGCAGGGGCCCAAGCGACATGCGGCCCGAGGCAAGGGTCAGCGGCAGTTTCAGGATCGAAGGATCGCCGCCATCTTCGGCCATTGCCTGCAGCATGTTGCGGACGGTTGGCGCGACTTCGGGCTTTACCGCCCCGCTGGCCACCAGAAGCGGGATCAGGTGCTGCCAGTTGGCAATCTCGATCCCGATGCGGCCCGAGGCGAAGCCGGCATCGTCGGGTTCGATCAGCCCCTTGGCGGTGACCGACAAATCGCCCCAACCGATCAGCACATCCGACACGTCCAGCCCCACCAGACGCGGCCGTGTGTCGGCGGCGTTGCGGTCAAGTGGCGCGGTCAGGCGGGCATTGATCCGGGCGCGGATCATCTGCACCAGCGGCGGCAAGGTGGCGGCGTCGGGCAGGCGGGCCAACAGCACGGGATCGGGGGCAAGGTCGGCGACATCGAGGGCGAGGTCATAAGCTGCGGGCACATCTGGATCGGCGGCTGCCGAGGCCACCAGCGTCGCGGCACCCAGCACCCAGCCTTGCGACGAGGTGGCCTGCCACGCACCGCTCTCGACGATGGCCATCGCCAACGGCACCGAGGTTTCGGGTCGCGCCCGGACGCTGGCGCGCAGATTGTCGGCGGCAAGGCCGATGTCCTGATCGGGCAGCCGGATGGTCTGGGTCGGCGGCAAGGCGGCGATGAGATGCCAGGGTTTCCATGTCATTGCAAAGATCTGGGCAAAGGGGGCGTCCCACCCGATGCCCGTCTGCGGGTCGGCAAAGCGGATGCCTTCGACCGTGATGTCGAACCGGTTGGGAAAACCCGCGACAGTGAGGTTGGTCTTTTCCGCCGTGATCCCCCGGGCGGTCTGATCGGCGAACCATTGTTCCGCGCCGTTGCGCAGGGCGGTGGACCCGACGAACCAGTAGCCGGACCACAGGGCTGCGGCGAGGATCAGAAGAACCAGAAGCCTGCGCATGTCTGCCGCCCTTTTCATTGCCGTTGCCGCGTAGTTTATAGGGCAAAACGGCAGAGGGCCAGTGATGGACACGCAACTGTGGGTCTTCGGCTACGGGTCGCTGATCTGGGATCCGGGGTTTCCGGTGGCCGACCGGCGGATCGCGCGGGCACAAGGCTGGCACCGCAGTTTCTGCATGCGGTCGATCCACCATCGCGGCACGGTCGACGCGCCCGGTCTGGTGCTGGCGCTGGACCGGGCGGCAGGGTCGGTCTGCGACGGCGTGGCCTTCGCCGTGGCGCGCGGGGCCGAGGCCGCGACGCTGGCGGCCCTGCGCGAACGGGAACTGGTTTCATCGGCCTATCTGGAGATGACCTTGCCGGTGCAGACGGCCGCGGGCGGGATCGAGGCGCTGACCTATGTGATAGACCCCGACCATGCGCAGTATTGCGGCGGGCTGACGCTGGAGGAGCAGGCCCGGGTCATTGCGCGGGCGGTTGGCGGGCGGGGGGCGAACCGGGATTATCTGTGGGCAACCGCGGCGCATCTGGCGGAACTGGGGATCGGCGACGCGGATCTGGAATGGCTGGCGGCGCGGGTGCGGGTTATCGAGCAGGGATGAGCGGGAAGATGGCCTATTTCGCGGACCCGGACACTTCACGCGGCTTTTGCTTGGCAGGCGCGGGCTTCCTGCTAGGCTGGGGATAGGGCAGGGGAACGGGCAGGCATGTCGTCGATGGACAGACAAGACGCGGACGTGACGACAACCTTCAGTCAACCGATCCGCGCGATTACCACGATGCTGCTGGTCTGTGCGCTGGTTGGCAGCGGCGCCTGGCTGATCCTTGCGCAGATCACCGAGATCCTGTCGACCAATCCGCTGTTGAACGGATTGATCGCGCTGGTTTTCTTTATCGGCGTGCTGACCTGTTTCTGGCAGGTGTGGATCCTGGCGCAATCGGTCTACTGGATCGAGAATTTCGTGCGCGGCACGCCGGGCACCGAAGATGACATTCCGCCGCGCCTGCTGGCCCCGCTGGCGGCGTTGCTGCGCTCACGGGTGGCGCGGACGTCAATCTCGGCCTCATCCTCGCGGTCGATCCAGGATTCGGTGGTGCAGCGGATCGATGAGGCGCGGGACATCACGCGGTATCTGATCAACCTGTTGGTTTTCCTTGGCCTTCTGGGCACATTCTGGGGGCTGGCCACCACTGTGCCAGCGGTGGTGGAGACGATCCGCTCGCTGGCCCCGCAGGAAGGCGAAAGCGGTCTGGATGTGTTTGGCAAGCTGATGGGGGGCCTTGAAAGCCAGCTTGGCGGGATGGGAACGGCGTTTTCGTCGTCCCTCCTGGGACTGGCGGGGTCGCTGGTGCTGGGGCTGTTGGAACTGTTTGCGGGGCACGGGCAGAACCGGTTCTCGCGCGAACTGGAGGAGTGGCTGTCGTCGATCACCCGGCTGGGCTTTGCCGGAGATGGCGAGGCCGCGGATCAGGGTGCGCTGGCGATGGTGATCGACCAAATGGCCGGGCAGATGGAGCAGTTGCAGCTTTTGTATGCGCAGTCGGATGTGAACCGGTCGGTGTCGGATGCCCGGATCGGCGATCTGGCGGCAGCGATCGGACGGCTGACCACGCAGATGCAGGCCGACAAGGAACGGACCGGGGGTCAGGCGGGCGCGCTGGAGCGGATTGCCGAAGGGCAGGAACGGCTGATCGAAGCGCTGACCGGGGCCGAAGGCGGCGCACATTCCGATGCCGAAAGCCGGATGCGGCTGCGGTCGATCGACGTGCAGTTGCTGCGGATACTGGAGGAGATGTCGGCGGGCCGGCAAGAGACGCTTGCCGACCTGAAGGGCGACATCGCGGCGCTGACGGTGGCGATCCGGCACCTTGGCCGCAGCGGTCTGCCGGGGCGGGGGTAAGGGATGGCCACGTCGCGCCGCAGGGATTCGTCGCTGATCTGGCCGGGGTTTGTCGATGCGGTCACGACGCTGCTGATGGTGCTGATGTTCGTGCTGACGATCTTTACCATCATGCAATCGGTGTTGCGCGACCAGATCACCACGCAGGGCAGCGAGCTGGACGCGCTGACCGCCGAGGTTGCCGGTCTGGCCGAAGCGCTGGGGCTGGAGCGGGTGCGCGCGTCCGATCTGGAGGGCGAGATCGGGCGGCTGCAGGCAGGTCTGGCGGCTGCGGCCGCGGTGGGCGAGCGGCAGACGGTGCTGATCGCGACGCTGACCGGCCAGCTTGATGCGCGACAGGCGGAACTTCTGGCCGCAGAGGGGCGGATCGTCAGTTTCGAGGCGCAGGTGGCGAGTCTTCTGGCCGAACGCGATGCGGCGCGGGGCGAGGCTGCGGATCTGACGGCGTCGGTTGCAGACCTGGAGGCGGCGAAGGCCAAGCTGATCACCGATGGCGAGGCGTTGACGCTGGCGCTGGCAAAGGCCCGCGACGAAATTGATGCAGGGGCCGAGACGGCGCGGCTGGCCGCTGCCCGACGTGAGGCGCTGGAGGCGCTGGTGGCTGACTTGCAGGCAAAGGATCAGCGCAGCACGGCGGCGCTGGCGACGGCGCAGGCCGCCATTACCGAGGCCGAGGCGGCGCGGCTGGTCGATGCGGCGGCGCTGGCGGCCTTGCGTGAAAAGCTGGCGGGTGCGGACACCGAACTGACCGCGATGACCCTGGCGCTGGAGGCGGAACGCAAACGCGCCGAAGAAACGCTGACCCTGCTGGCCGGGGCGCGGGCGGCGGCGGAGCAGGGCGCGGCGGAGAAATCCTCGGCGCTGATGGCGGCAGAGCAGGCAATTCTGGCGGAACAGGAAAAGGCGCTTGCCGCCGCGCGCGAGGTGGAACTGCTGAACCAGCAGATCGCCGCGCTGCGCGGACAGTTGGGCAGCCTGCAAGCCGTGTTGAACGAGGCGGCGGACAAGGATGCGGCGGCGAAGGTGCAGCTTGACACGCTTGGGTCAGACTTGAACGCGGCCTTGGCTCAGGTGGCATCGGAACAGAAGCGCCGGGCGGAACTGGAGGCAGCGGAGGCTGCGCGGCTGGCGGCGGAAAACCAGGATCTGTCGCGATACCGGTCAGAATTTTTCGGCCAGCTTTCGACGCTTTTGTCGGGGCGCGAGGGCGTACGGGTGGTAGGTGACCGGTTCGTGTTTTCCAGCGAGGTGCTGTTCACTCAAGGCTCCGCCGATCTGGCGTTCGAGGGCCGGCTGCAGATTGCCGAAGTGGTGGGCATTCTGGACGAGGTGCGCGCGAATATTCCGCCCGAGATCGACTGGATCATCCGGGTGGACGGACACACTGACAATGTGCCGGTGGGTGGGGCGCGTGGTTTTGCCGACAACTGGGAACTCAGCCAGGCGCGCGCCCTGTCGGTGGTCCGGTTCATGCAGGACGATCTGGACTTTCCGCCAGAACGGATGGCGGCAACCGGGTTTGGCGAGCATCGCCCCGTAGCCTTGGGCAACGACGACGCGTCGCGGGCCCAAAACCGGCGGATCGAACTGAAGCTGACCGAACGCTAGCGCCTGCCCGACAAAAGCGGAATCTGGTTGTGTCAAAAATTGCATGCATAACAACAGGCCGCCTTATCAGCGCCGGAGGTTATACAGCGGTCAGCCTTCGGCGGCGATGCGCCGGAATACAGCGAGGATGTCGGCTTCGGACGCGCGGGTGAGCGCCCCGTCATCAACCTCGGCCTTGGTCCAAAGCCAACTGCGCGCAGGATCGTCACGCATCGCCCACTGCGGGAACAGCCGGTCTGTCACCATGCGGCGGCAGAGGAGAGCAAGGTCGATATGGCGGTCATCGGCAGCGATACGGCGGTAAGCGGCGTCAATCGCGGCCTCCGGCCCTTCGAGCAGTTGCAGGTAAAGATCGGCGCGGCAGATCAGCAGGCCCGTGATGTCGTCGCGCGTGTTGCAGCGGCGGGCATCCAGCAGAATGCCCGCCAGCATCGCATTGTCAAAGCCGAAAGGGCGGGATGCGTAGACGAGCTGGCTGAGGGACATCGGTCGCCTTTCGGTGGCAGGGATCCGGGGCGGGCCGCCGTTGCGCCCAGCTTATCTGCACGACGGGCTTGCCGCCACTGGCAACTTCACCAGGCGACGGCAGCGGCGGGGGGTTGCGTCAATTCGGCCTCTGCGTTCCTTTCGGGTGGATGCGTCCGTGATTTGGGGAAATGGCGGTGCCGTGCTAAGCTTTGCCTGACGATCCGCACTTGCACTTGAGGCCATTGGGACGACCCCGGGCGACAAGGCCCCGGCGTCCCCTGAACGGGAGGATCCTTGATGCCGAAGACAATCGGAAACCCGATGTCCTGGACGCTTGCCGCGTTGGGATCGGCGGCGGGCTATGCCTCGACCGCGGTGGCGCCTTCGGGGGCCGACCCGGCGGTGATGCCCAAGGTTCGCAGCCTGACGCAGGGTGATCTGCAGCGGTCCCTTGGCAAGGGGTGGCAGGATATGGCGGCCTTCCGGTCGGATGCGATGTTCGTCTGTTTGCTGTATCCGGTGATGGGAGGCCTGTTGCTGGCACTGGCGGCGCAGGGGAATTTCGTGCACCTGCTGTTCCCCGTGCTGACAGGTTTTGCGTTGATCGGGCCGGTGGCCGCGCTGGGCCTGTACGAGATGAGCCGGCGACGCGAGGCAGGCCAGCCGACCAACTGGCTGGCGCTGCTGGACGTGATCAGATCGCCCCGCTTCGGGCGGATCTTGATGCTGAGCATCTTTAACGTGGTGATCTTTCTGGTCTGGATCATGCTGGCGGATCTGATCTTCAGCCTGACCATCGGCGTCGCGCCCAAATCCTATGCCGCGTTTCTGACCGAGGTGCTGACCACGCCCGCAGGCTGGGCATTGACGGTGATCGGCACGGGCGTGGGTTTTGTGCTGGCAGCGATCGTGCTGGCGGTGGGGGTGGTGTCGTTTCCGCTGCTGTTGGACCGGGATGTAAGCCTGCCGGTGGCGGTGCTGACATCGGTGCGCGTCAGCCGGGAAAACCCGGTGGTGATTGCGACATGGGGGCTGATCGTGGCGGGGTCGCTGGCACTGGGGGCATTGCCCGCGCTGCTGGGGCTGGTGCTGGTGCTGCCGGTGTTGGGGCATGCGACCTGGCATCTGTACCGGGCGGCGGTGGTGTGACCGGGGCGGTGAGTGCGGAGCACGCACCCTATGGCCATTACCGTCTACCAATGAAAACCCCCGCCGAAGCGGGGGTTTTTTCGTCTGCGATCATTCCGCCGTCAGCAGGGGCGGTTTTTGCCCGGTGAGGCGGGGTTTCTGCGGTTCCTCGATATCGAGGATGATCGCGTCATCCTTGACGTTCACCTTGACGACACCGCCCTTGACCAGCTTGCCGAACAGCAATTCTTCGGCCAGCGGTTTCTTGATGTATTCCTGGATCACCCGGCCCAGAGGGCGCGCGCCCATCTTGTCGTCATAGCCCTTGTCGCCCAGCCAGAGCGCGGCCTCGGGCGAAAGCTCGATATGGACGTGACGGTCGAGCAGTTGCGCCTCAAGCTGCAGCACGAACTTTTCGACGACCTGCAGGATCACCTCGCGGCCCAGCGGCGCGAAGGAGATCACGGCGTCCAGACGGTTGCGGAATTCCGGCGTGAACGTGCGTTCGATGGCGGCGGTATCCTCGCCCGTGCGGCGTTCGCGGCCAAAGCCGATCGCCGACTGCGACTGTTCGCGCGCCCCGGCGTTGGACGTCATGATCAGGATCACGTTGCGAAAATCCACCGTCCGGCCATTGTGGTCGGTCAGCTTGCCGTGGTCCATCACCTGCAGCAGGATGTTGTAGACATCCGGGTGGGCCTTTTCCATCTCGTCCAGCAGCAGCACGCAATGCGGGTGCTGGTCGACACCGTCGGTCAACATGCCGCCCTGATCAAAGCCGACATAGCCGGGCGGCGCGCCGATCAGGCGGGAAACAGCGTGCTTTTCCATGTATTCCGACATGTCGAAACGGATCAGTTCGACGCCCAGACTGGAGGCGAGCTGCTTGGCCACTTCGGTCTTGCCCACCCCGGTCGGCCCGGCAAAAAGATAGTTGCCGATGGGCTTTTCGGGTTCGCGCAGGCCGGCGCGGGCAAGCTTGATGGCTGAACACAACGCCTCCACCGCCTTGTCCTGACCGAACACCACGCGTTTCAGGGTCTTTTCCAGATCGCGCAGGGTTTCGGAATCGTCCTTTGACACGGTTTTCGGCGGGATGCGGGCGATCTTGGCCACCACAGCCTCGATCTCTTTCACGCCGAGGCTTTTGCGCCGCTTGATCCCGGACAGCAGATGCTGCGCGGCCCCCGCCTCGTCGATCACGTCGATGGCGCTGTCGGGCAGTTTCCGGTCATGGATGTAGCGCGCGGCAAGTTCCACGGCAGACTTGATCGCGTCGTTGGTGTAGCGCAGATCGTGGTGTTCCTCGAAATGCGGTTTCAGGCCCATCAGGATCTTGATGGTATCGGGCACCGAAGGTTCGTTCACGTCGATCTTCTGGAAACGCCGGGCAAGGGCGCGGTCCTTTTCGAAGTGCTGGCGGAATTCCTTGTAAGTGGTCGAACCCATGCAGCGCAGCTTGCCGCCCTGCAGCGCAGGTTTCAGCAGGTTGGACGCATCCATCGCCCCGCCGGACGTGGCCCCAGCACCGATCACGGTGTGAATCTCGTCGATGAACAGGATCGCGTCGGGCATTTTCTCAAGCTCGTTGACGACCGATTTCAGCCGTTCCTCGAAATCGCCGCGGTAGCGGGTGCCGGCGAGCAGGGCGCCCATGTCGAGCGAATAGATCACCGCGGGTTTGAGCACTTCGGGGACGTCGCCTTCGATGATCTTGCGCGCGAGGCCCTCGGCGATTGCGGTCTTCCCGACCCCGGGATCGCCGACATACAGCGGGTTGTTTTTCGACCGGCGGCACAATATCTGCACCGTGCGATCGACTTCCGCCATCCGCCCGATCAGCGGGTCGACCTTGCCCGCCTTGGCCTTGTCGTTGAGGTTGACGGTATATTGCGAAAGCGCGCTTTCCTTCTTGTCGCTGGCCTTGGTTTCGGCCTTTTCCTCGGTGCCATTGACCTCGCGCGGCTCGGGCGCGGTTTCGCCCTTGCCGACGCCGTGGCTGATGAAGGTAACTGCATCC
>JAYSYZ010000236.1:0-8141 GCA_043727195.1 Paracoccaceae bacterium
AAGACCGCATCATGACCGGGATCGCCGCCCTCCGCGGCCATGCGCAACTCGACACAAAGGCAGCGAAACGCCGGGTCGTGCCACTCTTCGGATTGCGGCACAGTGCCGTTGGCGCGCCGCCAGATCACATCCGGAATCTGATCAGCGGGGCGCTCGCGGGCGTGCAGGAACCGGCGCTGGCGCAGCACCGGCAAGCCCCGCCTAAGCTCCGTCAGCCGGGCCAGGAAACCATTCAGTTCGGCGTCGGCCTTGGACCAGTCGATCCAGCTGACCTCGTTGTCCTGCGCGTAGGCATTGTTGTTGCCGCCCTGGCCATGGCCGATCTCGTCGCCCATCAGCAGCATCGGCACGCCTTGCGCGATGATCAGCGTTGCCAGCAGGTTACGCTTGCGCAGCGCCCTCGCGGCCTGCACCTTCGGGTCTTGCGTCGGCCCCTCCACCCCCAGATTGTCAGAGTGGTTCTCCGAATGCCCGTCGCGATTGTCTTCGCCATTGGCAAGGTTGCGCTTGATCGTATGGCTGACCAGATCTTCCAACGTGAACCCGTCATGCGAGGTCACGAAATTGACCGATGACGTCGCCGCCCGCCCAGAATGATCAAACCGGTCGGCACTGCCCAGAACCCGCGACGCCAGATCGCGGGTCATCCCTGCATCACCTTTCCAGAACCGGCGCAGGCCATCGCGGAACTTGTCGTTCCATTCGTGGAACGGGTGTGGATATGCGCCAAGCTGATAACCGCCAGGGCCGATATCCCAAGGCTCGGCAATCAGCTTCACCCGGCTGAGGGTCGGGTCCTGCCGGATCGCGTCGAAGAATCCACCGTTGGGATCAAACCCGTGCGCCTCTCGCCCAAGTGCGGTGGCAAGGTCAAAGCGAAAGCCGTCGACATGGGCCACTTCGACCCAATAGCGCAGACTGTCCATCACCATCCGCAGCACCATCGGATGCGTGAGGTTCAGCGTATTGCCGGTGCCCGCGTCATTCACGTAGTGCCGCCCGCCCCCGGCAAGCCGGTAATACGACGCGTTGTCGAGCCCGCGAAAGCTGAGCGTCGGCCCCCATTCGTCGCCCTCGGCGGTGTGATTGTAGACCACGTCAAGGATGACCTCGATCCCGGCCGCGTGCAACCGGCGGACCATCGTTTGGAATTCCCAAAGCGCGCCCTTCGACATGTAGCGGGGTTCGGGCGCAAAGAATGCCAGCGTATTATAGCCCCAATAGTTGCGCAGGCCCTTTGCCACCAGAAACCGGTCGTCGATGAAGGCCTGCACCGGCATTAGCTCTATCGCGGTGATGCCCAGCTTTTGCAGATGTTCGATCACCGGATCAGAGCAGAGGCCAAGGTAGGTGCCGCGCAGTTGCTTGTCGATGCCCGCATGCAACGCCGTCAGCCCCTTTACATGCGCCTCGTAGATCACCGTATCGACGCGCGGGGTGCGCGGTGCCGTGTCGTTGCCCCAACTGAATGACGAATCGGTCACCACCGCCTTCGGCACCGCAAAAGCGCTGTCGCGGGTGTCATAGCTCAGATCGCCACGCGGCGAGCCGATCTTGTAGCCCATCACCGCATCTGACCATTTCAGCCGCCCTTCCAACGCCCGAGCATAAGGGTCAAGCAGCAGTTTGTGCGGATTGAAGCGATGCCCCTGTTCCGGGGCATAAGGTCCGTGCGCGCGAAAACCGTAAACCGAACCGGGCGTCAGCCCGCCAACGTGGATATGCCAGATGTCGCCGTCACGCTCGCGGATCGGCAGGCGGGCCAGTTCCTTGCGCCCGTCAGAAGAAAACAGGCACAGCTCGATCAACTCGGCATGGGCCGAGAACACCGCAAAGTTCACGCCATCGCCGGTCAGGGACGCCCCCATCGGCCAGGGTCGCCCCGGCCCGATCGCATGACCAGACAGGCGCGCCGGGGGCGAAACTGTCTGCGCCGTCACGCGATCAGCCTTTCATAAAGCGCCGCATAGGCCTTGGCCGAGCTTTCCCACCCGACCGGGTGTGCCATCGCGTTGCCTTGCAGCCGCGACCATGTCTTGTCGTCCCGGTGCAGCTGCAAAAGTTGCGTCAGGGCCTGGCCGAATGCCAGTGCATCGACCGGATGAAACTGGATGCCGGTCGCCACCCCCGCCGCCAGCGTCGCGGGCGATGCGCCGATCACCGTGTCGGCAAGACCGCCGACCGCCGCCACCACCGGCAGCGTGCCATAGCGCAGGCCGTACATCTGGGTCAGGCCACAGGGTTCAAACCGGCTGGGCACCAGCACGGCATCTGCCCCGGCAAAGAACCGGTGGCTCAGCCCCTCATCATACCCGATCCGTACCGCCACCCGCCCCGGAAAGCGGGCAGCAAGACCCCGCATCGCGCCTTCCAGACCCGGATCGCCAGAGCCCAGAACCAGCAGCCCGCCACCCCCCAGAATGAAATCGGGGATCACTGCGGGCAAAAGGTCGACTCCCTTCTGATCGGTCAGCCGGCTGACCACGATGGCCAGCGGCCCCGGCACCTCCAGCCCGAATTCGGCGCAAAGGGCCGCCCGCGCCTTGGCTTTGCCGGCCATCGCTTTCGCCGAAAACGGTGGCTCCTCCGCCTCGGGCGACCAGACGCCGGTATCAACACCGTTAAGGATGCCCGAGACTTGCGCTGACCGTGCCGCGATCACCCCTTGCAGGCCCATCCCAAACTCCGGCCGCATCAATTCCGCCGCATAGGTGGGCGAAACGGTGGTGATGCGATCCGCCGTCACCAGCCCGGCCTTCAGGCTCGACAGACCCCCGTAATATTCCAAGGCGGCGGGATGAAACGCCTCCCACGGCAGACGCAATCCGCCCAGCATCGTTGCCGGGGCCCAGCCCTGAAACGCAATGTTATGGATGGTGATCACTGATTTCACCCCCCCCGAACCGTGATAAGCCAGATAGGCGGGTGCGTAACCCGCCTGCCAGTCATGCGCATGCAGGATGTCAGGCTTCCACCGACCCAACCCCTCGCGTGCAATCCGGGCGCCAACCCAGGACAACGCCGCAAAGCGCACTGCGTTGTCGGGAAAGTCCCCCAAAGCGTTGGAATATGGGCCGCCTTCCCGATCATAAAGATGCGGCGCGTCGAGGAGTAGCATCTGCACTCCCGCCACTTCGCCCGCCAGCACACGGGCGTTGCCACCGAAGAGATCGGGCTCTTCCAACACCGCAGGCCAATCCGCCGCATCGGACAGCAGCGACCGATAGGCCGGGATCAGCACCCGCATCTCCCATCCTGCCCCGGCCAGTGCGGCGGGCAGCGCGCCCACCACATCGGCGAGCCCGCCCGTCTTGATCAGCGGTACGCATTCCGAGGCCACCGAAAGAACCCGCCTGCGGAGCTTTGCGCCAGCCATCATCGTTCCCTTTACCCGTTATCCGCTGGCCGGGGGCTGCTATTCCGCCCCCATGGCCACGTCTGCCTTAGGACAGCGCCCGCGCCCGCGCGTCAAGCATGTCTTGCGTGATCAATACGATACCACTCTCGGTGCGGCGGAACCACTTGGCATCAAGGTCCGGGTCCTGCCCGACGACCAGCCCTTCGGGAATGACCACACCCCGGTCGATCACACATTTCGTCAGTTCCGCCTTGCGGTGGACGATGACCTTCGGCAACGCAACCACGTATTCAAGCGTCGAAAAAGAATGCGTCCGGCAGCCGGTGAACAGCAGACTGTTGGATACCTCCGACCCCGAAACGATGCAGTCACCCGATACCAGTGACGATACGGCAGACCCCCGCCGTCCCTCTTCATTATGGATGAATTTTGCAGGCGGCACGATCTCGGCATAGGTCCAGATCGGCCAGGCGTTGTCATAAAGATCCAGTTTCGGCACGAAATCCGTCAGGTCGATGTTGGCTTGCCAGAACGCGTCGATCGTACCGACATCCCGCCAGTAGGGTTCCGTCTCCAGCCCGCTGGTCACACAGCTATCGGCGAACTTGTGCGCCACCGCCTTGCCGTTCTTCACCACATGGGGAATCAGATCAAAGCCGAAGTCATGGCTGGAATTGTCGTCGTTCATGTCCTTTTGCAACAGATCACGCAAAAACGCCCAGTCGAACACATAGATCCCCATCGAGGCAAGGGCATGGTTCGGGTCGCCGGGGATCGCGGGCGGGTCCTTGGGCTTTTCCAGAAAATCTGTAATCCGCATCGACTTGTCGACATGCATCACGCCGAAGGCCGACGCTTCCATGCGCGGCACGGTCAGGCAACCGATGGTGACGTCGGCCTTGCTTTCAACGTGCTGGCGCAGCATCAGCTCGTAATCCATCTTGTAGATGTGATCCCCGGCCAGAACGACCACATACTTGATGCCATAGCTGTCGATGATGTCGATGTTCTGCGCCACGGCATCAGCAGTGCCGCGATACCAGTTCACTTCATCCATTCGCTGGCTCGCGGGCAGGATATCAAGGTATTCATTGCGTTCGGCGCGAAAGAAGTTCCAGCCGCGCTGGCAATGCCGGATCAGCGAGTGCGCCTTGTACTGCGTGGCAATGGCCATCTTGCGAATGCCAGAATTCAGCGCATTCGACAAAGCAAAGTCGACAATCCTGGTCTTCCCGCCAAAGAAGACCGCCGGTTTTGCCCGGCGGTCGGTCAGCTCTTTCAGACGGCTTCCCCGGCCGCCGGCCAACACAAAGGCCATAGCCTGCGAGGACAGCCGCGCATTCGGTTTCGGTTGCATATCTTTCCCTCCCCTTGGCGGCGGATTTGCTCCGCCCTTTCAGTCCTGCTTGAAATAAACTGCCGATAGCGGCGGCAGCGTGACAAGTGCCGATTGCGCCTGCCCGCTCCACGGTGTCTTTTCGGCTACCACCCCTCCCAGGTTTCCCCGATTGCCGCCGCCATAGGCAGTCGAATCCGTGTTCAACAGTTCACTCCAGGTTCCGGCGGCGGGCAGCCCCAGGCGGTAACGGCGTTCCACGGGTGTCATGTTGATCGCTGCAACCACCAGCTTGTCCTGCGGCCCGCCATGGCGCACCCAGGCATAGACGCCCGCTTCGGCGTCATTCGATTCGATCCAGCTGAATCCTTCGGGGCGGCAGTCGTTCAGATGCAGCGCGGGCGTGTCGCGGTAGACGCGGTTCAGATCGCGGACCAGGGATTGCACGCCCTTGTGTTCCGCCATTTCAAGCTGATGCCAGTCAAGGCTCTGGTTGTGGTTCCACTCTGCGCCTTGGGCAAATTCCTGCCCCATGAACAACAGTTTCTTGCCCGGATGCGCCCACATGAAACCATAGTAGGACCGCAGGTTGGCAAATTTCTCCCATGCCGTCCCCGGCATCTTCGACAACATCGATCCTTTGCCATGCACCACCTCGTCATGGCTGATCGGCAGGACGTAATTCTCTGACCAGGCATAGTGCAGCCCGAAGGTCATCTGGTGATGGTGGTACTTCCGGAACAGCGGGTCTTTCTGCATGTAGCTGAGCGTGTCGTTCATCCAGCCCATGTTCCACTTGAAACCAAAGCCTAGGCCGCCATGGTTTACCGGCCGTGACACGCCCGGGAATGCGGTCGATTCCTCGGCCACTGTCATCACACCCGCCGCCTCGCCGTAGGCGACAATGTTCATCTGCTGCAGAACGGTGATGGCCTCATAGTTTTCCCGTCCGCCATCCTTGTTGGGAATCCACTGGCCCTCCTTGCGGCTGTAGTCTCGGTACAGCATCGACGCCACGGCATCCACGCGCAGCCCGTCGATGTGGTATTCCTCCAGCCAATACAACCCGTTGGACACGAGGTAATTCTTCACCTCGACCCGCCCGTAATTGTAGATCAGGGTGTTCCAGTCCTGATGAAACCCCTCGCGCGGGTCTTGATGTTCGTAAAGCGAGGTGCCGTCGAACTGGCCAAGCCCATGCGCATCGGTCGGGAAATGTCCCGGCACCCAGTCAAGCAGGATACCCAGCCCCTTCTGATGCGCCGCATCGACAAAGGCGCGGAATTCAGCGGGGGTGCCATGCCGGATGGTGGGCGCAAACAACCCGACCGGCTGGTAGCCCCAGCTGCCATCAAACGGATATTCACTGACCGGCATCAGTTCGATATGGGTGAACCCCATATCGGCCGCGTAGCCCACCAGTTGATCCGCCAGTTCCTCATAGCTCAGCATCCGGTCGCCAGGCGCGCGCCGCCACGACCCCAGATGCACCTCGTAAACCGAAATCGGCGCGTCGATGCTGTGATGGCGGGCACGGGCCTTCATCCAGTCGCCATCGTGCCATTCGCCGCTGATTTTCCTGACAACAGAAGCGTTTGCAGGTGGATGCTCAGACCCGAATCCGACCGGATCGGCCTTCAGAGGCATCATCGCGCCGCCTGCACCCTTGATCTCGTATTTGTAAGTCGCGCCGTCGGCCAACCCCGGCACGAAAATTTCCCACACTCCGGTTGGCCCACGCCGCCGCATCGGGTGGCGGCGACCGTCCCAGACATTGAAGTCGCCCACCACCGACACCCGTTCCGCATTCGGTGCCCAGACGGCGAAATGCACGCCCGCGATGCCCTCGTGCGTGATCAGATGTGCGCCCAGTACCTGCCAGAGGCGCTGGTGGGTGCCCTCGCCCAAAAGATATTCGTCCAGTTCGCCCAACACCGGGCCAAAGCGAAATGGATCGTCGAATTCCCATTGATTGCCATGGCCTTGCGCGCGGAACTTGTAGCTGGCTTTCTTCGTCATTTGATGCGTGAACAGCCCCGCCACACCCGGGTACGGTACCGCCTCGTCCGCCGCCTTGCCGCTCAGCACCCAAAGCCGTTCCGCGCCCGGCACGAAAGCCGTGACTTCCCAAGTCTTGCCGCGCTTGTGCTGCCCCAGCACTGCGAACGGATCACCGTGCCACCCCCCGGCAATCGCCTCGGCAGCGCCTCTGTCCAGCAAAGTCTCGGCCATGCTTTCCTCCCCGAAAGCGCGTCAGAGCGCGGATGTTACTGACCAGATCTCACTCATATAGCTGCGGATGGTCCTGTCCGAAGAGAAAAAGCCGCTTCGGGCAGTGTTCAGTGCCGCCATCCTCACCCAGCGGTCGCGATCTGCATAGGCGCGATCCACTTCATCCTGCGCCGCATGGTAGGCATCAAAATCCGCGGCGACGAGGAAATAGTCGTGGTGCCAGACGCCATGCACAATGCCGTGGTAACGGTCCGGCTGATCGGGGCTGAACCGGCCCTCGGCAATCATCTGCAGGACATCTTGCAAAATCTGGCTCGCCTCGATCGCCTTTTTCGATTGTGCGGGGTCTTCGCGGCGTTTCATCACCTCGTCCGTGGTCAATCCGAACAGAAAGAAATTCTCAGCCCCCACTTCCTGCAGGATCTCCACATTCGCTCCGTCAAGCGTACCGATAGTCGGCGCGCCGTTCATCATGAACTTCATGTTGCCGGTACCCGACGCCTCTTTGCCGGCGGTCGAAATCTGTTCCGACAGGTCCGCAGCCGGGATCAATCGTTCCGCCATGCTGACGTTGTAATTGGGCGGATAGATCACCTTCAGCAGATCACCGGTCACCGGATCGTTGTTGATCACCTCGCCCACGTCGTTGATCAGACGAATGATTTCCTTGGCCACCGCATAGCCCGGTGCCGCCTTGCCACCAAAGATCTTGACGCGCGGCACCCAGCCGGCCTTCGGGTCCGACCGCACTTTATGCCAATGCGCAATGGTTTCCAGAATGTTCAAAAGCTGGCGCTTGTATTCATGGATGCGCTTGATCTGCACGTCAAACAGCGCATCGGGCGACACCGAAACCCCCAGCTCCGCCCGCACCCAGTTCGACACGTCCACCTTGTTCGCCCGCTTTGCCGCATCGAACACCTGCCGGAATGCCGCATCCTCGACATGCGGCTCCAACTCGCGCAGCCGGTCCAGATCAGATTCCCAGCCCGGCCCGATGGTGTCGGTGATCAGCCCCGCCAAGGGCCGATTCGCCATCTTCAGCCAGCGCCGCGGCGTCACGCCATTGGTCTGATTGATGATCCGCCCCGGATGCAACCGGTGCAGTTCGGGAAAGAGGTTCTTCTTCACCAGATCGGAATGCAGCGCCGACACGCCGTTCACCTTGTGCGACATGATGAAGGCCAACTCGCCCATCCGCACTTCCTGGTGCTT
>JAYSYZ010000237.1:0-8113 GCA_043727195.1 Paracoccaceae bacterium
GCACCCATGCGGGCGGTGGAGGCTGGCTGGTAGTTGGTTTTCACGCAGCACCTGCACTGGGCCGCGAGGGCGGCGTGGTCAAGCCGGGTCGGGTCGGGGGTCGCGATGCGTTTGATCTTGTCGGCAAGGGGCGCGGTCTGAAAG
Organism: Paracoccaceae bacterium; assembly: GCA_043727195.1. Classification (GTDB taxonomy): domain Bacteria; phylum Pseudomonadota; class Alphaproteobacteria; order Rhodobacterales; family Rhodobacteraceae; genus JAUYQR01. The sequence goes on from JAYSYZ010000237.1 coordinate 145, forward strand.
GCGCCCACATCTTCAAGGCGCAGGAATGACGCTGGCAATGGGCGAGAACCTGCACACGATCCACGGGTTCGAATATGCCGTCGCGCAGTCGCGCTGCACTGTCTGCAGCCTGACGCGTCGAACTGTGGTGATATCACCGGCTGGCTGCGGGCCGCGCGGCTGTGCGCAGACCATGCCATTCCGGTCTGTTCGCACGGGATGCAGGAACTGCTTGTCAGCCTCGTCGGCGCCCGACCGAATGCGGGCTCGGTCGAGGCTCACAGCTTTCCCATCGACCGCTGTACCACGCCGCCCCTTGTGCTGGAGGGCCTGCATTGCACCGCACCCGACATTCCCGGCACTGGTGTTGGCGTTTGACTGGCCGCGCCTTGCGCCTTTTGCCATTACCTGATCGGCAGCGAGCCTGCCGACATGCCGCCGATTCGGGACCCGGCGCCGAAAGAATCAGCCCCCCCTCCCCTGACGCGGGGTGTTTTCCAGGCAGCTTCTTTCACGATCCGGTCATGCTCCCCCCGCCGCACATCCTGTGCGGGATGTCTGCCGCATTGCAATTTGACTCACAGGTATCTGCATCTATGCTCGGCGCAGGTCTGGGCCATGTATCCATGTCCAAGCTTGCCGAAGGTGCGATATGTGGTTGCAACAACTGGTCAGGCTTTGCCGCGAGCTGAAAGCCACGGCAATGAGGAGAAGCTGGGGCTTTCTGACCGCCGTGCTGGTCATTGACGCGACAGCCGCCTTTCTGGTCACTTTCGTCTTTCTGACAATGTTCGACAGTGCCTATCTGAGCCAGGTCAATCCGGGGATCGCTTCCCTGATCTTCGCCGGGTTTTCGGTGGTTTTTCTGGTATTGCTCCGGACCCAGAAATTCATCTGGCGCTTCATTTCCCTGCGGGACAGTTCTGTTTTTCTGACTGCCGCGGCGCTGGTTACGGCGATCAGCGGTCTGGTGGTCGCAGAGTTCGGCCCCCCCGCAGCAAACGCCATGGGCAAGGTGGCCTTGGCGGTAGAATTCTTGCTGTTCGGCACGGCGCATGCGGGCCTGCTGGCCGGTGCATGGCTGGGTGCGCGGTTCGCGTGGCAGATCATGCAGGACGTCGCCGATATGGAAGCGAAGCAACCGGATGGTCAAAAACGGGTGCTCCTGGTTTCGGCGGGTGTGGGTTGTGTTCACCTCTTGCGTGGTCTGCAGGGGGCGCATGCCAGCCCGATTGAGCCGGTGGGCATTCTGGATTTCAACACCCAGCAGATCGGGCGGGTTCTGCGCGGCATTCCCATTCTGGGCAGCCCCCTGAATCTGGACGAGGTCGTCGCCGAACTGGCCCGGAAAGGATGCCGCCCGGAAGAAGTGATCCTCACCACAAGGTTGACCGCGCAACAGACGCTGGATGTGATCGAACGGACTGTCGCGCTGAAGATCAAGGTGTCAAAGCTGCCGTCCCCCGGTGAAACGAGTGCCTTGATCGAGAGGGGGTTGTCGCCGACCGAGCCGATCACGTTGCAAACGATCGGCGGTCGTGAACCGCAGGAATTTGATCGACATCCCATTGTCGAGTTGTTGGCTGACAAGTGTATCCTGGTGACTGGGGCAGGCGGCAGCATCGGAAGCCAGCTGGTGGAATTGATTGCCAGCTTCGGCCCGTCGCGGATATGTCTGGTCGACAACAGCGAGTTCAATCTTTGGAAGGTCGAGCAGCACCTGCAATCGAGGTTTCCGGATCTTTCGTGTCTGCCCCGGCTCACCGATATCCGCGATGCCAAGCGGCTTCATCAGGTGTTTGCCGAGGCGCGCCCGCAGCTTGTCTTTCATGCGGCAGCCCTGAAACATGTGCCGATGGTGGAGGCCAACCCGGCCGAAGGAGTGCTGACCAATATCGTCGGTACGCGGAATGTGGCGGACGCCGCGCTGGAGGCGGGCGTCGAGGCGATGGTGCAGGTGTCGACGGACAAGGCCGTGATGCCTACCAGCGTGATGGGGGCGACCAAGCGCATCGCAGAGATCTACTGCCAGGCATTGGATCTGGCGCAGTCAGGCCCAAGGTTCATGACCGTGCGCTTCGGCAATGTTCTCGGCTCGTCGGGGTCGGTGGTGCCGGTTTTCGAAAAACAGATTCTCAATGGCGGTCCGGTCACCGTCACGCATCCCGAGATGGAACGTTATTTCATGACGATCCTGGAAGCCTGCGAACTCATCCTGCACTCTGCCGCCCACAGCGCACGCGACCCGAAAGCCCGCGGCGTGATTAATGTGCTGGACATGGGTGAGCCGGTAAAGATTGTGGATGTGGCGCGGCGGATGATCCTGCTGCATGGCCTGATCCCGGAGGTGGATATCAAGATCCAGTTTACCGGCATGCGCCCCGGCGAAAAGCTTGTGGAAGACTTGTTCAACGTGGCCGAGGCACGGCTGGAAAGCGCGATTGCGGGCGTTCACACGGCCTTGTCCGAAGGCGTTCCGTTCCATGACATCAAGCAACATATTGCAGAGCTTGCCGAGTATTCGTCATCCGGAGATCACAAAGGCATCATGAAGATATTGGAAGCCGTCGTGCCCGGGTATCAGGCCCCGCACATAACCAACAGCAGTTCGGAGGCGGCATGAACCTGCCAAGTGGAGAGTTGCGGCCAGCATTCCTGCCGTTCGCCTTGCCTGACATCGGAGAGGCGGAAATTGCCGAAGTCGTGGATTGTCTGCGTTCTGGCTGGATCACAACCGGGCCCAAGACGGCAAAATTCGAAAAGGAGTTTGCCGCATTCATCGGCGGCGGCGTGGAAGCCGTGGCAGTCAATTCCGCAACTGCGGGGCTGCACCTTGCCGTCGAAGCGCTTGGCATCGGCCCGGGGGACGAGGTTATCGTGCCTGTGCACACGTTCACGGCCACGGCGGAAATCGTGCGTTATATGGGTGCCGATCCGGTGTTCGTCGACGTGGAAGCGAGTACGCTGAACATGGATCCGACGAAGATCGAGGCGGCGCTGACGAAGCGGACTAAGGCGATCCTGCCAGTTCATTATGCGGGGCTGGCCTGCAACATGGATGCGATCCAACAGATCGCCCGCCGACACGGTATTCGCGTCATCGAGGATGCCGCACATGCGCTGCCCACCACCAGCGGCGGCGCCAAGATTGGCAGCCTTGACACCGATGCAACGGTGTTCAGCTTTTACGCGACCAAGACACTTGCGACCGGTGAAGGCGGGATGCTGGTCACCCGCGACCCTGAAATTGCCAAGCGTGCCAGGATCATGCGTCTGCACGGCATTAGCCGGGATGTCTTTGACCGTTATCAGGCGGGCGGTGCATGGTACTACGAGGTTGTCGCGCCTGGCTTCAAGTACAATATGACGGATATCGCGGCTTCGCTTGGTCTGCATCAGTTGCGGCGGCTTTACGAGATGCAGCAGAAACGGGCCGAGATCGCCGAAATCTTTACGGCGGCATTTGCCGATCTGCCGCTGATCATGCCCAGCGGGGCACCTGACGGTGAAACCCATGCATGGCACCTGTTCCCGGTCCGGCTGACCGAGAAGGCGGGGATCAACCGCAATACATTTGTCGATCTGCTGGGTGCCAAGGGCATCGGAATCAGTGTGCATTACGTTCCGCTTCACCTGCATCCGTACTGGAGAGATCGATACGGCCTGAAACCTGCCGATTTTCCGGCCAGCACGCTGGCCTATGAAAATCTGGTCAGCCTGCCGATCTACAGCAAGATGACGCCTCCGGACGTTGAACGGGTGGTATCCGCCGTCCGCGATGCCCTGAAGCCAAAGCGGCCCTGACATGGATCGCGCACGTCCGGGCCAGCGCGCCGCCGATATCATTGTGTCGGGTCTGGCGCTGATCGTTCTGGCCCCGATTATCCTGTTGGGCGCTGTCGGGGTCAGACTTAGCAGCCCGGGTCCGGCCTTCTATCGGGCAGCGCGGGCGGGCAAAGGCGGGCAGGATTTCGTGATGTTGAAATTGCGGACGATGCGTCCCAGCGCCTCGGACGGTCCGAAAGTGACCGCGCCGGGAGACCAGCGCGTGACGCCAATCGGCCGATTTTTGCGGGCGTCGAAGATCGACGAGATGCCGCAGCTGTTCAATGTTCTGAAAGGTGACATGTCCATTGTCGGGCCGCGCCCCGAAGATCCCAACATCGTCCGCGCCATGTACGGACAGGCTGAGCGCGACACGCTTCGCGCCCGCCCCGGCCTTACAAGCCCGGGCACGATCTGGTATTATGAAGAGGGCGAAAAGCAACTCGACGCGGACGACCCGATGAGGAACTATCAGAAAGTGATGTCGTATAAATTAAGCATTGACGCCCGCTACCTGATGACGGCGACAGTTGCGACTGACATTCTGGTGGTATTTGCCACCATAAAGACAATCCTGAAGAAGATTGCCATCAGACGCAAACGTGGCGTTGAATCGGGTAGCTTTGAGCGCTGATCCTAGCAAACAGGGAAAAGCGCCATGGACAGCAGCATGAACCGCGATGGATCAACAGCAGCTTTTGGTGCCGATTTCTTTGTCGGCATGATGATCGTAGGCGCCTTTGCACTGTTCGTGACCAACTTTGATCTTTTTCTTTCGGTTCGCGGGTATTTGCCAATCAATACGTTGATCGTCTTTGTGGTGTTCAGCGCAGGTTTTACCGGCTTGATCCTGGCGACCAGCGACCACGGACGCACACTCGACAGGATTGTGCTGGGGCTGAGGATGAATGCCGGGCCGGTGGTCATCCTTCTGCTGTGGATCGCGGCGCATGTCATTGCGGCCGGCCGGATCGTTCTTTCCGGTGGGGACGTGGATTACGCGCAGATTTTACCTGTCTTCCAGCTTGCCGTGCTGGCCGTTGGCATGATCCTTGCGTCATTGGACACGGACGGCAGGTGGATCGTATTGGCATCCCATCTTGCGATCTTCGTGCTGGGTGCATCCATCATCTTTGAGACGATCTTTCCCGGGGCGCTCGGGACGTCAGCCGCCCGGACCGGTGGATTTGCCCTTAATGCAAACATTCCGGGCTTTATCATTCCTGCACTTCTGGCGGTTTCACTCGATTTCAGGCGGATCAGGTTGGCTGACCTGGCGGTGATCCTGTTCTCACTGGTGGCAGTCAGTGCCACCCTGTCGCGGATGGGACTTGGATTTCTTGGATCTGTGATCTGCACCTACGCGCTGATCTTCTTTCTGCGCGGGGGTGCAACAGCGGGCCTTCGCAAGATTTTGCTTGGCGGGCTTTTTCTGGCTTTATCAGCGTTACTGATGATTGGCAGCTTTTCGATCCTGTCGATGTCTTCCTCGGCTACGAACACAGAATTCAGCACAAGGATAAAGACGATCCTCGGGGGGCAGAGCGTGCTGGAAGATCCCTATCGTGGCCCCTTGCTGGATCATTTCATCGAGGTTGCAAGTCAGAAGCCTTGGGTGGGATATGGTCCGGGTGATACGCTGATGAATGCCGTTACCCGCGCGCCCCTCGGGCTTGGCCCTCACAACATGTTTGTCAGGGCCTGGGTCGACACTGGCCTTGCGGGGCTGTTTCTTTACGCCGCTTTCATCGCTTCAATTGTCTGTCTCGGGATTGTGCGCAGATCGGTTTCGGCCACCATGGTGGGCACACTTGTGGCTGCATACGGGCTTTTCTCTCACAATGTTATCGATAACAAGGCGGTTCTGATCCTGTTGGGGATTGCACTAGGGCAATCTGCCTTCAAATGTGTGGAGCGGTAGGCCATGCGTGTGCTGCATTTGATTGACGGGATTGGTGTGGGCGGCGCCGAGCTGGTCTTGATCCAGCTGATCGAGCGGCTTGAAAAGGCCGGGGTCCGCAACACGATCCTATCCCTCACGCCTGCCGGCATCGTGCGCGACAGGGTTGTCGCATCCGGTGCGGATCTGATCGAAATGAACATGGGCAAAGGCCGTCTGCCCTGGTCAAACATGTCTGGCCTGCTTGGTGTGATGCGGACCGTGAAGCCTGATGTGATACAGGGATGGATGTATCACGGTAATTTTGCCGCCACCGTTTTGCGCGATCTTTCCGCGCTGCGTGTGCCAATGTTCTGGAGCATTCACAACACGCTGTTGCCGAGGTTGCCATTCTCGCGGGTGACGAGGATTGCGTATCAAGCCTGTCGCCTGATGTCCTTTCGGCCACGGTCGATCGTGTATGTTTCCCGCGCCGCCGCCGAACAGCATGAAGCCGAAGGCTACCGGGCCGCTAGAACCGTCATTATCCCCAACGGGACCGATTGCGAAAGGTTCAAGCCGTCGCCGGTCGGGCGGCAAAATATGCGCGCGTCGCTGGGTGTGGGCGAGGATGTGCTGTTGCTTGGATGCTTTGCGCGATGGGCCCCGATGAAAGGCCATTCGGTGCTGTTCGAAGCACTGTCGAAACTGCGGGGCCGGGGAATTGGCCTTCATCTGGTCATGGCGGGCACCTTGATGCAGCAGTCGAACGCCGATCTTCTGGCCTTGATGCGGCAGGCGGGCATCGAGGATATCTGCACTTGTCTTGGCGAGCGGCGGGATGTGGATCATCTGATGACCGGGTTGGATGCGCTGGTGCTGCCATCGATTTATGGCGAAGCGTTTCCAATGGTTCTTGGCGAGGCGATGGCCTGTGAGGTTCCATGCGTGGCGACCGACGTCGGCGACAGCGCCTTTCTTCTGGGGGACACCGGATTTGTCGTTCCGCCGTCTGATGTGGCGGCCTTTGCCGCCGCGCTGGCCGCGCTGGCGGCAGAGTCACCCGAACAGCGCGCCAGCCGGGGCAAAGCCGCAAGACGGCGCGTGGCATCGCTATTTTCCATTGACACGATGACGTCCGCCTATCTGGACATGTACCAGCCGACGCTACGAACCGTGGCCCCCGCAGAGGCGAACGGCCTCGGCTAGACAACGGCCAATGGTTTCCAGAAGGATGACCTGCATGCCTCTCTCGACACCGGAGACCAGCAAGGATGACCTGCCACGGCTGGGGGTGGTAATGCCTTGCCGCAACGAACAGGCCATCATCCGCCGCAGCATCCAGTCGGTTCTTCAGTTCGATTACCCGGCCCACCTGATGACATTGACGGTCGTCGATGGCATGAGCACCGATGCAACACGAACGATCGTTCAGGAAATCGCGGCATCCGATCCGCGTGTGCGCTTGTTAAGCAATCCCGGGCGTTTGCCGGCCCCAGCGATGAACCTTGCCATCGACAGTCTTGACTGCGACGTCATCTTGCGGGTCGATGCCCACTCGATCTATCCCCCAGGTTATGCCGCAAGCTGCGTTGCCGCGCTCCTCGAAACCGGGGCCGAGAACGTTGGCGGGGTCCTTGTCACCATTCCTGGTGCCGATACACCTGTGGGCAGGGCCATTGCCTTTTCGTTGGGGCATTCCTTCGGCGTCGGCAACGCCAGCTTTCGGACCGGAACGCAGGAGCGACGCTGGACGGACACTGTTCCCTTCGGGTGTTGGCGCATTGAAACGCTGCGGGCGCTGGGGGGATTTTGCACCGACATTCCCTATGGTGAAGATGATGAACTGAATGGTCGCATCACTGCGTCTGGCGGCGGCATTTTATTGGACCCGGCCATCGTCAGCGAATATGTGGCGCGGGCGACTTTGCCAAAATATATGCTGATGCTGTATCGGTACGGGCGATCCAAGCCAGCCACGGCAAAAAAACTGGGTCGTCTGACATCGCGTCGCCAGCTTGTTCCGCCGGTGTTCGTCATGACGCTGGGGTCTTCGATCTTGCTTGCGCTTGTCTGGCTGCCGTTGCTGCTGATCGCTATTATCGCACTGGCGGCCCACCTCGGTGTGGGCAGCGTGGTTGCGGCAAACGCCTGGATAGCAAAACGGCTGGATTGGCATTCGGCAGCTAGATTGCCGTTCACCTTCGTTGCTGGACATGCGTCCTACGGCGTGGGATATCTTATCGGGCTGATTTCGAGCCTCAGGCTGAGCAAGGCGAGGTGAAA
>JAYSYZ010000238.1:0-23035 GCA_043727195.1 Paracoccaceae bacterium
CGCGCGTGCCTAACAGCAATTAGCATACGGAAAAAGTCGGGCAACGCAAACATGGGTCGACACTTTCCACAACAATTTCTTGGCAGGGCATAATGCGCACAGCAACCCGGCAGCACTTCTTCGTGTATCAGCTTGAAGCAATTCCTTGTATGCTGCAAGCAGAGGTCGATGACGGTTGTCATCACGACTTCTCGATCAGACTTTCCCGAGTTCGCGGTGACGGGATGGGACGGAGTATCGGGTCATGCCGATTATGTCTGTACTGGAGGCGGCTTTGCAGGCACCAAGTGGGATTGCGCTATTACCAACAGAGGACACGCTGCTGCTGGCTGTCGAACTTCCGACAATGTCTGCTAGCCAACGTCGCGCTGTCGTAGGATTTGCTGTCGAGGACCGGATTGCGCAGTCACTGGACGCCGTTCAAGTGGTGCTGGGGCCCCAGCTTACACCGGGCGTCTGGCTGGTGGCCGTGACGGCCCGATCGGTTCTGGACGAAATCACGATAGACAAGGCAGGGGCCGCTCTGTGGCCGGACGTCCTAATGGTCCCCGTGCCCGGGTCAGGCTGGGCGGTTTGGGCCGCCGCAGGACGCATTTTGGTGCGATTGCCTGACGGCACGGGGATCGCAACTCAATCTGGAGTGTTTCAAGCGTTCTGGACTGCGGCCGGATCGCCTGACGTCACATTATATGGCGGCGGTGCCCTGCCTCCGGAAATTCCGATCTCTGCACGGGGAGACCTGCCGCGGGCCCCGAGCCCGTTCCCGAAAGACTTTGATCTACGTGCCGGTCTGAACCGGAGGCGGGGGAATTTCCTGCCCAAGGGGGGGCGGTCGCTGCTGATGGTTGTGGTTGTCGCTGCGCTGGCGCATGTTTCGCTTTTGGTTGCAGACGTGATGGCACTAAACCGACAGGCTGGGCAACGGGAGGTCGAATTGCGGGCCATTTTAAACACCCCCGCTGGCGGCGATCTCGAAGTCGCGCTCGAGCAAGCGCTGAAGTCCCGTCAGCCTGGCAATGGAAACGGAGGCGTGCTGATCTTGTTGACGCAGACATTTGCGGCCTTGCAGCCGGAAAATGGTCGGGTTTCCGTACAGAAACTGCGCTATGCCGCTACCGCCAACGAGGCCGTGTTGAATGTGGAAGCCCCTGATCTCGCGACGCTGCAGTCCGTTCAGACTGCGTTATCGGCAGCGGGCCTGACAGTGACCACCGGCGCTGCGACGAACAGTGACGGTGCCGCAGAAGTGCAGATGACGATCCGCGACGGTAGCGCATGAGATCGTCGCTCGCTCCTGTGCAGTTTTGGTGGACCTCGCGATCGCCGCGCGAGCAGGTACTGCTGTTGATCCTAATGGCCGCGATTGCTGTCTGGTTAGCGGTGGTTGCGGTTTGGCAGCCGCTGCTGGCATCGCGCCAGCACCTGATCGAAATGGTCGCACGCCATGAACGGGCACTGGCCGTGTTACAGACGCAGCCGGTTGCGGCTGCGCCGACCCAAGCCCCAGATGATCGCCCGCTTGCAAACCTTATTACGGAGACTGCGGCTGCTTTCCAATTGACGATAAGTCGCCTGGAGCCCGAAGGGGCGCGCATCCGCGTGGTTGTGGGAGAGGCTTCGTTCGATGCCGTAATACTTTGGATAGAGGCGCTTCAGCGTGATCAGGGCTTGCGTATAACCGAACTCGAATTTACCCGGCGCCCTGCACCTGGCGTCGTGAATGCCATCCTCGTTTTGGAGAAGTGATATCATGCCTGTCCAGCGCTTGTGCCAGAACCTTCCCTATGCGTTTGCGCGACAGAACGGCGTCATTCTGCAAGACACCGAGGACGGCCCGGTTTGCACCCTGCGCCCCGGGGCTCCTCTGACCGCCTTGGCCGAAGTGCAGAGGGTTGCAAGACCGGTGCGCTTCGACACGATAACCTCCGACATGTTCGAGACACGACTTGCATCCGTCTATCGTGACAATGCCTCGGACGCTTCGGACGCGGCGGCGGCGCACGGGGATCTGGCGAGCCTCGCTGACAGCGCTGCCGTCGTCGATGACCTGCTGGACCAGTCAGAAGACGCGCCGGTCGTCCGGCTAATCAATGCCCTGCTGCAAGAAGCGATCAAGGAGGGGGCTTCGGATATTCACATCGAAACACAGGAACGCGCCCTTAAAGTTCGGTTCCGTGTCGACGGTATTTTGCGCGACATGCTGGAGCCCAAACGCGCGCTTGCTCCGCTGCTTGTCAGCCGAATCAAGGTCATGGCCCGGCTTGACATAGCTGAAAAGCGTTTGCCGCAGGATGGACGGGTATCCCTCCGGGTAGGAGGCCACGAAGTCGATGTGCGGGTGTCGACGATTCCGTCGCAATACGGCGAAAGAGTGGTCTTGCGCTTGCTTGACCGAAGCGCGACCCGGCTTGGGTTGGAATTGCTCGGGATGAGCCCGCGCGATGTCGCAACTTTTGCCCAGTTGCTTGCGCGGCCCGATGGAATGCTTCTGGTGACCGGGCCGACGGGATCGGGCAAAACGACTTCGCTTTACGCAGCGTTAGATCATCTGAACGACAAGACCCGCAATATCATGACGGTCGAGGATCCGATCGAATACTCCGTGGACGGGGTCGGGCAGATGCAGGTTAACCCGCGCACTGAACTAACCTTCGCCCGAGGTTTGCGGGCGATCCTGCGGCAGGATCCCGACGTGATCATGGTCGGGGAAATCCGCGATCGGGAAACCGCGCAGGTCGCCGTGGAATCTGCGATGACCGGGCACTTCGTCCTGTCGACCCTGCACACCAACACTGCCATCGGGGCTGTCTCTCGGCTGATCGACATGGGGGTAGAACGGTTTTTGTTGGCCCCGATGCTGGTGGGTCTTGTGGCGCAACGGCTGGTGCGGCGGCTTTGCAGCGATTGCCGGATTGCGGGGGCGGCGACGGCCGCCGACGCAAGCTTAGTTGACGGTCTGGTTGCAGGCGATCCGCTTTGGCGGGCCTGCGGCTGCCCGAAATGTCACGGGCAAGGTTACCGCGGCCGCTCGGGCATTTACGAGGTCGTTGCGGTCACGCGCGAGATCGAGGCGCTTATCCACGCCGGCGCATCGGAGGCTGATCTCTCCGCTGCCGCCCGGCGGGATGGTCCGGGTCTGATCGCGGATGGTCTGCGCCAAATCCGGGCGGGGGCTACGACTGTCGAGGAAGTCGCCCGCGTTGCGCGGGAAACATAAGGCATGGCGGCCTACAGGTTCAAGGCGGTGGATGGAGGCGGTAAGGCGCAATCCGGCATGATCGAGGCCGCCACGCCCGCCGCTGCGCGCCAGATGCTGCGCGGCCGGGGGTTGCTACCGGTAGATGTGCAGGCCTCTGCCACCCCAAGACCAACCGCCGCAAAGCCGGCAGTGCGAAATAGTCGGCGAATTTCGGTGGCAGCCCTGACACTGGTGACCCGGCAAATGGCTACTCTGCTCGGATCAGGCCTGCGGCTTGAGGACGCGCTGTCCACCGTTGCACAGGGACAGCCCCCGAAAGTCGCAGGTGTGCTTTTGACATTGCGCGCCTCAGTTCTGGAAGGTCGCAGTTTTGCCGACGCGCTGAACGCCTATCCGGCGGTGTTTTCCGAGTTCTATCAGGCGTCGGTGAAAGCCGGTGAACAGGCCGGAAAGCTGGATCAGGTGATGAACCATCTGGCGGCTTTCGTCGAAGGCCGCGCACGTAATCGGCAGACAGTGCAGCTGGCACTTTTGTATCCCGCGCTACTGGCAACTGTCAGCCTCTCGATTATCACCTTGCTGATGGCCTTCGTGGTTCCCGACATCGTGCGGGTGTTCAGCACGCGCGGCACGGAGCTGCCATTTCTGACCCGCGCCCTTATAGCCGTGTCCTCTTTCGTTCGAGGCTACGGGCTGTTCGTGGGATTGGCTGTCGCAGTCACCATCCTCGGGATGGGTCGATGGATGCATACTCCGCGCAACCGGCAGACTGTCCACAGGAAAATGGCGCAATGGTGGGTGACGGCGCGGCTGGTGCAACGAACCAATGCAGCCCAATTCTCGGGGACATTGGCAACACTCTTGCAAAGCGGTGTGCCGCTGATCGAGGCGCTGAATGCCGCAGCCGAAGTCACCCCTAATCTGCATGTCCGCGCGCAGGTGGCGGCCGTAACGGAAAAGGTCCGGCAAGGCAGCAGCCTGCGCCGTGCAATGGAGGAGGCGAAAGTGTTCCCCCCGATGCTCGTGGCAATGGTGGCAAGCGGCGAGGCGACAGGCACACTCGGTGCGGCACTGTCACACGCCGCTACCGATCAGCAGCGCGATCTGGACGCCTGGGTGCGCGCCATGGTGGCCTTGGTGGAGCCTGCCATCCTGCTGGTCATGGGCGGTTTAGTGATGGTGATGGTGCTGGCGATCCTGCTGCCGATCGTGGGTATGAACAGTCTGGTTAGCGGGTGATCACATGTTCAGAAGAATGGACAAAGGCAGATCAAGTTCACTGTCCGCTGTTCTGGGCATACCGGGGACCAGGGCGGCCCCGGCCTGGTGGATCGTGATAACCAGCCGGTCGGCCGAAGTCAGCCGGGCCGTAACAAGCGCCACTCGTGGGCCGTCCTGTGGGGTTACCAGCGCCTGGATCGCATCCTCTAGCGTTGAAATCTGGGCATGCAACGCGGGCGTGGGGACGGCGTCACCTTTGCCATCGATGCGTGCGCACTCCCCGGTGGGAGTGCTTACCGTGCCCGACCCTGTCCTCAAGTTGCTTTCCACACGCAATTCCACTGCCGCGAAACGTGCTTGCCCCGTGCAGCTGAATGGCAGTCCCGGCATCGTTGCGGCCACCAGCGGCCAACTTGCCACGCCTGACAAGGGACCAAGGCCGAGCGCGTCCGAGCGCAGCACGACCTTGCCGGAAAGATCGGTTCCCGGACCTTCCACGCGCCAGTCTGCTGCAAGCCCGAGCATCCAGAGGCTTGCGCCCGGTCGCAACGTCCAGGTGACCTCGTGCCCACCGTCGATCTGCATCCTGCCCTGCCAAATCGTGCCGGACAGGCGGTCAGCCGCCATGGGCCCGGCTTTCGGAAGACCCGCCTGATGCGCGACAAAACGTATTGGCATATACCAGATCAAAGATCCGGCAAAGGCCGCTAATCCAAGGAACAGGACCAATGACACTAGAGCCACTATCCTCGTCTGATGTCGCAATGACGTTGACGCGTCGCGGTCTGTGTCGGTCTGCACTGGCAAGTTGTGGGCTTCCTGTTCTGGTTTCTCTGGCCGGCTGCGGGTCAATGCCGGTGCTAGCTGGCCGGCGATCGGTATCGGGAGACGGCAGTTCCGCGGCTCTTTTGCTGCCTCTGAGCGGATCAGCCGCATCGATAGGCAATAACATGGGGCGGGCCGCAAGTCTTGTCACGAAAGTTCTTCCTCCGGCCGCCACCCCCGCTGTAATTGATACCGGGGACACTCCAGCAGGCGCGGCGGAGGCGGCACAACAGGCGATCAACGGCGGAGCGAAGTTGCTAATTGGTCCGTTGCGTGGCGATCAGACTCCTGCGGTGCTGGCGGTTGCAGGAAACGTACCAGTCGTCACCTTTTCGAACGACGACACCTTGGGTGGGCAGGGGGCATTCGTGATGGGGATCACGCCGGCGCAGTCTGTCTCGACGATGTTCAGCTTTGCCCGGGCCGAAGGTGTGAAAAGGATAGCTCTGGTTGCCGCCGATACCGCGCTTGGCGTGGCATCGTCAGCAGCGGCATCGCGCATCGCAGCGGCGGGGGGTATCACCCTGACCGCGACGCTGTTGCGCGATCCGGGGCAGGGCGGGTTGGTCGCCGCGCTGCGCAAAGCCAGCGGCGGCAACTTGCCCGATGCAGTCTATCTGCCGGATGGAGGCGAGGTCCTTAAGGATTTTGCTAGTGGCTTGCGGGGGTCCGGTGTGCAGGTGCTTGGATCGGTTCAGTGGGGCGTCAGTGATGTATCGGACAACGCCGATCTCGCCGGGGCATGGTTCGCCGCGCCGCCGCCGGATCTGTTTCTGCCCTTTGCCGACCGGTTTCAGGCCGCCTTCGGCGAACAGCCGGGGATCGTCGCTGCTCTTGGTCATGATGCTGCGTTGATGGCAATTGGTTTAGGCAAGGCGCAGGCCATGGATCGCAAGGGTGTGACGCGCAGTGGCGGGTTCACCGGCGTGCTTGGAGCCTTTCGGTTTCTTCCCGACGGACGCTGCCAGCGTGACCTGTCGGTTCTGGGGCTGGCGGACGGCAGCGTCACTGTCCTGGGGGAAGTGGTCGGTACATGACGGTTCGCCGACAGCCGGAAGCAGGGTTCACTCTGATCGAAGTGCTGGTGGCGCTTACCCTCTTTGCGCTGATCAGCGGGGCCGGATTTGCGATGCTGGATCAGGTGTTGCGCACTCAGAGCCAGACCGAAGGCCGGCTGGAACGTCTGGCGCAGTTGCAACGGGCGATGTTTTTGCTGGGCGATGATTTCCTGTTGGCGCGCGGCCATTCGTTCACTGCGGTGAGCAGCGAAAGCGGCATGGTCGTCAGCCTGCGCCGCAACGCAGCCGACGTGCGCGAAGGGTCCATTGGTTTGACCTATCGCTTGCAGGACACGACATTGGAGCGGAGTGTAAGTCGCGATTCTCGCCCGCCCCTTGCGCAGCAACCTTTGCTGACAGGGGTTACAGCGGCCGAGTGGCGGTTTTACGATCCGCAGGAAGGTTGGGTCGCGGACTGGCCCCCTTTGGGACAAGTGCCGGGTGCTGCTGTGCCGAACCCCCGCGCGGTCGAATTGCGCGTGACGCTGGCTTTTGGCGGTGCCCTGCGCCGGATCGCGCTGTTGCCGCGCGACGGCGGCTAGGATGCGGAACCCCGAAGCCGGCGTTGTGCTGATCAATGTGCTGGTCATCCTCGCGCTGACCGCATCGGTTGTCTACGCCATGGTAAGCCTGTCGGAGCTCGCGATCATCCGCAGCCAGCGTTTCAGTGCGGCCGGGCAGGCCCAGGCCCTGATCAGCGCAGGCGAGGCGAGCGCCATCGTTGTCTTGCGCCGTGACATGGTCGAAGGGGGAAAATCGGATTATTCAGGCGAACCATGGGCGCAGGCCGGCCAGACCCCGGTGCCTATTGAAGGTGGCATTTTTGCGATGCGGATCGAAGATGCCCAAGCCCTGTTCAACCTCAACAGCCTGCCCGGCAGCGGGGCGTTGGGTTTGCAGATACTGCAGCGTCTTTTGGGCGCGCTGGAGATGTCGCCGGATCTGACTGCCCGCATCGCCGCCCGGCTGGCGCAGCCGGCACCCTTGGAACGGCTGACCGACCTGGTGGCGGAGGCCGGACTGGCGCCGGAAGAGGTGGCGCAGTTGGCGGAACTGATCACCGTGCTGCCGGGAAAAACGCCCGTGAATATCAACACCGCCCCGCAGGCCTTGCTTGCGGCGCTGACCAGCAACCCGATTCAGGCGCGGCAATTAAGCGCCCTGCGGGACCGTAACGGTCTTCTAACCCCGGCCGATGTAGCCGCGGTACAGGTAATTCTGCCGCCGGGCGTAGGCTACGCCAGCAGGCTTTTTTGGGTGACCGTCACTGTGCAGGTCGACCAGACGAAATTGAGCTTGCGTAGCCTGTTGCAACGACGCGCTGGGCCGGGTGGGCGGCCAACTGTGGTGGTGATCGAACGCGACAAGGCACTGGCACCGGTCTTTTGACAAGCTGTCTTGGCATTGCGACGGCACTGACAGAAAAAGGCGGCAGAGTGATCTGCCGCCTTGCTGCTTTGTTGTGCCACTGACGAGCAATGCCGCTTAGAAGTCGACCGGATCCGCCGTGAGGTTTATACCGTCCACGCCGAGGTAGGTGATAACCAGATTTTCAGCTGGAACACTGTTTGGTCGGGCATTGAACGCAGCGGCAAAGACGGGGCCGAATTGAAAGACCGGATTGCCAGCGACACCGTCGCTGCCGTCGCAAGCCGCAAGAACAGCCAAGGTGACACCCAAGCCCGTAAGGATCTTAGTTTTGCGTGCCATGTTCTCAGCCCTCGTTATTCGGAGAGCCGGGGATCGGCGTGTTCAGGTAGGGGAAGGCGTTCTGCAGATCAGTTGCACGAAGCGGAGCACCGTCGGTAAAGGCAGCGGTTCCGACTGGGGCTGCGGCTCGGCTAGACTCAGCGTCTGCACCGCAGAGATTGAGGTTGACCAAGTCGCTATCGGTATCCTCAACCGCCCCTGATACGCCGAGTTCGGCACCCAGCGGCAGATCGTGGCAGAGTGCGCCCATCATCACGCGAAGAGCGATATCGACGGTATCGTCAGCTGGACGCCGTCCGTTGGGGAAGCCGCCCAGGTCTTCCGCAACCAGACCAAAAGTATGCTGGTCTGCACGCGGAGTGGCCGGAAATGCTGTATTCAGGCGAAGCATTTCGGATGCCGTCACCGTTGCCATCTGGTTCACACCCGGAAATCCAGTCAAGAATGCGGTGACCAGATCCTGACGCGGAAAGTTGCTGGGTGCGATGTTGGAAGTCGCGCCGACCGCATCGCGGAACAGAAGATCAAGCAGCGCCGGAAGCGTCGGGTTGGTGACGTAGACCGCCACTGCGCCATCTGCGGTCGGTTCCACGGCGTTGAAGGTGTTCTTGTCCTTCAATCCGATGACCACCTCGTTGACCAGCGGGTTGGACAGGCGCGAAACCTGCACATACGCACCACCGTGCAAAGCAGAACTGCTATAGGAGGGTGATGGGTCAAGGAGCCTCGCCTGCGGGAGGCTGGCTGTCGTCCAGCCACCGATTACGCCGTTGCCACTGCCCGTCAGACAGGAAATGGGCACTTCGAGGGCGAGCGAGGTGATGTTGAATTCGCCGACCAAGTCGTCATTCGCTCGGCTTTGCGTGATGCCGCCGGAGAATGGCATCGCTGAATTATACTGGGGGTATTCTGCACTGTCAGCACCTTGCAACGGCACGAGGTTCACAAGGTCGAAGATTTCGCCCAGGTTTACCGCAAATGCCTCGGCCCGCTGGCCGACGAAGACCTTGCCCGCGCCACATGCCCCGAAGGTAACGGGATAGATGTGTTCGTTGGCATACCCTTCGTAGTCCGGAAGTGTCTTTTCGCCTATGTTGTCGATGGGCTTGGCGAAACCACCGGTTGGCGACAAGACACTGCGCGCTCCGCTCCGGCGGTCACCGGCGATCATCGTCACCGAGTAGCTTTCGGTTTCGTTGATGTTGCTTTCGGGGGGAATCTGTCCCGCCTGGCGCAGCGGGATCGGCACCTGAACACCGCCGATATCAAGCTCGATCCCGTTCGGTCCATTCAGAGCCGAGGAAAAATCGAACTGGAACGTCAGATCTTCGACGGCATCGCCATTGTTGTCGATGCTGATCTCATAGATGGCATTATTGTCGAGGGCAAAGTAGTTCGGCCCGCCGTAGGGGGCCTGAAGCGGCAGATAGTTCGCGATCAGCGTGACGAAATCCTCACGACCCGGCTCGTAACTGCGAAACATGTAAAAGTCGGTTCCATCAACCCGTGGCATCCCGGCAATCGCCGGCGCTTCCCGGTGGCTCGATGCACCTGCGACGGAACCCACCGCAGCGATGGACCCGGCAAGCAGCGTCGTCATCAAGCAAGCTGATCTTTTATTCATTCGTACCTCCTGTTGGTCGCCCCGAAGGGCTGTTGAGCAACTGGGATGGATGGCCCGGGCTTTCGCTTTGCGCCGGACCGAGCGACTGTCCGACAAAACGTGAGAAAGAGTGATGCATCGGCCATCCAGACCGGCTACTTTCCAGTAACGCGGCTGAAGCCGGTAAAGTTTCACGGAGCCGGACGGATTGTGAAAAAGAATTCGCAGCAATGATCAGCCCCGGACCGACGGGGATTGCGGCGCTGTTGGCGGATCCGGTGTGGATGGCGGTGACCGTGGTGTTGACCGCCACCTTGCTGGTCATCACGGTGGTTGATCTGCGCAGCTTTCGTATACCTGACAAGCTTAGCCTGCCGCTGATCGTTGCGGGCCTTGCCTTCGCATGGGCAATGCCGGATCTCGACCGTCAGGCCACAAGTTTTTCTGACCATCTGATCGGGGCGATCTTGGCCTTCGTGCTGTTTGCCCTGATGGGTGAGGTGGCCTTTCGACGTACCGGGCAAGAGGCTCTCGGTCTTGGAGATGCGAAACTGTTCAGCGCGGCGGGCGCGTGGCTTGGCTGGCAGGCTTTGCCATCCGTCTTGCTGATCGCGTCGCTCAGTGGCCTTTCATTTGCCTTGATAATCCGACTTGTGAAAGGCGGGACGGCCATTGCTTTCGGCCCTTGGATCGCGCTTGGTTTTCTGGCGGTCTGGCTATCCGCGGCATTTCAGTGACGCATCGCGCCGAAAAACCATGGGGCAAATCGATTTGATATGAAAAATATGTAGGAGGCTGAAACCTTAGCGTCTTGAAATACGTTGTTTCTGCACCGATCAATGACGACCAAACAAGCCTGCAACCCTGACTTTCGGAGCCAACAAATTGTTTCCACGGGACCACATGTCAGAGGACTGGTGGCGCATGGGTAGCGCGCCCACTGGACAGAAGCAGAACCGGCCAGCCGATAACGAAAACGTGAAATTATCGCAGATGGTGGCTTCGAGCGCCGGTGCGGGGGTTTTACCGCAACCGTTGGCGCTGCGACCGTTACGAATGTGCGTTTCCAGCATTCGGATGGCGTCGGAATGAACCCGTCGCCACGTATTCGAAACGGAATACTCTACAGTCTGGTAATAGCGGCGGCCGTAGCCCTGACTGTCGGGGTGTTCGTGATGACACGGTCCCCCGTCACCTACTCGCCGGATCAGTCTTTAAGCGATGACAAAGTCGTTGCCTTTCTTCAGACAGGCGAGCGATCATACCCCGCCGCGGTGCAGGATGCGCTACGCGGAACGCGCGACGCCCCGGATGATCTGCCCCGAGCACAGGCCGCCGCCCGCGTCTTGATCAGCGAGGGTCGCAATGCCGGTGACACCCGTCTGGTCGGCGCCGCGCTGGGCGTTCTGCGCCCCTTCATGGCGAAGCCGGACGCCCAAACTCTGTATCTTGCGGCAACGGCGCGGCAGTACCAACATGATTTTCCAGCCGCGCTAGCATTGCTTGACGATGCCGCCCGACGCGATCCGACAAACGTCAACGTGGTGCTGACTCGGGCGACCATACAGATCGTACTTGGACGGTTCGATCTGGCGGCGAAGGATTGTGAGCGATTGTTCAATTTGGCACGTCCTGACATCGGCTTTCTGTGTCAGGCGACAAACCGGTTGCTAACGACCGATGCTCCCAAGATTTACGATCGGCTTGGCGCGATTCTTTCCCAACCGGGCGCTCTGGACCCTTCGCTACAGAACTGGGCACGCGGCCTGCAGGGGGAATTAGCGTTGCTGCAGGGCAACGCAGCCGCGGCGCAAGGACACCTTGCCGCAGTCGTGGCTGCCGATGCTTTCGCGCTGCGCGAACGCATGATGCTTAGCGATCTGTTGCTCGCCGATGGGAAAGCGGTTGAAGCGCTAGAACTTCTGAGCCCTGCGATACCCGCCGATGGCGTATTAATCCGCCGGGTTCTGGCGGCGGAGGCAACTGGCGACAACGTGACTGCGAAATCCGGTCGCGATGAGCTTGCGCAACGGTTCAAGCTTAATATTGACCTGGGGCTCAAAGCCCATGCCCGCGAAGAAAGCCTTTATTTTCTGCGCATAGCCAAGGATCCGGCTATGGCCCTTCAGCGTGCGCTTGTGAACTGGTCCATGCAACACGAAATTGAGGATGCCCAACTGCTGGTCGATGCGGCGGTGTTTGCCGGCGAACCGGAGGCGGCAGCACCCGTGGTCCGCTGGATGGCAGAACAGTCCGTCGTGGTGCCCTCGTTCAGGATGCCTGAAGAAGTCCGGGAGGCCGCAAAATGAAGGCATTTCTGCTGGGAACTTTGCTGCTGCTAAGCTTTGCGGGCGGTGCGCTAGCGCATGAGACGACGCGATCCTATGTGACACTGGAGCGTGCCGGGGCAGACCTGACCGCGACTTTGCGTATAGCTTTTCGTGACATAGAAGTCGCCGTCTGGCTTGATGAAGATATTGATGGACAGATTACCTGGGGCGAAACGAAGGGTCGGATTGACGCCGTTTCGAATTATGTGACTTCCGCGCTGGACTTCAGTGCGGGGGGAGCCTGCGCCTTGACCCGCACCGATGCCGGCGCGTCCGAAAACGGGGGCATTGCCTATCTTGATCTGACGTTTCGGGGCAGTTGTCCGGACCCGACCGCCGACCTGCGCGTTTCCTCGCGCCTGTTTGTGGAATTCGATCCGGACCATCGCCTGTTCCTGACCGCAGACATGGGGAACGGCGTAACGACCACTTTGCTGGGTGCCACTGATCCGTTGGTGGACCTGAAGGCAAGTGGCATCCCGACAAGCGGTTTCTTTGCATATTTCAAGGAAGGTGTGCATCATCTTTTGGTAGGAACAGACCATCTGGTATTTCTGCTGGTTCTTCTTCTTCCTGCAGTGGCGACCAGCGGCAACCCGCGGAAAGCGGCGGCAGGCGTGCTTGTGGCCGTCACCGGCTTTACGGTGGCGCACGCGGTAACGCTGACCGCAGCAGCAACATCATTCTTGCGGCCCCCCTCTGCGATCATCGAAATCTTGATCGCAGTATCCATCGTGATCACGGCGGTCGATAACGTCCGCCCCTTCATCCCCGCACCGCGCACGGCCGTAGCCGCCTTCTTCGGCCTTATCCATGGTTTCGGCTTTGCAACAGCCCTGGGTGCCCTGAACCTGTCAGGGTTGAGTTTTGCAACCTCCCTGATCGGATTCAATCTTGGGATCGAAGTGGCGCAAGTCGGTATTGTGCTGGTGGTGATGCCGGCTCTGTACGCTCTCGGGCGCGGGCGGTTGCTATTATACATCGGAAGTACCGGGGCGATTATAATGGGTGCCTTTTGGGTTTGGCAAAGGCTTGGAATCTAGTGTCGAATTCAGATCAATTACTTGAATAATTGTTCGTTGCCTCTCCTTATTTCGCTTTGCAATGTCAGAAGAAACCAACGCGAAGTGCTCCAGACCTGTATTTAGTTTTGCACCTCACCTGCATCCGGCCAATTTCATCAATTTGAGATGAGTTTCGAAATGATTGGGTCGGCAGTGAAGCTTTACACGCAATCCCCGCAATCGCTTCGAGATGTCAAAGTTCTATGGCATAATGGTAGGATTAAAAATCTGCCATGAGACAGTGAGGTAATGGTCGGACCGGTTCGGCCCGATGTATGCCTCCGAGATCCGGAGCAAGCGAGTGGAGGCGAGGGACGTGCACAGCGAGTGGCGATAACACACGGACAAGATCTTTGTGAAGCTCAACGGCGTTACGCATTACCATTGGCGCGCTGTCCAGCAGGCCTTCCGCGTTGACAACTCTTGGAGGATTAATTCTCCCGAACTGTTTTCCTGTAAGCTTCTCCCAGCGCGCGATGATCCTGTCGCAATAGGCTGGATCATACTCGATCAGCCGGGCCTGCCTTCTGTGCTCTGCCCCCGGAAAACTAGATCGTTTGAAACTGGAGTTTTCGGCTAATATTTCCTGGCTGGGATAAGAGCTGAGAGCGATGAAGGCATCGAAGTTCACGGAATCGCAGAAAGCGTTTATTCTCAAACAGGGTGAGGAAGGCACGCAAGTCCCTGAGATATGCCGCAAGGCTGGAATCAGCCAGGCGATCTACTTCAACTGAAAGAAGGGGTATGGCGGATTGCTGCCAGATGAGATGCGTCGGCTGAAGGCGCTTGAAGACGAGAACAGCCGTTTGAAGAAGATCGTGGCCGACCTGACGCTGGATCGCGAGATGTTGCAGGATGTCATCCGCCGAAAGCTCTAAGGCCTGCTTGGAAGCGCAAGCTTGTTGACGGGATGTTGGTGGGCTGGGGCATATCGATCCGCCGGGCGTACGAGGCCTGCGGTTCGACGGGAAAAAGCCGGCTACAAACGGAACTAACGTCCACTGTTGTCGGCGATAAAATACACAATTTCAGGCGATCCGCCAATATGGGCGAGGCCTTTCCGAGCGACCTGGACGGGGACGACAGGTCGTGCAACGATAAACGGTAGCCTGGCCCTAGGTTGTACTAACGGCAGTGCTCTACTGGCCATGACCGTGCAGCCCGTACAGAACGGTGCAAACCATGCAGACCCCGGAGCCACCTCACAAACTGCCGGTCCGGTATCGTTTTCTTCGTATGCGCGACTGGGTCCGTGTGACGTGATCAAACGCGCTTTGGAATTAGACCGAGGTCGATCATAGTGTCACTGTTCGCGAGCGCCGTAAAAGGCTGCACGAGGAGGATGTCATGACCGAAAAACGGCGGGCGCGGAGTACCGACGAGTTTTCCAGCGCCGAAATTGGCGCTCTGGCACATCTTTACCGTGGCGAAATCTATCGCAGCACCGTCTGGCGCACCCGCCTTGATACAACGACGAACTGGGCGGTGGTTACGCTGGGCGTGGCACTGTCGATCACTTTTTCATCGCCCGAAGCCTCGCCCATGCCGCTGTTGCTGGTGGGGATTCTCATTATCCTGTTTTTGTCGCTGGAGGCGCGGCGTTACCGGTATTTCAGCGTGTGGCGGTCTCGGGCTCGCTGGTTGGAGAGGCATTTCTATGTGCCGATGCTCATCGACGGAGATCTGCACACCGAAGAAGCATGGCACCTCGTCCTGGCCGAGGATTACGGCAATCCCAAGCACTGCGTCAGCTATCCCATTGCCATCGCCCGGCGGGTCCGCAGCAATTATTTGTGGATCCTTCTGATCCAATTCACGGCATACCTGAGCAAATTGATGGTGCATCCGGTGCCTGCCGACAATGTGGCCGAGTTTGTGCAGCGCGCTGATATAGGGCCGTTGCCGGGCGAATTGGTGCTTATGATCGGAGCGGTATACACCGTCTGCTGGATCAGCCTTGCGGTCTGGATCGGCCGTCGCGACGCAGCAAGGATCCGCGCTCGTGGTGGCACCGCCACGATGGGGTGAGAGATCAAGCCTGCCGGGAGCCCGCATGGCGCGGCAAGCGAGAGACGTGCGGCAGGTTGGCGGTGGATCGCGGGTCGGTCTGGCGCCTTCTGCGCGCCCTCGGGCTGACGAAAAAAAGACCTCCCTGCCCTTGAATGGAAGCAGTTCGAGGTAACCATCACACGGCACGTCTGGATCACCCGGCGCCGGCCTATCATGACCTTTGCGATGTGATCAAAGCCTGAGGGCTGCTTGAAATGCGGAAATTGTACTCCATATACCATCCACACAGATGGAAAACGGTACGTACATGCCGAAGCGAGCACTCGTCTCATCCAAGTCCGCGGACTCTGAGAAACTGACGATCAACATCGGCTTTGTAGATCTCGGGCAGATTGAATTGCTGGTTCAAGAAGGGTTTTTTTCCAACCGCAGCGACTTTATTCGCACGGCCATCCGCAATCTCATTGACCGGCACACCGAAACCGTTCGTCAGATCGTCACCCGCAAAAGCGTGGATATCGGCCTGCGCAACATCACGTTGGCGGAACTGACGGCAGCGAAGGCGTCAGGTCAGATGCTTGATATCCGCGTTCTGGGGCTTGCCGTCATCGACCCAGACATCCCCGCTGAACTCGCCCTCGACACGATCAGTGCGCTGAATGTTCTGGGCGCTTTGCACGCGAGCGAGGCGGTCAAGACTGCACTGGGCGACCGCATCACATGATCATTCATTTAAGAAAGCGTCAGATGAACAGCACCTTCACACACGGAATGGCGTCGGCAACCGAATTGACCCGTTCCGGCAAACTGCAAGAGGCGACGGCGTTGATCCAGTCGCTGATGCGTAGCACGCCGCAAGATTTGGGTCCGGCCTCATCTGAGGCTGACTTCGTCGGGGAAACAATCGAAGGCCAATTCACCCGGTTGGACCCCGACGCCTCGGAACAAGCCGCCGCTCCACCGGTCGCCTCAAGCGGAGCGCAGTCTGCACAGCCACGGGCAGCCCGGTTTGATCGCGCGCCCCTTGCCGAAACGTTGCGAAAGATTTCGGCCGGCGGAATGCCGGTCCGGGGCCATGCGACGGGAGCGGGAGAAACGGCTCCAGACGGTGCAGAGTTCGTCTCCGGCGTTTACGACGCAGTCGAGGGCAGGCGCAGATATCGGATCTATGTCCCGGCAAACCGGTCAGGAGCGCCGATGCCATTGATCGTCATGCTGCATGGATGCACCCAGACGCCAGAAGATTTCGCCGCAGGCACGGGCATGAACCGACTGGCTGAAGAGTTCGGTTGTCTGATTGCGTATCCAGCGCAACCGTCAGAGGCGAATGCTCAGAAATGCTGGAATTGGTTTCGGCCGGAAGATCAGGCACGTGACTGCGGCGAGCCTGCTTTGATTGCGGGCTTGACCCTTGCCATCCAAAGCGGTCTTCAGGCTGATCCGAAGCGAACATACATTGCGGGTTTATCGGCGGGCGGTGCGGCCGCAGTGGTGGTAGCGGCGGCCTATCCCGAGATCTTCGGTGCCGTCGGGGTTCATTCCGGCCTGCCCGCAGGCGGTGCGCGGGACATCCCATCTGCCTTTGCGGCCATGCGGGCCGGTTCTGCGGGCCAACCGCATCAGTCCATCGTGCCAACCATCGTCTTCCATGGCCTGGCGGACCACACGGTTCACCCAAAGAATGGAACGGCTGTTCTGCTGCAAGCTGTGCACGCCATGTCCGGCTTGAGGGTAACGACGCGCAAAGGAAAAGGAGCGGACGGCGGACATTCTTTTCGTACGACAAGCCACCTTCACAAAGATGGCCGCAGCCTGGCTGAGCATTGGGAAATCGAGGGTGCGGGCCATGCGTGGGCCGGGGGGTGCCCAGCAGGAAGCTTTACCGATCCCAAAGGTCCAAGCGCATCGCGCGAGATGATGCGGTTCTTTCTACAGCACAAGAAGGGATAGAGGGCTAAGCGGGCGGGTACTGGGTCAATACAGATCAAAGCTGGATATCCAGGCGAATATTAAGTGGCCACCGACCCGCATATGCTTGTCGGCGGGCCAGAACTCTTACGAAATCTGCGCGCGGGCGCTGTTGGTCTCCGCCACGGTCATCTACTGGTTATATGTCAAGCATTCGGACTTGGTCGCCGGGCGAAGATATCAATCGCCCGGCAAATTCATTTTTGCATCCACAAATCGTTATTGTGCGGCCATCAGTTGACCGCGGATTTCGCCATCCGGGAACTTTTCAGTATGTACGTTGTAGTAATACTTACCCGCTGTCAGGTCCGCAATTTGTTCGTCGGTTATCGGTGCAGAGCCATCCATCTGGGCCATCGTGTCAATCACCGGGCCCGCGACTTCGGTAGGTTCCGCCGGCCCATGAATATGGGACGCTGTCGGCTCGCCAGTCAGGCCTTCGGTTGTGACAACCCAGGCGACTGTCTTACTTTCAGTATCGAGCGTCAATTCGACCGTTCCCTTTGCAGCGCTATCCGTTGGTGGCACGCCCGCCGCGCCAGTCAGATCGGTCTTGAACATCAATGTCTCTGCCTGTGCGAGGGAGCCGAAACAAAGAAGGAAAGCAGACAAGGTAGTGACGGCACATGGGGTTTTGAAATACATCGTTTTTGACCTTCCTGATTTTGAGGTGGTGGCGAGGACCATTGTACCTGCGCCAGAACGGTTCGTTAGTCTCGACCGTTAGCGAAGCCAGATGGAAACGCACAGATGTGACAAAGGTTCCGTGGCAACGTACTCCGCCGCTTGACCTGAGCCCCGTCTTCCTTCCGGGCTAGCGGAGAGTCCGTAGGTTTGTGCGTTGATCCCCTTCTCTGGATTAGTTCTGCCCCAAGGGAATGCTGTTGATCCGGAACAGCATATCTAGTGATCCCGACATAGGCGCGCTGCCAAACGTGGCCTCGTACACCTTAAGTGCGGTGCCATCGGCATAAAGGCCGTAAAGCGCCGCGATGAACTTGCGCCGGAATTCGGTATCATGGCTCGGCAATTGAAGGGCATAGGGCTCATAAGCAAGGAACTCGGCGGGGCGGAGGTCGCAGCCGGTCTGCCGGGCGACCTCGGCGCGCAGGATATCGACGTCGCCGAAGTAATAGCTCAGCGGTCCATTACAGATCGCCAATACCCCGGTCTGGTGGTCCGTGAAGGACACCGGGCAAAGGGCGTAGTCGGCCGTGTCGGTCAGCCAACCCTGGTCGCGGGCCAGCTGAAATGTGGCATTCGCGGTGGTCTCGCCCACCATGCCGACGCCGACCAATTGTCGCGCCGGATCAGTGGCGCGGATTTGCCTGCATTCCGGCAATCCGGTAATTTCCGCCTCGGTCAGGATATGCACCTTTGGCCGCGCGAGGAAGCTGGAATTGGCGATGAACAGGATCGGCGTGAAATCCATGAATCGGGCGCGGGACTGCGTGACCGTCGTCGGATCGCAGATCAGGTCAAAACTGACCGTCGCCGGGCCGAACCGGTCGGCTGCGGTGATGGCGACCCGCTTGGCAATCCTGTAGCCGGCCCGCTTCACCGCCTCTTCGCAAAAGCTGACGAAGAGACCGGAGAATGGCCCGTCAGGGGCGCTGCCCGACGAAAACGGTGCGGCATCCTGCCGGAAGGCGACGACCACCCCAGTACCCTGTGCCGCAACTACGGAGCCAGACAGCCAAAGGCACAGGGCCGCGCCGAACATGTTCTGAAGCGCGGCCATCACATCATCCCCGACTGCGCGACCCCGACGAGCGGCGGTTCAGCCCCTTTCGGCCGGGCGAAACTGGTGATCGCCAAGCTGGTGAAGATGGCGACCAGCGCTAGGTTCAACGCAAAGACGATCTGTCGCATTTGCAGGACCCTCGCGCGCATCAATTCAAGTCGCTGGCGCAGTTCGTCGTCCAAACCGGCGGGCAGTTCGCCGGTCAGGCTTTCCGAGCTAATAAAGGACCCGAGGCAATATCCTACGACCGCCATTGCCGCGATGTAGCAGATGACGACCACCATCCAGAACCGGTTTTCGAACTGGCGCCTGCCAAGGTCTAGGATCAGCGCAACTGCCGTCCCATGCACCGCCCCGACCAAGGAAAGCGCGATGCTGAGGCTGAACTGACGCTGGCCATTGACCCCTGACAGATCGGCGGAGCTAATTTTGGAGAACTTCCAGCCGATCGACTGACCGTAGCAATATAAGAAGTTGGCCACCAGAACCGCTACCGCCGCCAGAATGGCAAGCTTGACGAACTGGGTCATCGGCGGCACCCGTCCGCGCAAGTCAAAAGCGGGCAGCCAGTTGCCGGCGAGCATCAGGCTGCGGCGATAGCGGATCGCCACCCACATCGAGAGGCCATAGACGATCAACGAGGTGACGGCAAAATTGATCGACGTCTGGAACTGGTCAAACTGCGCCGGATCCAGGACTTTGACTAGATCCAGCGATGTTGCGATCGCCGCGTACTGCATTGCATGGATGACCCCGGCAATTGCATTGACGGTAGTGCTTGCAATGACCAAAATGATCGCAAGATTAACCTGGGCGACACCCTTGTCGTCTTCGCTGCGCACATCGCTTAGAAACGCGCGCAGCGCCGGGGCGCCGGGCTTTTCGACCGCCGGCCAGTTCGAATTCTGGTCGAACAACGCCATCAGGTTCGACGCCTGACGCGACAGGTTATTGGCCTGGCCTATCTTCAGCTCCCAAAGGTCGCGCTGAAGGTTCATCGCCGCCTCTTCTCCTGCGGTGGGCACAGTGTCCTTCGGCTCTACTGGCGTCGCGCTCAGGTGATCTAGGTCCTTCTTCAGGGCGTTGATCTCGGCGAGTAGCTTCCTGTTCAGCGACCGAAAGAATCTGGAATGCGCCTGAAATTCGGCTGATGGCCACAGCCGCAGATCGCTGACCCAGAGCCTGTAGGCAAAGATCTTCGCCAGAAAGCGGCGGAACCCGTCGAGATCCAACTCCTTGCTGCCACCGTCCAGTTGAGCCTTGGCGGCCAAAACATAGCCCGCACTCTTGTCCGCAAGTTGCTGAGACTTCAGATTGGCCGGCAGGTCTTTTTCAACGACCGCAAGGTCAATGTCCGTGTCCTCGATCCTCTGGCGCAACCGCACCGGAATGGTCGGAATCCCGAACAAATTCTGTGAGAAGGTCCGTAGGATCACCTCTAACCGCTGAACCCAGGGCAGCCGCAGCGCCGCCACTACGGCCAGGCTGACAACCAAGGGCATGGCAGAGCTGTCAATAATTGAAACATCTTCTGGCTTCACCGCCGTCGCCGAATCTGGAGCAGCGGTTGCAAGGGTTGCGGTGACCTCGCCGCCAACCTTGACCTCGCCCGAGACCAGGTGAACGATCATCATCACCACCGCGTTGAAAGCGTCGCTGTACAGAAACAGCACATATGCCAGATAGATGACACCGATATACAACAGTTCGGCCGAGAAATAGGCCGACCGGCTGCGGATTTCCGAAGGCGTTAGTTGATAAATGAACTCGGAATCATCAACACCGTCCGGCGCTTTGTAGGACCGCTCGTTGAACTGTCGGTGTGCCTCGTATCCTAGGATTGCCGAGCCAACGATCAGAAACAGGAACTCTTCCACCGTCAACACACCGACCATGGTAGGACCTCTCGTTCAAGTCCTGCCCGATCAGAGGCAGATCTGCGTGGCCGGGTTGCACACCACGCTTTGCGCCGAAGCCTCCGTCACAAGGCTGCCGCCGACAACCAGCACATTCAGGCCGACCGCCACCCAAAATTGAAACAATCTGAAACCACTCATCTGACTTTCCTTCCAAATTCAAACTAAATGCCTAATCTTAGCCTTTTTTAGTCGATTCGGAAAGGATTTAGACTTGCCCACAATTTGCAGCCAATCGCCCACCGGTTGTCGGCTCACGACCAGAGGTCTCGTAATGGGGTGTTGTCATGTGTGGACAGCTCCGTTTGTGCACGGTTTGAGTTGAGCTTCTTCTGATCTTGCGGGGTGCGGTCATGTGTCCGGCCTGTTGACGCGGTTACAAGTGACCGCCGGCCCTGATGAAGTCCGCGAACGAGGTCCCGATCAGAAGTGCGAGCTGTGAAGCGCTGACAACACCTCGGGGTGTCCCGGCAGCGGTCCGGTTTGATGATCATCACTCATATCGCCCTTGCATTCGTAAGTGGCAACCGAAGGTTGTCGCTGTTCGGGTAAGTTCAAGCCATTGCAGAGGCTCGGTAGTCTTCTTGGCGCACCAGCATGGCCCAGGCGGTGCGCGCGGTTTTGTTGGCAATGGCAACGGTGACGAGCCGGGTCGGCTTGCGCCCGAGGAGGGACCTCAACCAGTTCCGTGTTCGGGTGTCGATGGTTTCGGCGCGCCTTGTCACCGAGGTTGCCCTTACAACAAGCAAGCGCCGGAGATAGCCATTCCCCATCTTCGAGATCTGCCCAAGGCGATCCTTGCCGCCGGACGAGTTCTGTCGAGGCACAAGGCCGAGGAAAGCCGCAAACTGCCGACCCGACTTGAAAGCTGAGGGATCGGGGACGCTGGCCGCGAGCGCCGTGGCGCTGATGACGCCAACGTCCGGGATCGTCTCGAGCCGCTGGCTAGCCGCATTTTGCCGATGCCAGGCCAGAAGTTGGCGCTCGATGTTCCGTATCGCTGCCGCGATGTTGTCGAGTTGTCTCGCCAGGGCCAGAAGCTGGACCCGTGCGATCTCCGGGACCGCGGATAGGTTTTCGCTCCGAAGCTCGGCGACAAGCTCGACAACCTTCCTTGGCCCTTGGGCCGCAATGTTCCCGAACTCGGCCAGATGCGCCCGGATCGCGTGCAGGATCATCGTGCGCTGGCGCATCAGCAGATCGCGCGACCTGTGGAGGACCAAGACACTCTGCTGCTCTTCGTTCTTCACGGGCACAAAGAGCATGTTGGGTCGCGTCACCGCCTCGCAGATCGCCTCGGCGTCAGCAGCATCATTCTTTTGTCGCTTCACGTACGGTTTCACATAGGCCGGCGGGATCAG
This sequence comes from Paracoccaceae bacterium, assembly GCA_043727195.1. Taxonomy (GTDB): domain Bacteria; phylum Pseudomonadota; class Alphaproteobacteria; order Rhodobacterales; family Rhodobacteraceae; genus JAUYQR01. Next base: position 22,010 of record JAYSYZ010000238.1, read on the forward strand.
CCCGATTCATGGCCAAGTGCCGCGATCTCGCGCGCCCAGTGATGCGACGTCGCGCAGGCCTCCATTCCGATCAGGCAAGGGTCAAGTTTTCCCAGGAAAACAAGCACGGCACCCCTTCGCAGTCTCTTCTGCAAAACGACACCCCCCATCGGCGTCAACGCCGTGAAGTCGAAAGACGGACTTGGCCATATCGATCCCCAGTGTTCCAATCTCCATGTGGGTGCCTGGCTTGAGGCCGCTTGGCGGTGATGCTCTACATCCGCTTTCCTCTGTCGCCGCGCAACGTCGAGGATCTGCTGCACGAACGGGGGATCGACGTCAGCCACGAGACCGTGCGGTTCTGGTGGAATAGGTTCGGTCCAATTTTCGCCACTGAGATCCGCGGCAAGCGCGTCGATGCGATGCGTGCCTGTCGGCAGTGGAAGTGGCATCTCGACGAGTTCTACGTGAAGATCAATGGAGTGACGCACTACCTTTGGCGGGCTGTCGATCACGAAGGCGAGGTGCCGAGATCGCAAGGCAGCCCTTAAATTCCTTAAGAAATCGATGAAACGACACGGTGGGCCTGAGACGATCGTAACCGACAGGCTGCGGTCTAATTGTGATGCCCTCAAGGACCTGGTCCGCGGCGACGACCGCGAAATGGGGCGTTGGCTCAACAACCGTGCTAAGAACTCGCACCTGCCGTTGCGACGACGAGAGCGGGCGATGTTGCGGTTCCGGCGCATGCGAACGTTGCAGAAGTTCGCCTCAGTCCATGCCTCGGTTCACAACCATTTTTCGACGGAGCGTCATCTCCAGAACCGCGACACATACAAGACGACCCGCGCCGCCGCTCTGGCCGAGTGGCGCGGCCTTCTTGCTGCGTGAGGCCACGGTGGGGTAGGGGTAACGGAGACTGGTTCGCATTCGTCTGACAGCACCGCCAATTCCCCGACCATCTCTGTTTCTCATTTGGCAATTGCCCGCTGCCGTTCGCCTCACCACCCCCCCACCACCTCCCCCTTGCACCCAAGCCCCCCCTGC
>JAYSYZ010000239.1:0-8069 GCA_043727195.1 Paracoccaceae bacterium
TGGGGAACCGGCATGTCCGCATCCCCGATCTGGCCCGGCTGCTGGAGCAGGCGGGAAATGACAGCGACGCCATGCCGGTCTGACCGTGGCAGGCAGACCGTGCCCCGGCGCGGATCAATTCCGAGCGGGCACTTGTTCCGCAGCAGGTCTTGTATGGGCGCTGCCCGCTCAATGCGCCATCAGTACCGGCACCTTTGCGGTTTCCAGCATGTCGCGGGTAGCACCGCCAAGGATGGCCTCGCGCAGGCGGGAATGTCCGTAGGCGCCCATCACCAGAAGATCGGCATTCGCATCGCGCAGGTGGCGGCTCAGGACATCCGACACGCGGGGCAGGGACTTTGCCAGCACCGTCACCTCGGCGCGGACGCCGTGGCGGACCAGCATCTGGCACAACATCCCGCCGGGGTCTGACCGTTCAGAGCCGTGCGCAGGTGGATCAATCACCACGATGGAGACCATCCCGGCGCGCCGCAGCAGGGGCATCGCGCGGCGCGTGGCAACCAACGCCTCACGGCTCTGGTTCCAGGCCAGAACGACGTGGCGGGGGTCTGTAGCGGGCATTCCGGTGTCGGGCTTGCCAGTGCCGGGCGTGCCAGTGTCGGGGGTGCCAGTGCCGGATATGTCAATGTCGGGCACCACCAGAACCGGGGCCATGCCGCCGAACAGGGCGGCTTCGATCACCGCCTCATCCTCGATCCCGCGGCCTGTGCCGTAGGGCCGCCGCAGGACCACCAGATCGGCGTAGCGGGCGCGGGCGGCGACCACGTCGGTCAGCGCGCCAAGCTGGGCGACGGCGGTGTCCACCGCCACCCGCAAGCCGGGTGGCTGCGCGGCGAGTGCGGCGGTTACCGCCTTTTCAATGGCGCGGGCGTCGTCCTCGGCGCGGTCCATTGCAGCGGCAATGATCACCGCACCCGAGCCGACATAGGAAAATCCAACCTGCGTGCGGTCGACCCCCAGGGCCAGCACATCAAGATGGGCATCGGTCCGAAGGGCGATCTGTGCGGCAGCGGTGACCGCCGCCAGCACACCCTCGGCAGAGGTGGCGATGGTGAGCAGGGATTTGTAGGCCATGATGCATCCTTTCGGTGATCGTCTGACCTATCCTACCACAACCGCAGGCGTCTGGCATTGATCGAGGTCAATGCGGCCATAGGCGGATAACCTTGTCGATCACGCCCGGGCGCCGGGGCTCAGACGATGGTGATGGTTGCGGGGGCAAGGCCTTCGATCCCGACTGTGCAGGTGTCACCGGGGCTAAGCGGGCCGACGCCTGCGGGCGTTCCGGTGAAGATCAGGTCGCCTGCCGACAGCGTGACAAGACGCGAAAGGGCGGCGATGATCGAGGGCACGGGCCAGATCATGTCGGAAAGCCTGGCGGACTGGCGCTGGGTGCCGCCGACGGTGCAGCGGATGGCGGCGTCGGCGATCGGACCGGGCCGGATCGGGCCGACAACGGCGGATTTGTCAAAGCCCTTTGCCATGTCCCAGGGCCGGCGCGAGGCCTTCGCTTCGGTCTGCAGATCGCGGCGGGTCAGATCGTTGCCGGCGGCATGGCCCCAGATCATCTGGGCGGCATCCGCCTCGGCTACCATGGCACCGGCGCGGCCGATGGCCACCACCAGTTCCGCCTCGTGGTGCAGGTTGGCGGTGGCGGGGGGATAAGGAATGCGGCTGCCACTTTCGACCACGGCATCGGCGGGTTTGGTGAAGAAGAACGGCGGTTCCGCGCCCGGATCACCCCCCATTTCACGCGTGTGTTCGGCATAGTTGCGCCCGACGCAAAAGATGCGGCGCACGGGAAAGCGTTCGGGCCGGCCGGTGATGGGCAGGGTGACGGTGGGCATGGCGGGAAAGACCAGGACGGTCACGTCAGCTGCCCAAGGTTTCGCAAGGAATGGCGCGGGCCTTCAGGCGGCGGCAGGCAAGATTGGCCTGATCTTCGGAAAGCCCCATGAAATTCGCATGCCAGGCGCCGCCCTTCTGGGTGATCTTGCGCAGGCCGTCGTTCAGAGTGGCGCTTTCTGCAAGCGCGGTTTTCAACAGCGCGCGTTCCGCGTCATACCGCGACGGGAAGTTGCCGACATTTACCCCGAAATGCCGACCGCCCGAGGTAGACATGACGATGACCACCTCTGGTTCGGGCGCGGCGGGGGTTTCGGCGGCACCCTCGACAGTGTCGAAGATCGGCGCTTTGCGTGGGGCCACGGCCGCCAGGGCGACCTCGGTCTCGGGGGTGACCCTGACTGCGCCTGCAACGGTTTCGACGCTGGTGACTTCGGGCATGGGATCGGCGATCACTGCCACATCCGCAGTGGCGCGCAAGGTTTCCACTTCACCCGTGTCGGTGACGACCATTTCAGGCGCGGCTGACGCGACCAGTTCCGGCTGCGGTGCCATGTCAATCGCCGCAACGGCGGCTTCGGCGGGAGCGTCTTCGACAGGGACTTCGGCAGCCACGCGGGCCTTGGGCTTGACCCTGGCAAGTGCCGCATCGGGCTGGGTGGCGGGGGCTATATCGCTGGCTGTCGCGGGCAAGGCTGGCGTTTCGGCGGGCGCAAGGCCAGCGGCAAGGGCGGCGGCCTGCGCCTCAAACGTGCCGGCGGGGGCGGCATCTGCGAAGGTTTCGGGCAAAGTTTCGGGCAAAGTTTCGGGCACAGCTTCTGGCACAACTTCTGGCATCGCGTCCGGCAACGCCTCGGCCGTCGCAGAGGCGAGGGCCGTGTCATCCGGCACCGGCGCTGCTGTTGCAGTTGCGCTGGCGAGGGTGTCCGCCTGAAACTCCAGCGTACCCTCGGGCGCAGGTTCGGCGGTCGCTTCGGCCAGCGCACCCGCAATCCCGGCGGCCATGGCCACGGCAACGTCACCCGGCACTTCGGCGACAACGGGGCGGGCTCTGGGTCGGGGCGAGACTTTGACCGTGCCAGAAACCCTGACAGTCTTGGCAGAGCCGCCTTCGGCATCCAGATCGTCGATATCGGGTTTCGTCGCGGTCGCGGCAGAGGCGATCAGGGCGTCATCCGGCAAAGCGGGTGCTTCGGGTGGCTGTTCGCGCACCTTGTTGCGGGCCGCGCCAAAGCCGATGTCCATCAATTCCGCCATCTTGGCGTTGCGGGCCACGGTCGAGGTACCGCCGAACACCGTGGCGATGATGCGCTTGTTGCCGCGCTGGGCCGAGGCGGTCAGGTTGAACCCGGCGGCAGAGGTGTAGCCGGTCTTGATGCCATCGGCACCTTCATAGCCGTCAAGAAAGCGCGAATTGGTGTTGCGCACGGTGGCCATGCCCGCATCGGCAGTGCGGCGCGAGAAGATGTTGTAAAACTGGGGAAAATCGTAGAACAGATGCCGCCCCAGCGTGGTCATGTCGCGGGCCGAGGACAGGTGGCCATCCGCCGTCAGGCCATTGGCGTTGCGGAAGGTGGTGTTGGTCATGCCCAGTTGCTTGGCGGTGCGGGTCATCCGTTTGGCAAAGGCCGCCTGATCGCCGCCGATGTGATCGCCGATGGCAGAGGCTGCATCGTTGGCGGATTTCACCGCTGCGGCGCGGATCAGGTAGCGCAGGGCGATCTTCTGCCCCGGTTTCAGGCCAAGCCGCGAAGGCGGCTGCGAGGCGGCGGTCTTGGTGACCGTGACCGTGGTGTCAAGCGACAGGCGACCGGCCTCGATCTCCTGAAAGGCGATGTAAAGGGTCATCATCTTGGTCAGCGAGGCCGGGTTCAGCCGGGCGTCGGCGTTCTTTTCAAACAACACCTCGCCGGTGCGGGCGTCGATCACGATGGCGGCGTAGGGTGCTGCCTGCAGCAGTGATGTCGACAGAACGGCAGATGCCGCGAATACAACGATTGCTGTGCGGATGATCCGCCCGAGAAGCGATGCCACGTCGCCGTTCCCTTTGCCTGTCAGACCCGGATTCCCGGTGTCGATTTTCTGCCTCATCGAAAAGCTAGCACAGGCGATCCAATCCGAAAACCCACAAATTACAATGACTTTGAGGTAGGACTTCATCCGGTGGCAAAGATGCTTCAGTTACCCTTTGCCCTGTGGCACATCTTGCTCGCGGGCCTTTGCACGCCGCTATCTGTAGCGGTCAGGCCACACTGTCGACAAGCGCAGGCAGCGCGCCAAGATCCGGCAGGGCATGAAACCGCCGATGATCGGCAGGCGCGTCGGCCAGTTCCAGCGCCCAGGTCAGCCCATGCGGGACATGTACGCCCCAGCTGCCAGCGGCAAGCGCCGGGATCACATCGGACTTCAGCGAGTTGCCGACCATCATCGCCTGATCGGCCCCGGTCCCGTGCCGGGCGAAGATCGCGGCATAGGCGGCGGGGGTCTTGTGCGACACAATCTCTACCCCGTGGAACAGATCGCCAAGGCCGGATTGCGCCAGCTTGCGTTCCTGATCCAGAAGATCGCCCTTGGTGATCAGGATAACGCGAAAGCGCGCGGCAAGATCTGTAACCGTGGCGCGGGCATGCGGCAATAGGTCGATGGGATGTTCCAGCATCTCGCGCCCCGCAGCGATCAGTTCGGCGATGACGGTGGTGGGAACGCGGCCTTCGGTCACTTCGATGGCGGTTTCGATCATCGACAGGGTGAAGCCTTTGACGCCAAAGCCATAATGGCCGATGTTGCGGCGTTCGGCGGCCAGCAGACGGTCGTGCAGATGCGCGGGTTCGGCGTGATCGGCCAAAAGGGTGGCAAAACGGTCCTGGGTCAGGCGGAAGAACGCCTCATTCTGCCACAGCGTGTCGTCCGCATCAAACCCGATGGTGGTAAGCATGGCGCCTCCGGTCAGGGAAGTTGTGGCTCTGGCGCGGGCCCTGCGCAAGGCCCCGCAGCGCGCCCCTTTTCGTTCCGGTAAAACCGGCTATATTAGGAGCATCACTGCTTGACCCGAATCCACCCTGACGGAGCCGCAATCCCGTGTCGCAACGCCCTTTGATGATGTCTGGCAAGACGGATGGTCCGGGCGATGACACGTCGATCCTGACCAAGACGAAAACCAGGACCGAACGGCCACCCCTGTACAAGGTGATGCTGCTGAACGACGATTACACGCCGATGGAATTCGTCGTGCATGTCCTGGAACGGTTCTTCGGGCTGAACCATGCGCAGGCCTTTGACATCATGCTGACCGTTCACAAGAAGGGGCTGGCTGTTGTCGGCGTGTTTTCCTTTGAGGTGGCAGAAACCAAGGTGGCACAGGTGATGGATTTCGCGCGCCGCCATCAGCATCCGTTGCAATGCACGATGGAAAAAGAGTGATGCGCTGCCACAAGTCGATTGTGATGCGTTGCCACAAGTCGGTTGCTACGCGTTGCCACAAGTCGGTTGCTACGCGTTGTCACGCGATGGAAAAGGAATAGGGGGCCGCCGGCCCCGCCCATGCGATCTGCCCGTTTGACCATGGCGCTGGAAATTGGCGCGCTGACCCTGCCGCCCGCGGGGTGGGTTGCGGTTTACCGGCCCCGTGTCGGCGACGATCTGTCCGATCTGCCAGCCGGGCGCGTTGTCGTTCTGACCGGGTTCCGGCCGGATCACGATCATTTTGCGCAGCGGTTCGCGGTGGAGCCGGCACCGCCCTATGCGGCGGCCATCGTCTGCCTGCCCCGCGCCAAGGCCGAGGCGCGGGCGCTGATCGCGCAGGCGGCGGCAGAGGTGGTGCCCGGCGGCGTGATCGCGCTGGACGGGCAAAAGACCGACGGGGTCGATGCCGTGCTGAAGGATTTGCGCGCGCGTGTCACGCTGTCGGACAGTCTGTCGAAGGCGCATGGCAAGCTTGCCACATTCCCGGCCGGGCCGGGGCTGGAGGATTGGGCGGCGCGCCCGACGATCATCGCGGCTGGGTTTCAGACCTTGCCCGGGGTTTTCTCGGCAGACGGGCCGGATCGCGGGTCGGTGCTGCTGGCACAGGCTTTGCCTGCCAGGCTGGGGCCGAAGGTGGCCGATCTGGGCGCGGGCTGGGGGTATCTTGCCCGTGCCGTGCTGGCGCGCGAGGGTGTCAAGCGGCTTGAAGTGATCGAGGCGGATGCAGCGGCACTGGCCTGCGCGCGGGTGAATCTCACCGATGAAAGGGCGCGGTTTCACTGGGCCGATGCCACCACGTTCCGGCCGGAGAACCTTGTGGAAACCGTCGTTTGCAACCCGCCCTTTCACACCGGGCGCGACGCCGATCCCGGCCTCGGTGCCGCCTTTATCCGCGCTGCGCGGCGGATGCTTGCGCCTGACGGGGTGCTGTGGCTGGTGGCAAACCGGCACCTGCCCTATGATGCCGTGCTGGCGGAGGCCTTTCTGGAGGTGGAGGAGATGGGCGGCGATGGTGCCTTCCGGGTGATCCGCGCCAGAAAGCCGCGACGGGCGAAACCGTGATCATTTCTGGAGCGACCTGATGTCCTTTTCCGTGACCGGCAAGACCGCCATCGTGACGGGTGCCGCCAATGGCCTTGGCCTCGCCATCGCGCGGCATCTGGTCGACAAGGGCGCCAATGTGATGTTTGCCGACATCGACGAGACGCGGCTGGAGAATGAGGTCGGTGGCGAGGCCCGCGCCGAAGGCCAGATCCGGATGTTTGCGGGCGATCTGACGGAAAAGCTGACCATCGCCAATCTGTTGTCGGCGACGGTGGATGCGTTTGACCGGGTGGATATTCTGGTGAACGCCAGCCGCAAGATGCTGGTGTCGGAGGTGCTGAACCCCTACGCTGACGGGGTCGAGGATCTGTGGCAGCAGAATGTGCTGACCGCGCTGCGCATGACGCAGATGACGGCCAGGCGGATGATCCAGCACGGCGCGCGCGCCGAGGTGGAGGCGGGCACGATCCTGGGCACGATCATCAACATCTCTTCCATCGTGGCGCAGCATACGCGGGCGGAACTGTTGGGATATTCCATCGCGTCGGCGGCGGTGGATCAGATGACGCGGTCGATGGCGGTGGCACTGGCACCCAAGGGCATCCGGGTGAACGCAGTGGCCTTTGGCAGCGTGATGAGCGCCAGCCTGCAGACCGCGCTGAGGGACAACCCGGATTTTCGCACGCACATCGAAGACGGCACGCCGCTTAACCGGATCGCCGCCCCGGCAGAGGTTGCCGAAGCGGTGCAGTTCCTCGCCTCGGATGCGGCGGGATTCATTACCGGGCAGGTGATCACCGTGGATGGCGGGCGCAGCCTGATCGACGCGGTTTCGGCGCCGGCGCACTGATCACCCGGGATATTCAACCTTGCACCGGGCAATGACCGCTTCGGCCGCACCGGCCAGTTGACGGCGCTTTGCCTGCAACCCCTCCAGCTTTCGCGCCTCATCTGCCAGGTCGATGGCCTTGGGCCGGGTTACCGTCTGCGCCACATCCTCAAAGCAAAGCCGGGGTGGTGGCCTGACCCCTGCCACCGGCAGGCGGGGCGTATCACAGGTGACCCAGGTCGGGGTCGAGACGCTGACCGCTTCGTACGCATAGCCCCGGTCGAGGTTGGCTTGCGTTTCGCTGATCAGCCGGTCGACGATGCGCAGGTCGCGGGTGTTGCGGGTGATGCATTGTTCCTGCGGCGTACCGCAGGCGACGAGGACAAATGGCGCGGCAAGGATCAGGCGGTTCATCAGCGCTTCGCTTTCTGCCGGGGGCGGGGGCCAAAAGTGCTGTTGGAAAGGCGCGCGCCGGGGTGCTAGGTACGGGCCTGCCAGCTTGGGGGAGACATCACGATGACCGATCCGTACGACAGCCGCAAGACCCGCGCCGCCGCGTGGTTCCGCACCTTGCGCGACCGGATCGTCACGGCGTTCGAGGCGCTGGAGGATCGCGACGGTACGGGGGTGCCGGGCCGGTTCGAGGTGACGCCGACGGTGCGGGCCGATGGCGGCGGCGGGCTGATGAGCGTGCTGCGCGGCGGGCGCGTGTTCGAGAAGGTGGGGGTCAACGTATCCGAAGTGCACGGCCTGCTGGGCGAGCGGGCGCAAAAGGCGATGGCGGCGCGCGGCGTGCCGGGGATGGCCGAGGACCCGCGTTTCTGGGCCAGCGGCATCAGTCTCGTGGCGCATATGGTCAACCCGCATGCCCCGGCAGTGCACATGAACA
>JAYSYZ010000240.1:0-7956 GCA_043727195.1 Paracoccaceae bacterium
TCGGGCCTCCTGCTGCTGGGCGTGGGCTGCGCTATTCCCTTCACCTGACCACCAAATCTTGTGTCCTAGGGGTGACAATCCTCGCCCGAACCGCTATAAATCGCGCGTAACGACAGGGGTTCCCGACGCATGGCTGAACAGCCCAAGAAGCCGCAAGAATACGGCGCCGATTCCATTAAAGTTCTCAAGGGTTTAGAGGCGGTTCGCAAGCGCCCCGGCATGTATATCGGTGATACCGATGATGGCTCGGGCCTGCACCACATGGTTTATGAGGTTGTCGACAACGGCATCGACGAAGCGCTGGCCGGTCACGCCACCGCCGTCAGCGTGAAAATCCACGCCGATGACTCGGTTTCGGTGCGTGACAACGGCCGCGGCATCCCGGTCGACATCCATCAGGAAGAGGGTGTTTCCGCAGCCGAAGTCATCATGACCCAGCTGCACGCAGGCGGAAAATTCAACAATACCGATGACAGCGGCAACGCTTACAAGGTCTCTGGCGGCCTGCACGGTGTTGGCGTTTCGGTGGTCAATGCCTTGTCGGAATGGCTGGAACTGACCGTCTGGCGCAACGATATGGAATATCGCGCCCGGTTTGAGCACGGCGACTGTGTGGTGCATGTCCACGAGGTCGGGCCGGCGCCGGGTATGCGCGGCACAGAGGTGCGTTTTCTTGCGGCGGCGCGTACGAACATTCCCGAAGGAACGTTCTCAAACCTTGATTATCAGTTCAAGACGCTGGAAAACCGGCTGCGGGAACTGGCGTTCCTGAACTCTGGCGTACGGATCATTCTGGAAGACGAACGCCACGCCGAACCCCTGAAGACCGAACTTTTCTACGAGGGCGGTGTGAAGGAATTTGTCAAATACCTCGATCGCTCCAAACAGGCCGTCATCGCCGAACCGATCTACATGATCGGGGAACGCAGCGGAATCGTGGTGGAAGTGGCAATGTGGTGGAACGACAGCTATAATGAAATGGTACTTCCGTTCACAAACAATATCCCGCAACGCGATGGCGGCACCCATCTCGCCGGGTTTCGTGGCGCGCTGACCCGTACGATCAATTCGTATGCCCAGACCTCTGGCATCGCGAAACGCGAGAAGATCGATTTCACCGGCGATGACGCGCGCGAGGGGCTGACCTGCGTTCTGTCCGTCAAGGTGCCCGACCCGAAGTTCTCTTCGCAGACCAAGGACAAGCTGGTTTCCTCCGAAGTGCGCCCCGCCGTCGAAAATCTGGTCAACGAAAAGCTGGCGGAATGGTTCGAAGAAAATCCCGGCCCGGCGCGCGGTATCGTCGGCAAGATCATCGAGGCGGCGCTGGCCCGAGAGGCTGCCCGCAAGGCCCGCGAACTGACCCGTCGCAAGACCGCGCTTGACGTGGCATCGCTGCCTGGCAAACTCGCCGACTGTCAGGAACGCGACCCGGCGAAATCCGAAATCTTTCTGGTCGAGGGTGATTCTGCCGGTGGCTCGGCCAAGCAGGGCCGCTCCCGCGCCAATCAGGCCGTGCTGCCCCTGCGCGGCAAGATCCTGAACGTCGAACGCGCCCGCTTTGACCGGATGCTCGGCAGCCAGGAGATCGGCACCCTGATCACCGCGCTTGGCACCGGTATCGGGCGCGATGAGTTCGACATCAAGAAACTGCGCTACCACAAGGTCGTGATCATGACCGACGCCGACGTGGATGGCGCGCATATCCGCACGCTGTTGCTGACCTTCTTCTTCCGGCAAATGCCGCAACTGATCGACGGCGGCTATCTTTATATCGCCCAGCCGCCGCTTTACAAAGTGGCGCGCGGCAAATCCGAGGTCTACCTCAAGGACCAGCCGGCGCTTGAGGATTATCTGATCGAGATGGGCCTGGAAGGCGCCGTCCTGCGCCTTGCAGATGGCACTGAAATCGCCGGCAACGATCTGGCCCGCGTTCTTGATGGCGCGCGTCAGTTTCGCCGGGTGCTGGACGCCTTCCCGACGCATTACCCGCGTCAGATCCTGGAACAGGCCGCCCTTGCCGGGGCATTTGATCCCGGCAGTGCCGACGCCGATCTGCAGGCCGTTGCCGATACTGTTGCGAGGCGGCTGAACCTTGTCGCCGCCGAGTATGAACGCGGCTGGACCGGGCGGATCACTCAGGACCACGGCATCCGTCTCAGCCGCATCCTGCGCGGCGTCGAAGAGCTTCGCACCCTTGACGGCGCAGTGCTGCGGTCAGGCGAGGCGCGCCGTCTATCGACCGTCGCCGGAGCGCACCGAGATGTTTACCGCGAACCCGGCCGTCTGGGGCGGAAGGACCGCGACCAGCCGGTCCACGGCCCGATCGACCTGCTGAAATCCGTGCTGGCCGAGGGCGAAAAGGGCCTCAGCCTGCAGCGTTACAAGGGGCTGGGCGAGATGAACCCCGAACAGCTTTGGGAAACCACGCTGGATCCTGAGGCGCGGACGCTTCTGCAGGTCAAGGTCGACGATCTGGCCGAGGCGGACGACATCTTCACTAAACTGATGGGGGATGTCGTCGAACCAAGACGGGAGTTCATTCAGGCCAACGCCCTTAGCGTCGAGCATCTGGATTTCTGATCACGCGCAATACCGCATTGTCGTGGACATACGATGGCGCGGCTTTCACGCCTTGTAATGTCGACCTCTTCCCGCAAGACTAGGTCTGACTGCCTCTCCCTCGGGGGCTTCGTCCGAAGTGCGGAGATTGACAGGTCATGGCAATGCTTCATCCGGTCCTCCTTTGCGGCGGCTCAGGGACCCGTCTCTGGCCACTGTCGCGCAAAAGCTTTCCCAAGCAATTCGTGCCGCTGACCGGGTCTGACACGCTGTTTCAGGCGGCGGCGGCGCGGATGAACGGCGTCGCCGACGTTGCACCGCCGCTGGTGATCACCAACTCCGAGTTCCGCTTTATAGTGGCCGAACAGTTAGCAGGAGTAGGCGTTGACCCCGGCGCCATTCTGATCGAGCCGGACGCCCGCAACACGGCCCCCGCCATCCTCGCGGCGGCGCTGCATCTCGCGACATCCGATTCCGACGCGCTGATGCTGGTGATGCCGACCGATCATGAGATTCCCGACGCTGCTGCCTTTTGTGCGGCAGTGGCCATCGGCATCCCGCGCGCCAGGGCCGGACGGATCGTCACCTTCGGCATCCACCCCGACCGCGCCGAGACGGGCTATGGCTGGCTGGAACTTTCCGCCGTGCCGCGTGATGCCACGCCCCACCCGCTGGTGCGGTTTGTCGAGAAACCCGATAGCGCGCGCGCAGAGGCGATGCTGGCCGACGGAAAGTATCTGTGGAATTCAGGGATATTCCTGATGTCCATCGGCACCCTCAGCGCCGCGTTTCAGCACCATGCGCCCGATCTGATCGCCCCGGTGACCGAAGCGGTCCGGTCCGCGCGCGCCGATTTGGGCTTTCTGCGGCTGGCGGCTGAACCTTGGGCAAAGGCACGCAATATCTCGATCGATTATGCGGTGATGGAGCGGGCCGACAATCTGGAGGTGGTGCCGTTCAACTCTGCATGGTCGGATCTGGGCGACTGGAATGCCGTCTGGCGCGAATCGCCGCAAGGCTTGGCAGCAGGCGACACTGTCACGCACGGGGCGGTGACGCAGATCGACTGTGACCGCAGCCTTTTGCGATCCGAATCGGACGGCCTGCACCTTGTCGCCATCGGCCTTACCGACATGGTTGTCGTGGCCATGCCGGATGCCGTTCTGGTTGCTGACAGATCCCGCGTGCAGGAGGTGAAAGAGGCGGTGGCGCTGTTGAAGGCGAATGCGGTCAGGCAGGCGGAGGTCTTTCCCCGCGACCACCGGCCTTGGGGCTGGTTCGAAACTTTGGCGCTTGCAGACCGGTTTCAGGTCAAGCGCATCGTGGTGCATCCCGGCGCATCGCTTAGCCTGCAAAGCCACGTCCACCGCGCCGAACACTGGATCGTCGTTTCCGGGACAGCACAGGTCACGGTTGACGGCGATGTCCGGCTGTTGACCGAGAACCAGTCAATCTACGTGCCGCTTGGCGCGGTTCACCGGTTGGCCAATCCCGGCAAGGTTCCCGTGGTGCTGATCGAGGTGCAGACCGGCGCCTATCTCGGCGAGGATGACATTATCCGCTATGAAGACGTCTATTCGCGTGGTCAGGGGGCAAAGGGCTGAACAACGGCGTGATTTCGCCCACCGCCTGATCCAAAATTGACCACCGCTTGTTCAATGCATCGGGCCTTGCGAAACCGAATGGACGTGCCCTATTGCTAGCTGCCAGTTGGCTTTGCAGAATGCATGCCAGTCTGATGCTGGAAGTCTGATGGGCGGCGAGGGAAGACCGGATGGCCGAGCGGGATATATTCGACAAGCTGGCTGTGGTGATGGCCCATCCGGATGACGAGGTCCTGTGGGCAAGTTCGGTCCTGCGGCGCGCAGAGCGGATCATCCTCGTCTACGGCGATCTGCCGTGCAATCGGGCTTTGTCATCGGGGCGGCGGGCAGCCATGGCAGCCTTTCCGCTGAGCAGCCTTGACTGGCTAGAGATAGTTGAAACCGGGACGTTTGACAGCGCCTCCTGGCCCTATCCAAAGGAAACCCGGTACGGTCTGCACCTGCATGCCGGGCTTGGCACGCTTGCGAGTTTCGATGCGACGCGTCATCAGGACCAATTCAACTTGCTCAAGACCCAGCTTGCAACGCGTCTGCAGGGAATGCGGAACGTCGTCGTGCACAGCCCTTGGGGGGAATATGGCCACGAAGACCATGTCCAGCTTTTTCGTGCCGTCGCGGCCTTGGCTGACGAGCTTGATTTGCAGATCTGGGTTCCCGGCTACTTTGCGGACAAGTCCGAAGCATTGATGAAGCACAACCTCCGCGATTTCGGTCAACCAACACTGCCGCTTGCGACGGATCGCCTGCTGGCCGAAGAGTTGAGCCGCATTTACATCCGCACCGGCTGCTGGACCTGGTACGAGGACTATTCCTGGCCCTCGACAGAGTGTTTTCTGCCCTATCACCCAAAGCGCACCTCGCTGGCAACGCCAGTCCGACCAGACGCATTGCAGCGGATCATCTTTCCTGCAGCCGAGGTTATCAGACCTTCGGGCCTGCGCTGGCGACTGCGCGAAACCCGTCGCCGGCTGCTAAGCTGGTACAACCGGCGGGGCTGGGCCTGACACGCAGCGGGCAGGTAGACAGGACGATGTTCCAGCTTATTCCGTGTACCTTCGGCCGGTGGAGCCTGGGCCTTGGCGATCCGCATTTCGTGGGTTGGGCGACCGTTGTGGTCTATTTCATCGCGGCCGTGGCTTGCGCCCTGGTGGCCATGCGCGGCGCCTTTCCCGCATCCAGCCATTCGCGGGAACGCATGTTCTGGTCGACGGCAGCGACTTTCCTTCTACTGCTTGCGATCAACAAGCAACTTGATCTGCAATCACTTCTGACCGCTCTCGGCCGATGCGTGGCGGTGGAACAGGGCTGGTATGACGTGAGGGGCGTCGTTCAACGCCGCTTTGTAACCGCCCTGCTGCTGGGCGGCGTTGCGGCACTGGTCGGAATCGGGTTGCTGATGCGCGGAACGCTGGCGCGGACCAGCCTCGCCATCGTCGGTCTGGCGTTCGTCGGTGTGTTTGTCGGGGTCAGGGCGATCAGCTTTCATCAGGTCGATGCGCTGATCAACAGCCGGGCCTTGGGTTTGCGGTGGAACTGGCTGCTGGAGCTGCCCGGCCCGTTGCTCGTCCTCACCGCAGCACTCCAAGCTTGGTCGACGGATCACCCGGACGCCAGCAAAAATACCTGACCGAATCACTCGCCTGGCGTCTAATCATCCCGTCAACCGGATATTTCGCACTAATCCCTATCCTGCCGACGCAAAATTACATGTTAACAAAAAATTCATCGTTTCCGGGTCTATGACAATGCCCTGCGACCGAACGTCACGTCCTCGCGGAGGTGTGACCGCCAAGTATTGATTTGTCGTGCGGTCGGTGAGTCAACATTCGCCGCGAGCAGGTTGAAATCTGGCAGGAAAAAGGCATTTGTGACAACTTTGCCCAGATTAAGCGAGTAATTCCGGATAGATATTGACCACGACTTGCTGTCCGCGCGCCGGAATATCTACACAACCCTAACGTGTAAGCCAATGAGAAATAACCATTTTAGCGGACGGTGCGCCGAGCCTGATCATTGCTCACCGGAATTTCTGATGTTAAAGTCTGCGGAATGCCTATCGGGACAAGGGACGGTCGTCGACTCGCATTTGAGTAAATGTCTTACCCCCGGTGTCGGGGGTCTTGAGCGATTAGATGGTATCCCTTGCTGGAGGCGTCGCAGATGGGTTTGCGCATTAAGGTTGGTCCCTCGGATTTCAATCAATCGATGGTCGACAAGCGGGATTGGTGGGGCTTGCCTCGTCAGGACTGGATGTATCGCTATGGCGTGAAGCGCGGCCTGGATATCCTTCTGGTTGTGTTTGCCCTGCCGATCATCGTCCCAACGATCCTCATTCTGGCCGCGCTGATCGCGGCTAAGGGCCAGTCTCCGTTCTATCGGCAGGATCGGCTGGGCCGCGGCGGGCAGATCTTCACGCTTTGGAAGTTGCGGACCATGGTCCCCGACGCCAACGCCCGTTTGAACGAGCATCTGGCATCCGACGAATCGGCGCGGCGGGAATGGGACGCATTCCAGAAGCTGAAATACGATCCGCGCATCACCCAACTTGGTCATTTCCTGCGGAAAACGTCGCTGGACGAACTTCCACAGCTTTGGAACGTGCTCAAGGGCGACATGAGCCTTGTTGGCCCTCGTCCGATGATGCCGGAACAACGGGCCCTTTATCCTGGCAGTGCCTATTACCTGATGCGGCCGGGTCTGACGGGCCTGTGGCAAATATCGGAGCGGAACACGTCGACCTTTGCGCAACGGGCCGAGTTTGACGCCGATTACGAACGCAAGTTGTCATTCGCCATGGATGTCAAGGTGCTGGTCGCAACCGTCGGCGTCGTGATGCGTTGCACGGGACGGTGAGAGTGCATCGGTAACACGACGGAACGCATCCGGTTCAGCAGATTGATCGCAGCTATCCCAAACAACATGACGATCGTTCCGGTGACCGAATAGGCAATCAACGCAACCCAGAGCGGCGAAGACGACGACAGAAGCGCCACCGCCACAGCGGCACCCGAAACCATCGCCATGAGAAGCAGCCCAAGGACCATCTCATTCCCCTCGATCGGCCCCGTTTTGACGCCGACTATTTCGTGTAGCCTTCAAAATACTGACCGTCGAGTTCTTAAGTGGCAGGCTGCAGGTAGCAGGACGCCGCTGCTGACGGTGTTGGCGGAACTTGGCTTAGCCTATCGACCAAAAGTTTACGGAATCTTGCCGATCACGGCACGGTCCGAAATTTCAAAGCGGACCGGTTTGCCGTGTGACGGCGGCGAGCCTCGACGAAAATTGCGGGCGGCTCCCCTCAAGGCTCAGCAAGACGGCGGGGCACAACAGACCGAAGGCACCGCCGAACGAATAGCCAAGGATGGATGTCCAGACCGGAAGGCCCAGCATCTGGGTCGCACCGGCGGCAACTGCACCGCACAGGATCGAGAAGATCAGCAGAATGGCCAACATATCGTTACTTCTCCTCCACAACTCTTCCGTGCATGCTCGAATCCATCAATGGCAAAATTAGGGCAGGGTTGCGGACAATCTGCGTTTTTGACGGTCATAACGCCGGTACGCCACCGGAAAAGGGGATATTTATGAGCATCGGTCGTACGCCACACACCGGAACGACGCGCCGACGATGGCTGATCGCCGTCGCAGCCCTGCTTTGCGTTCCAATGCCCACCTTTGCGGGCAACGAACAGTCGTGCCCGTCGGACGTGGCCGAAGTTGACGTGTGTTTGACCGCCAGACCGGACGCCGCCCGCGCGACCCTCCTTCAAGCGGATTTCACGGCACAACCCGA